>RECD01000159.1 GCA_007694185.1 Planctomycetaceae bacterium
ACCGCTAGCCCGCCCAACCGTTCATTTTGACCCGACCTCCGTTCGATGGCAAATTGTTATTGGAAACCTTTCCAGCAGCGGGGTTTACGAAACAAGCATCGGACAACTGGCGAAGGCACCGAAGGAACCGGGGCAGCGTCTCATCGCCGATCGTTGTCCCTCCGCGGTGGAATCGCGTCTCGTCACTCCGCGAAGAGCCACGACAAAGTGCAAGGGCCGGGGCCTATAAAAACACCGATAACGTCTGCTCCATCGGGCAATCTGTGTCAGCACGCGACCCCGCAGCATTTCGGGCTGTGACGTCCAGACGTTATAGCCGCCCCTGAACGATACGCGTTTAGGCGTGAATCCGGAGTGCCCCGTTGGGGCGAGCGATTCATCTCGGGTGTTGCTCCCAGGGTGTTGTCCAGGTCAATCACCGCTTGCCCCGTCGGGGCAATGAATTCCCGTCGGTACCCGGTCAGGGGTCCTTGATGGCTGTCGCGATCCCGATCGATCAGAACTGCTGCGTTGACGTCTGGGTCGTTTCAAAACCAGCAGGAAAGCGAAGCTTGCTTCAACGCCCTGGCCGACGGGCCGGAGGCCGGCACTCAGCCGGTCGTTTCCATGAAGGCCAACGTCATGTTCCCCTTGGGTCGCACGTCCCAAGGCCCCAGCGGCAGGCTGGTGATGTCGAAAAACTTATCCGCTTCGACCACCAGCAAGCTGCCAAGGGGCGCCAGTCCAGCGGTCGTCTGGAGCAGTTCGAACAGCGGCTCGGGATGCTCGAGCCACATCACGTAGGGAGGACATAAGTAGACGACCCATGGCGTGGTGGGATAAGCCTCGGCGACTTCCGCCATCCGCCGTGGAGCGAATCGGAACGTGTCGCCGTTGTGAACGTCGACCTGTTCTGGCCCCAGCCCGAGCATTTGTGTGTTTCGCTTGATCGCTGCCGCGAACCGCCGGTCCCGTTCGATGGCAACCGCTCCTGCCGCGCCGCGGCTGAACGACTCGATCGCCAAGATACCGGTACCAGCGAACAGGTCCCACGCGTATCGATCGCGGAGCGCCGGCCCGACGATGTTGAACAACGCCTCACGCAAGCTTTCCTTCATCGGCCGCGTCGACCGATCGCCCAAATACCAGACGCCTCGGCCGCGGAGTTCGCCGCCGATGATCCGCAGTTTCGTCGGCTTGATGTTCGCCGCTTTGGCGGTCGGCGGTTTTTTAGGCGATCGCAATGGTCGAGTTGCCGTTCGGGAACGAGAGGTTGATGGGGGCGGAAGGATGACGATGTGCGTCGGATGCAAACGGGCGGTTGATCGGCGACACTTCACCCCGCTGCCGGGCTGGCGCGGACCGCCGATCTGGTTTATCCTGATCGATCCTGATCGATTGCGAAAGCCAGGTTTCCTCTTAGCCCACTCGGTTTGATGTCGCCACGAACGCTTCTCTCATCGCCGGAGCCCTTTTTGCTCGATCCGCACGCCTTGCTCGACCCGCACGCCGCCCGACGACCGACCCGGCGATGGCTCGCCGCGATCGCAGTCGCTTGGTTCACGCCCCTCGGGATCGGCGGCCTGGGCGGTGACCAACCTGCGTGGGGGCCGTTTGTTCCTGCATCGCAGGTGATCGCTCAAGACGTTGCACTCGAAAAACCGCTCGACGAAGCCGGGTCGTCCGAGCCGACCGACGGTGTTTCCCAGCCGGAGTCTGAAACATCCGATTCGAGCAACTCGGCGCCTAAACCCAGCGTTGAGGCCGAGACCCCGCGGGCCCCGAGGACGCCGCTCGCGTTGCCGCCAGGGATCGAGCAGGTCGATATCGAATTGACCGATGCGCAGCGTGAGGTCGTCCGTCAGTTCGTCGACCGTCGCAAAATCTGGGCCCAGACGCTGGTTGAGTTGCGGAGCTTGGAAATCCTCTACAGCAACGGCGACGACCGTTCGAGCGAGAATCTGCAGCGGTTTGCCGAGTTGCGAGAGCGGGCACGCTCCGAATTGCGGGACCTGCTTCCCGTCGCGGTCCAGCTTTTTGAAGCGATCCCCAAGGATGGCGAGTCGGGATCGTTCATGGTCACCTTGCTCGATTATTTCCGCGAACAATCGATCTACGAAGGGACTTATCCTGCCACCAAGGTGCTGCTGGAGGCGGAAGTCCCGGTCCCGTTCCTGCGGCTGGTCGCCGCCCGAGCGGCTTTCCTCGAAGGCCATTTTGACGAGGTCTTGCCGATCTATCAGGCGTTTGTTGACGAACACGGCATCGACAAGTTGGAAGACATCGATCAACAACTCGCGGGGCTGCTGGAGATCTACCCCGAGTGGTGGGAACAGGAATTGGCAGCCCGCCAGGCCGATGCCGAGGCGGACGACCTGCCCCGAGTGCGGTTCGAAACGACTCGCGGCCCGATCGTGATCGAGCTGTTTGAAAATTCCGCCCCCAACACGGTCGCCAATTTCATTCAGTTGATCGAAGGCGGGTTTTATGACGAATCGGAGTTCTACCAGGTGATCAGCGACCTGTTGGCGATGGGGGGCGACCCGGTCGGTGACGGCAGCGGCACGTCGGGCAAGTTCTTGCCGGATGAACACGAACGGCCGGACGCGCGGCGGATCTTTCGGGGCTCGCTGTTCATGGCCAAGATGTCGGACACGTCGCAACCTGGCACATACATTCCCAACTCGGCCAGCTGCCAATTCGTGATCGCGCTGATGCCGATGGCGCCGCGACAAATGTCTCAAACGGTCTTCGGCCGAGTGATCGAAGGGATGGACGTGATCGGCTCGTTCCGGCGGATCGACCCGAGCAAGAAAAGCGAACAGACGGTGATCCTGCCGCCCGAGCGAATCATCAGCGGCAGTGTGATCCGTAAGCGGGATCATGACTATTCGGTCGAATACCACCAGCCCTAAGGCACCGCCGGATGGACCCTCGGGAACTGCTGAGTGGGCGCAGGCGGGGGGCGCCGGCGACCTGCCTGCGGCTGGTGCTGTCCGCCGCGACGCCTCCCTATCGCGCCGTCATCGCGGCTCGAAATCTCGCCTACGACCGTGGCTGGTGCCAAACGTCTCGGGCTGACGTGCCCGTGATCTCGATCGGCAACCTGACCGTCGGCGGCACCGGCAAGACGCCGCTGGTTCGCCACATCGCCCGCCGACTTCGCGAACTCGACCTCCGCGTGGCCCTGCTCAGCCGCGGTTACGGGGCGGGTGACAGCGGCGCGAACGACGAAGCGTTGGAATTGGCCTGGTGGCTTCCCGACGTCCCCCACCTGCAGCAACCCGATCGGGTCGCCGCGGCGCAAATCGCGGTCGAGGAACTGGAATCCGAAGTGCTGCTGATGGACGACGGGTTCCAACATCGGCGGCTCGGGCGAGACTTGGACATCGTCCTGGTCGACGCCACCTGCCCGTTCGGGTTCGGCCGGCTGCTGCCCCGAGGCCTGCTCCGCGAGCCGATCAGGTCGCTGCGGCGTGCCGATGTGGTGATCCTCAGTCGCGCGGACGCCGTGTCAGACGAGCAGCGACAGGCGATTCTTGGGAGGCTACGTCAATCCGCTCCTCAAGCCCTCTTCGCCACCGCGACCCACCGACCGACCGGATTGCTCGGTTGGCCCGATCGAACCCGCGACATCGCCAGCCTCCAGGACGCGCCGGTGCGGGTGCTCAGCGCGATCGGCAACCCGCAAGCCTTGGTCGACACGCTCCGTCGCTGTGGCGCCCAGGTCATCGACACGTTCTGCCTGCCCGACCACGATCGCTACGACGGCCCGACGATGCAGCGGGTTCGAAACTGGTTGTCCGAGTCGCCCGCTGGCGCCGCCGATGTGATCTGCACCCACAAAGATTTGGTCAAGCTGCAAACCGATCGGATCGCCGGCAACAATGTCTGGGCGATCTTGATCGAATTCGCGTGGCTCGATGGCGGTGACGCGGTCGATCAGGCGATCCGGCAGGCGGCGATGCGAGACCGCAGCTGAGGCCTGGTCAAACGAGAATCCAGACCGATCCTGTAGCCTGGCAGCCCAGAAAGGACTTCGCAGTCTCCGCAGCGGACCGGCGCCAATGCCGTGCAAGCGTGAAGGGATCGACCTGGCGGTTCCCGATTCCTGACGGGCTTCCGCGGAACCGGTTCCCTAAGACGCGTTCACGGAAATTGCCGATGCTGTGCAGCGAAACCGCCACGACGGGCCGGGAAAGCTTGGGGTGTCGTGTACCTTAGCGTCGCGCGGGAAATATCTGTCGCCACATCCACGCTCTGGCAGGCGTAGCTACCGTCGCCAGACGGTGTCGGTACCCAACGGATTGGGAAAAAACAGACAGTTATTTTCCGCACGGTTCTTAGCCGAATGGCGAAACGTCACGCTCGACCGGTTCACGGGAGCTCGCCATGACAAAAACTCGAAAATTGTCCGATGTTTCGTTTGACCGCATGCGCAGGTGATGACGATAATTGCGAATAGGCTCACTTTCCCGTCGCGAGTTTCGATGACCTCCAGGCTCCAGACCACCGTTGGCTTCGTGCTGATCGCTGCCGTATTTTACTGCGGCACAGTGGATGCTGGTCTGCGGCGAAGCTGTTGCTGCGACCAACGGGCAGTTGCGGTGACCGCTTGCTGCCAACAGCAGGATGCACGGGTTCAGCCGGACAGCCTGCACCAAGTGTGTTGCCAATCGCAACCAGAGCGGTTGGCCAAAGTCCGGTGTCTTGACGTGAAGCAGCCGGGATGCCGCTGCGCGTGTGGCGTTGTTTCCGAGTCATTCTGCACGGTCCGCGGACCGCAGCCTGAACCGCCGCTGGATCTTGCTGCGGATATTGCGCGTGAAACGCTCGCCATGTTGCCAATCGGATTGGCAAAGCCAGCACCCCACCGAATCGTTGCATCAACCGCCTCGATGCGATGCCTGCTCTGCGTTTGGCGGCTATGAATCTCGCTTTGGGTGACGCTTCTCTGCGTTGACCGCTCCCTCGTCCCGTGATCCCAAGCGGTAGCAACAGGTTTGTCGCGCCATCATGGGCCTGCGGCGAAGGTTGGCTTGCGGATTGCAATCACGCCGGTCGATCTTCATTTGAATGTTTCGCTTTTGTCACGCGCCATCGGTGCGTTCTTAATTGCCTCCTACGTCGTTCGCGGAGACAGAATCATGGTCGATCGAACCGCCTGTCACACCGGGCCAGGGTTGGTTTTGGCCATTGCATTTTGCGCACTGGGCGGATGCCACAGCGACCGTTCATCCAGACGAATGAGCCCGATCGCTGACGGCGATCAGCAGCCCTACGCTCGCGTCGCGAATCATCCCGAAAAAAAATTGTCGACGGAGCAGCCGGTTCAGCCCACCCCCGACGCAACCGAACCGCCTGTCGTGACGCCCGTTTTCCGAATTCAATTTGTTGAGGACCTTCCCGGGGATTCGGAACCGCCAGACACGTTGCCAGAACCTAAGAGCGACGCTGACCATTTGGGAAATATGGTTCAGCAAGCGATCGCCAACCATCCGGAACTTCGTCGCCTGCGTGCCACCGCGGGTGAAGCTTGGGCACGGGTTCCCCAGGCCAAGGCGTTGCCCGATCCGATGGCCCAAGGGACCGTTTTCGGCGAACCGATGATGATGGCCGATGGCGAGACCCGCGGCACGTTCATGATCAGTCAAACGATCCCGTCGCTCAAACGTCTCGACGCGCGTGCACAACAGGCATCGTTCGAGGCGCTGATGAATCAGCAAGCCGTGTTAGCCGCTGAGCAACGCATCACCGCGGATGTCCAAGAGGCTTGGTACCGGCTGTCGCTACTCGAAAAATTGTTGCAACTCAATGAGGCTAACGAGCAGTTACTCCGATCGCTCGTAACGATCGCTTCGTCGCAGATCGAAGTGGGACGCGCGACAGCGGGAGATGTCATTCTCGCCACCTTGGAGCTGAGCCGGATCGAGGAGGAACGAGTACAACTGCGTCAGCAGGTTGCCTCGCGCACCGCGATTCTGAACCGACTGCTCAATCGTCCTGCGGATCAGCCGATTAGCACGATCAGCCAACTCACGGATACGGATGCCGATCCGTCTCTCGCCACCGAGACTTCGCTCGATGCGCTGCGAGCGATCGCACTGGAGCAACAGCCCGAAATCGCGATGGCTCGTCTGCGAACCGAAGCGACCGCTTGGGGTATTCGCATCGCGAAGCTGGAGCGTGTTCCCGATTTGACGCTCCGCTACGAGCATATGTTCATGAGCATGAACCCGGGGATGCACGGCTCGGACCCTTGGCAAGTCGGTGCCGGAATCAACGTGCCGCTTTCGAGTAAAAAATACAACGCCGTTCGTCAGGAAGCAGCACACAAACACTTTGCTGCTCATGCGGGAGTGGAAGAGGTCATCCGCGCCAACGAAACGATGCTGCTAGACTTTTTAGAGCAAGCTCGCGCGGCGGAGCGAACCGCGAGCCTCTATCAACAAACGATCTTGCCACAGATTCGTCAGGCCCTCGACGCCGACCAACGGGCTTACGGGCAAGGCGCGGTGCAATTTGAACGCGTGACCGCTAACGCCCGGAATCTACTGACCGCCGAGTCCGCCTACCACCGGGCGGTCACCGATAAGGCGATCTCGCTGGCTCGCTTGGAACAGGCTGCCGGCTCGCGGCTGAACATGGCCGAAGCCGAGAACGCACGCAATCCGCCGTCTCGGCCACCGCCCTCCTATCGGTAAAAGAAATTAGCGATGGTCGATCCCCAAAACACATCCACGAATTCAACGATGGAGTCGCCCTCATTACCGCCAAGGGACGGGCCCGAGGCGCCCCGTCACCTCCTTGACCGCCAGTACTTCGTACGCCTTGCAGTGCGTTCGGTCACACTTTTAGTAGTCGGCATTCTCCTCATCATCTTGGTGGGCTTATCCCAGCGGTTTGGCTGGATAAGCGCAGGTGGCGGTACGGGCGGGGACGATGGCGGCGGCGGCGCGGGTGCAATTTACACCTGCCCGATGCACCCCAATATTCGTCAGCCGAATCCTGGGCGCTGCCCGATATGTGCGATGCCGCTAGAACCCGCTACTGCCGACGGTGGCGGGCCTCGTGATGAATACGCGGTCACGATCGAGCCGGCGTCTCGTCGTCTGGCGAACATCCAAACCGCTCCCGTCCAACAGCGTACAGTCGCGAAAAGACTCGAATCGATCGGACGGATCGCGATTGATGAGAGCCGGCAATCGACGATCGCTGCCTATGTCTCCGGCCGTATCGAGCGTCTGTTTGCGGATTACACCGGTGTCGAGGTAACCGAGGGCGATCACCTGGCGGTGATTTACAGCCCGCAGCTTTACGCTACTCAGGTCGAATACACCGAGAGTAAGCGAGCACTCGAAACCTTACAGGGTGCCGCATTGGCCTCGGTCCGGCGGACGCAGGAACGTCTGTTCGACGGGGCTCGCCAACGCCTAGTGGAATTGGGAATGACCGCCGAACAAATAGCAGAACTCGAACAGACCGGGGAGGAGCGTTCCAGGATCACGGTATATTCGCCCATGGGAGGAACGGTTATCGAGAAACTCCTGGTCGAAGGGCAATATGTGGAAGCGGGTGAGCCCATCTACCAGATCGCCGACCTCAGTACCGTCTGGCTGCTGCTGCAACTGTTCCCTGAGGACGCCACTCTGGTCCGCTTCGGGCAGCGGGTAGAGGTCGAAGTCCAATCCTTACCCGGGACATCGGTCGAAGGTCGGGTCGCTTTCGTGAGCCCGGTGGTCGACAATCGCACTCGCACCGTGGACGTGCGAGTTGAATTGCTTAATCCTGAAGGCCGGTTGCGGCCAGGTGACTATGCCCGCGCGGAGGTGCTGGTTCCACTGGGGGCGCGAGATAACGTGTACGATGCCGATCTGGCCGGCAAGTGGATCAGCCCCATGCACCCGCAGATCATCCGAGATCAACCTGGGGCTTGCCCGATCTGCGGGATGGACTTGGTCTCGACCCAACGGTACGGCTATGCCGCTGATCCGGTCCCGCAGCCTGAGGTGCTGGTGGTTCCCCGCCGGGCCGTGTTGATGACCGGCAGCACCAGTCTGGTGTACGTCGAAACGGAAGTAGGGCGTTTCGAAATCCGCCCTGTCAAGCTCGGTCCGTTGCTGCGAGACGAGGCGGTCATTCTCAGTGGAGTCACCGCCGGCGAACAGGTCGCGGTCAGTGGCAACTTCTTGATCGACTCGCAAATGCAGTTAGCGGCCAAGCCGTCACTGATCGACCCTCAGCGTGCGATCGCTCGAAAACCCGAAAAGGAAGCACCTCTGCGGCTTCCCGACGCCGGTCCGCAGGCGATCGCGGGACAGACCGGAGAGGAACTCGAACGGCTCTACCGAGCTTACGCCGCGTTGGTCGCGTCGTTCGCGGCAGACGAACTTCCCTCTGACGTGGAAGTCGAGACGGTGCAATCGCTCTCCGATTCACTGGCCACCGCCGAACCGTTAACGGAATCGCAGCGGGAACTCGCCTCGCAGACCGCGACGGATGTCGGTCATCTGCATCATCGCCCGCTAGGAGAGGCTCGAGAACAATTCAAGAGTGTCAGCCGCCATGTTTTGCTTCTCGCGTCCGAGGTTCGTGGTCAGGATGCTGCCAACGAATTGGTGCATTTCTTTTGCGACATGGTACCCAGCGGAAACGCGAATTGGCTCCAACTCGAAAAGCCGATCGCCAATCCTTACATGGGCAGCAAAATGCTCCGGTGCGCTACTTTTGAGAGCGTGATCGGCGTGCCCACAACCCCAACACCGGAGGAACCGACCATGCCTTGATCCCTCGATATTTTCTTAAACCTCCCAAACTCATTTTAGGAATGATTGATGTCACGTAGTTCGATTTTTAGCTTCTCGCCCGCGCTGGCAATCTTGCTGGCACCGCTGTTGGCGGGTTGTGGTTCCCGCACCGACGAGACGGAGGTGCAACCGCCACCGGTTCAGGTCGATTCATTTAGCGAGAAGGAGACTGAGGGAATCCTGTTGCTCGAAGAAGATTCCGATCGCGTCGCGGCTCGCCAGCAGGGGATCTGTCCGGTCAGCGGCGAACCGATCGGATCGATGGGCAAACCGATCAAGCTCACGGTCGAAGGGCGTGAGGTGTTCATTTGCTGCGCGGGGTGCGAGGACACGTTGCGGGAAGATCCGGAAAAGTATTTTTCAATCTTAGATCGCGATTTGCCGCAGTCGCAGTGACTCGACCCAGGCGAATGCCCCACGCCGCTTCCTCCCACTCTGGCCGCGATTGATGTTTCTTGCCGTGCTGCGATTCGTCACCGGCGAGCGTCTGGTCGTGCTGCTATTCGCGGCCGGCTTGATCGCCGCCGGCTGGCATGCGACGCGGGTGGTTCCGATCGACGCGATTCCGAATGTCGGTGAAAACCAGGTCATCGTCTTCGCCGACTGGCCGGGGCGCTCGCCGCGCGATGTCGAAGACCAAGTGACCTATCCGCTCTCGGTGGCGCTGTTGTCGGTGCCGGGGGCGGAGAGCGTCCGTGGGAAAAGCATGTTCGGCTTCAGCTTCGTGCAGGTCACATTCAGTGATGACACGGAATTCTACTGGGCCCGCACACGCGTGCTCGAGCGGCTAGGCGGTGTGGCCCCGTTACTGCCTGACGGGGTGACTCCGTCGCTCGGACCGGATGCTACCGCACTGGGACAGATCCTCTATTACACGCTCAGACCGCCGACTGAGGGGATGGATCTTGCCCAACTGCGTTCCATGCAAGATTACGTCGTCAAGTTCGAACTGCAGGCGATCGAAGGAGTCAGCGAAGTCGCCAGCGTCGGCGGCTTCGTGCGCCAGTATCAGGTCGAAGTCGATCCCGGCCGTTTGCGATTTCACGACATCCCGCTCGAGGACCTGATCGCGGCCGTCCGCGAGTCGAATATCGACGTCGGGGCAAAGACGGTTGAAAGCGGCGGAATGGAATTCATCGTTCGCGGCCGCGGTTTTCTCGGGGGCGGGGACCCGGACGCAACGCTATCCGATCTCGAGCAGACGGTCGTCATGTCCCGGGCGGGGGTCCCGGTACACGTACGCGATTTGGGAAACGTCCAAGTCGGGCCCGAATTTCGCCGCGGGGCACTCGATCTCAATGGGGCCGAAGCGGTCGGTGGGATTGTCGTGATGCGTTTCGGCGAGAACCCGCGACGGGTGATCGAGGCGGTTAAGACGCGGATGAGTTCGTTGGAACCGAGCTTGGGAGGAGTGACGTTTCAAGTCGTGTATGATCGTACTCATCTCATCAATGAAACCATCGCCACGCTGACCGAATCGCTCCAAGCGGAAATCGTCATCACGATTGTCGTCGTGATGTTATTTTTGCTGCATATCCGAGGCAGCATTGTGGTTGCGGTCACGCTTCCGATGGCCGTTTTGATGACATTTGTCGCGATGCGGGTGTTCGGGATCGACGCGAACATCATGTCCTTGGCGGGCATCGTGATCTCGATCGGCGAAATCATCGACCTGTCGATCATCGTTTCTGAAAATATCTACCGCCATTTGGCAGATTGGGAAGCCGAAGGCGCACCAGGCGGGCCGAAGCGAAGACAGGCGATCATCGTCACAGCCGCCCATGAGGTAGCACCCGCGGTGATGACCGCGGTCGCCACGACGATCGTCAGCTTTCTGCCGGTATTCTTTTTGATCGGGCGCGATTACCGGTTGTTCGCGCCGCTGGCATACACGAAATCGTTCGCGATGATCGCGGCGCTGATGGTTGCCGTCCTCCTGGTCCCCATGCTGGCGCGATTGCTGTTGCGGTCGCATCCGAAATCGCGGCCGATGTCCGCGGGTCTCGGGATCGCAGCCGCCGCGATCTTCGCCGCGCTAGCCGGATTCGTGTGGTTTGATGCGATCCAAAATTGGATCACCCTACAACGGCACTGGGCGATGCTGATCGCGGGGCTGTTCGGCTTCGCGGTCGGGTACCTGATGGGACGTGAACGCCTGAGGCCGATCGAAGATAACCCGGTAAGCCGCTGGATCCACTGGACCTACGAACCGACCTTGCGGTTTCTGTTGCGGCACAAGGCCGGCTTCCTGCTGTTGCCGGCCGCGGTGGTTTTGATCGGCTTGGGAGCCTGGATCGGATTGCCGACCATCCTGCGTCCGCTCGAGCGAGGTGTCACCTATTTAGGTGCGGATCTCAACGAACTTCCGGGATACGTCGATGCGAAACACGTCCTTACTGGACTGGAAACGGACGATTGGATCGCCCTGGATGAGGGAGCTTGGTTCTACATGCCGGTGCTTTATCCCGGCGCCAGCCTTTCACAGGCGCTCGAGGTCCTGCAAACCCAAGGGGCACTGATCAAGCAGATCCCCGAGGTCGAAAATGTGCTCGGCAAGATCGGCCGCGCGGAGTCGGCTCTCGATCCCGCACCCGCCGCGATGATCGAAACCTATGTGATGCTGGCACCAAAAGATCAGTGGCGCCCCGGGGCAACGGAACACATGATTTGGGAGGAGATCAACAGCGTCGCCACGTTGCCGGGCGTCACCCGCGCTTCTCCGTTGCAACCGATCGAAGGACGCGTGGTGATGTTGCAGTCCGGCATCCGCGCGGCGATGGCGATCCGGATATATGGCGATGACCTGGCACAACTCGCGGAGGCATCGCTGGCGGTCCGAGATCAGTTGCGACGCCTGCCGCAGGTGCACGCCGACACCGTCAACCCCGACATCGTGTTGGGCAAGCCGTATGTCGAATTCGAAATCAACCGGGAAGCCGCGTCCCGGTTCGGCATGTCGGTCGCGAGCGTCAACGAAGTCGTGGAGGTCGCGCTGGGAGGAATGAATGTCACCCGCACGGTGCATGGTCGTGAACGTTATCCCGTACAGATCCGCTATCAGCGATCCTTGCGTGACGAAATCGAACAACTGGAACAAACTCCCGTGGTGACGCCCGGCGGCGAGATCGTGCCGTTGTCGGCCTTGACGCACATGTCCACCACGTGGGGACCGGGGGAGATCAGTAGTGAGAACGCCCGCTTGGTTGCGTATGTCATGTTTTCTCCCTCGGGTTCGATGGGATCGCTAGAAACCGCCACCAGCGTGGAACGTTCCCTGCGAGCGGCGATGCGATTGCCGCTTGGTGCCGAGGGGCGACTCGCTTTGCCGGATGGCTATTTGGTTGAGGCGGTCGGATCGTTTCGGGAGCAGTTGGCGAGCAACCAGCGTTTGCTGTTCATCATCCCGCTGGTCATTCTGATCAACTTTTTCTTGATCTATTTCCAGTTCCGCAGCCTCGCGATCGCGTTGATCATCTTTGCCGCCATACCCGTCGCCTTCGGTGGCGGAATGATCGTCGTCGCCTTGGTCGGGGTGAAGATGAACACGGCGATCTGGGTTGGCTTCATCGCCGTCTTCGGGTTGGTGGTCGATGACGGTTTGGTCATGGCGACGTACCTTGATCAAGTCTTTCGTCGCCGCCGGTTTGAAACGATACCACAGATCCGAGACGCGGTCGTCGACGCCGGGCTCAAACGCATTCGTCCCTGCTTGATGACCTCCTTCACCACGTTCGCCGCATTGACCCCGGTGCTACTGGCGACGGGGCGTGGTGCGGATGTCGCGAAGGCGATGGCCTTGCCCGTGTTCGGCGGCACGCTGTTCGTATTGATCACGCTGTTTGTGGTCCCGGTTCTCTTCAGTCTGCTGATGGAATCCAAGATGCGACTCGGTCTCCACGACGAGTATTGGACGGCGGATCAAGGTCCCGAGATGAAGTAGTACACACGAATGCATTCGGCATCGTGCGGAAAATTACTGTCTGTTTTCTTCCAATCCGTTGGGAACGGCCATCGTCTGGCGACGGTAGCTACGC
>RECD01000193.1 GCA_007694185.1 Planctomycetaceae bacterium
GACCGACAATACAACACGTAAAAACGCCGCGAAGCGGCCGACGGCAGTAGCCCCGAGCGGTAGCCCGGGGACCGACAATACCACACGAAAAAACGCCGCGAAGCGGCCGACGGCAGTAGCCGGCGGTCGAGCGCAGCGAACACCGCCGGAACACGAAAAGCCCAACACCCTCCCTACCCCGAAGGGGTCGCAGATCTTCTCCGGCGCTCCCTCGCTACGACCCCCCCGTGGTCGAAATCTTCGTTATTTCTTCTATCCACGGGTGCGCTGCGCGACCCGCGGCTACAAGCTTTAATCCCTCCGGGATAAGGAGTGGTAGATCTCACGCCCGCAGAGTTCGTCCCGCAGACGGCATTTCCCGACAATGCCAATTGTACCGGACCCTTTTTTACCGCTCATTGCTTACATGCGGACTGCCTCTGTCTTGCTCTAGCAGAAACGCCGCAATCGGACCACGCCCGCGGCCCCGAGACAGGCCCGTCGCCCCTTCAAGACCGCGTGCGGCTCCGTTAGGATGCCAGGTCGTGGCGAAGTTCCCGAGGCCAAAGCCCGGTCCACTCCGTCCGACGGCCGGATCACGCTGCTCGGTGGCCCGATCGCCTCGTCCGGCCTGAACTCCGTCAGTCTGACCGCCTGCGACCACGGAACGACCATGACGCAAACTCCTCCTTCGCCGCAACGATCCGATGACGGCGCCCCGGTCGCCGCCGGCTCTGCAAGCGTTCCGCCCGTCGGCTCGGGATCATCGGCGCCCAAACGGGTGACGACGCGGACGCTCGCCAAGATGCGAAAAGCGGGCGAACGGATCACGATGCTGACGGCTTACGACTATCCCACGGCCGCCGCCCTGGATGCCGCCGGGATCGACGTGCTGTTGGTCGGCGATTCACTAGCGATGGTCGTGCAGGGTCACGACACCACGCTCCCGGTGACACTCGACCAGATGATCTATCACGCCGAGATGGTCGGCAGGGCGGCCAAACGGGCAATGGTCGTCGTGGATCTCCCCTTCCCCGAGGGTCAGTTGTCGATCGAACAGACGATCCGCTCGTCAGCTCGGGTGCTGAAAGAGACTCGCTGCCAAGCGGTCAAGCTCGAAGGCGGCGCCGAGCAAGCCGACCGGATCCGCGCGCTGACGACGGCCGGCATTCCCGTGATGGCCCACGTCGGCCTGCGTCCCCAAAACGTTCACGTCGAAGGCGGCTACGTCGTCCAGCGAGATGAGGAAGCCCTGGTGCATGACGCGATCGCCGCAGAACAGGCGGGCGCGTTCGCGGTCTTGATCGAGTGCGTCCCTTCGGCCGTTGCCGCCCACATCACCCGGTCGCTCCAAGTCCCGACGATCGGCATCGGCGCCGGACCGGCAACCGACGGCCAGGTATTGGTCATCAACGACCTGATCGGGCTGACTTCCGGCTACCTGCCTCGGTTCGTGACCCGCTTGGCGGACGTCAAGCAGGAGATCACAAACGCCGCCACGCGTTACCGCGATGCCGTCCGCGATGGTTCCTTTCCCGATAGTCGCCACGAGTTCTCATGACCAAGCCGCCGATCACGTCTTTCCTCCAAGTCGAGTCGTTGCTGGATGAACTGCTCGACGCCTGCTTGCGACTGGCCGAAAGGGCGATTCGAGAGCGAGGCGTGTTTCGCGTAGCGCTATCCGGAGGCTCAACCCCGAAGCGGCTGTACGAGCGGTTGGCGAGCACCGACCTCGATTTTTCGCGGGTCGAGTGGTTTTGGGGGGACGAACGGAACGTGCCGCCGGATCATCCCGACAGCAATTTTCGGATGGTCCGCGAGGCGTTGCTGGACCCTGCCCACGTGCCGTCTCAAAATGTCTTCCCCGTTCCCGTCGACGTTGCTGACCCCGCGGCCGCGGCCCAGCGTTACCAGCGCACCCTGAAGGAACGTTTCGGGACGGACCTGGCTGCGGGTGGGGCATTTCCCCGCTGGGATCTGGTCCTGCTGGGCCTGGGTGATGACGTCCACACCGCGTCGCTGTTTCCCAACTCGCCCGCCCTCGAAGTCCGCGACTCCTGGTTCGTCGAAAACTGGGTCGAAAAACTAGACACGTTTCGCTACACATTGACGGTGCCGGCGATCCGGTCAGCCGACGAAATCTGGCTGCTGGTCACCGGCAGCGCCAAGCGGGAAGCGATGGCCCGTCTGCTCAGCGACGAGCGAAACCCGCAGCTCTACCCAGCGCAAGCGATCTCGCCAACACGCTGCTTCCTCACCGACGACGCCCTCCCGCCAGACCAGCCCGCCTGACCAACCGCGCGGCACTTCGCCACCCAAACCGCATCACGACGATCTGCCCAGTGCTCCGAGCATGAATTTGTATCGGTTCAGCGGAACCAACGAAATGCATCGCTGCGTTAAGTGTTGTGGCGGATCAAAAATAGACTAGTGCTGTTCTTGCGGGGGCCAGCCCCCCAAACGCCCAAAATTTACGCTTTGAGGCTATTGGCAAGTGGGGGTCGCGGCAGCGACTGTCGCCAGTTCGCCATCACCACCAAATTCTGCACCGTGAGCACAAGCAGTCGCAGCGGCGGGCCGCGCCGAACAACTGACTTTCGTTTGAAAACCTCGGAATACGGGACTGTGCGCGGATTCGGCCTCGCCCGACGGGTCTCATCAGTCATGCGAACTTTCCGCCCCACCGCCCCATCCACTCATGCCCCACGCGCCCCAAAAAAGCCCGGGAAAATGAGTGGCACCTTCCGAACGATCCAGTGCCACCTTCCGAACGATCCCTTGACCACGGCTGCCTGGGCCGCTGTTTCACATCTGACGCGTCAGGGCGTACGAAGATCGGTTCGAGCGAAATCGGAGGTTGCTGAGGGTCGCATGATGAGGCGGAAGAACCGTATATACCCTATTTCGCCGTCGATTGCGCTGCGTCGCGCGAGAGAACTTTGTGCGAAGTGGGTATTGGCCGGGGTGGTCCCTTCAATCCGCGACTGCGTCGTCAGCGGCGAGAGCAACACCGCCGCGTTGGGGACGACTGCTAGCAGGCGATCGTAACGAGCCAGTCCGCATTGACCGGACCCGTCAGCGAGCCAGCCGCCGTCAGTTGAACTGCTTGGGCGGAAATCGCCCGCACCCCCGCGCATGCCGCCAGCTTGGCAAGATGAGGCGTCTGGGGCAAGTCGCCCGGCATCGATGTCGGTCGCCCCGCCTGGCTTGCGGGGCGTGGCGACTGGTGCGACAAAATGTCTCGGCAGCACCACGGACTGTCATTGGCCTGTTGAGGATGGGAAGCGATTCCGAAAACCGTTGCGAACCAGCCCGACCGGAGGATACTCGAACTTGCCCAGTCCTTTGCCGGAAACGACTTACAGAACAGAGAAAAAAGAGAGCGTTTAGAAACAGGGTTGGGTTCGGGAGTGACGGATTGCCCGGCACACGCCCGGTGCCCATCCATGATGGCCAGCGCTGGAATCGTCGATCACCAGCAATCAATTAGGAGACAGTACGGCGCGGCTGTCTGAACTTTGGCGCGATCGAAGAATTTCCTGAGCCAGCACCGTCGCGTAGCAGCACAGATGGCCAGCACACAGCCATCCAAACGAGGCGCGAAAGCTTGGAACAAGTAACATGGCCGCGATCCCTGACATCGCACCCAGGATCATCGGGTGGGGAAGGAACCCGTACGGGAATCGGCGCAGACGCAATGGCGGATCAATGCCCAACTCGGCTGAAAACAAAGTTCGATTCATTCCTAAAACGCTGGCCGCACGTGCGGCCAGCGCAAAGCCGCCAACAACGATTCCCAGGGACAGCAGTTGGCCGGAAAAAAAGCTCGCGTAGAGCACGAAGAGCTGCGTGAGTGCCACTGTCTTGAAGAACAGGGCGTTGCGTCGAAACTCACCGAACGAGACGGCGCCCCGCTCGCGCAACGTAGCGATGTAGATCGCGTAATGAACGAAGCTTGTCGTCGCCACAAACCAACGTGGGTCTCCGAGCGCAACGCTGATCGCAGCCATCAACAAAACATACGCAAGATTCGTCCAGCCCACGAATCGCACGATCCACTCAAAAGCTTTTGTCCAACCCAAAATCCATTGGGTCTTGAGGTTCTGCACCCAACTGTTCGGATCAATCGTTTGCAGAAACAGACCTCGTGCACGCAAATCGTATACCGTCGTCAGCTTTGCGAGTAACGAGCCATACCAGGACATTGCGTCCGGATGGGCAACGAAGTGCAATTTTAAGTTGACTCGTGGCTCGACTTGTTTTGCTGAAGGATCCCGCGTGATATAGTGTAGCTCGCGGTTGAAATCGAACGCGACGGAGTCACCCGTTTCCAGTCGGTAGCCTTCCGGTTGGGCGTAGTCGGCTCCAATCATTGGAAAATGGGTCGTCACTTCAGCGTTCTCGCTGGCCGCCACCATGCAACGGTACAAACGGGCGCCGGGAAAGACCGACCAGGGTCCATCGACGTGGCCCATATAGAAGACGGTGTCAGACGTACTCTGCTTGGGTGGACCGGTCACGTACAACTCGTTCATTCCGAGCACCGGGTGCACCTCGTAGCCGGTCCCGTGAAATCGGCGAATCATCGCCATCAGCGATGCATCGCGGCTCAATCGATCAAACGCTTCGCGAGCCTCGCCGGTCAAGTCAGTTTGCCACCAATGCGTGCTTCGACTCAGATTGGGCTCAGTCATGCGGACCCAGGTGCGAATCTCGCCCAGGCCCCCCACTTGATCCGGCGACGTTAGCTTTGTGTGGAGGACGGCTTTGCGAGACACCAGCAAACGCAGCGGTGACTGGTGCTGCCGCCCAGCAATCACCAACAACGTCGGCACCAGCAACAGGCCGTGCTCGACTAATCGGGCGACGCGATTCTGGTCGCGGATGTACGTGCTTTGAAGCGTCCGCTCACCCGTGATCAGATGAGCCAGGTCTTGGCCGAAATAGCCGAACGCCACGCATGATCCTGCCGCAAGCCAACCGGGGGATAAAATAAGAGCGGCGGTCAACAACGCCACCATCACGGCGGTCGATGCCAGCCAAACCGCTTTGGGAACCATCGCCAGCAGCACAACCACGTAGGCCACGACCATCGCGACCGCAAAGTCAGGACTGAGCAAGCGGATCATCGAAATCAAACCAAAGACGCCGATCGGTGTCGTGATGGTGTGCAGTGCCACGTTGAACGGTCGACGATGGCACTTGAGGAAATCGCGGCAAAATTGCCGCCATCGCAGGACGCGGTTGCCTGTTTGCGGTACAGTCAGCGCCGGTTTCAAAGTCGAATCGGCATCAACGGCGCGATCGGTTCGCGGGGAGCCAAGCGATTGAGTAGGCATTCAAGGGCTACAGAGTAGCTCGCGGTGGTTTTCGTCCAATGAACCGGTAATACGGAGCACGGAGCAGCGGCAGGTAAGGAACTTTGCCTAGCAGTTCATTGAACTCCTCCACTTCAAAGCGACGGTACAGCAGTGAAATGTGATCGCCGCTGAGAAAGACATTGTCCGCCGCAAACCAATGCGTCCAAAATGCGCGGCGAAGCCAACCGTGTTGTCGAAAACCCTCTTGGACAAATTTGCGAGAGACGTAAAAGTCGGTGACCGCAATTATTCCACCAGGCCTCAACAAACTTTCGGCGACGGCGATGGCCTCGAACCAATCCGGGATCATCGTTAACGAATACGAGAACGTGACCACGTCTACGCTTTCCGGCGGCAAGTCGAATTGAGTTGCGTCTGCCAGATGAATGCGGACCCCTTCCAGGCCCGCTTGCTCGATTCGTTGCGAGGCAATTTCCAGAAGTGAAGACGAAAGATCGACCAGATGAATCTCGCTCAACGAATGAGCAGCCTCTCCAGCCAGGACGACGTTTTCCCCGGTACCCGCCCCGAGATCGACCCAAATGCCATTGCTTGGAAAGTCAATGCTTTTGATCAACTCGCGCCGCCCGTGGAGCATCCGGGCTCGAAAGGAGTCGTAATTATCCGCCTGTCCGCCGTAAAACGATTCCAGTCGTTCCGCATGGGTTTCGCCGCGGACCGGATGAAACAATAAGTGCCAAAGACAACGTAGGTCGCTACGGAGCGACTTGGGTGGCGAACTGAAAGGAGCTGCATCGCTCATGCCGCAACCCCCGCGAGGTCCGCGATGTAGAAGCTGCCGTACGTATGAACGCGATCCCGCGCGTGCAGATCCGAAGCCAACTCAGGATGATATCGCAGCATTTCGCCGACCTGCACTTCTTTTCCATTTGCCAGAACGGTCAGCGGATTCACAAAGTCGACCTGGAGTGCTGCGCTGCGCCACAGGACACGCGACTGTGGGGAAGCGCGGTTGATAATGCTTTGCCATTCGGCTGCCAACAGATCAGGATACTGGTCGTACAGCCAATCCATGTGATCCAGCAACACGAATCGCGAAATCTTGCCACTATGACCTGCGAGAAAGCCTTGTACAGTATTGCTGTGGGTCGTTACCCGATCGACCAACCCGTCCTTAAGTGCCTGAAAATTGCCCGCCTTGAGATACTCGGGACAACACTCCGGCGTGTACTGGCCCGTCAGATAGACGCGCCAGAAGTAATTGTCATGCAAAGGAATCTTCTTGAACACGGCCTCAATGCGATCTTGGATGAATCGGACGATACCGCCTGGATAGATGCGATCAATCTGGGTTCGCTGACTGCGCGGAACGCCCAACATGGCGAGCGTGGTATCGCGTCGCAGGAGCCAGCGGAGCGGCTTTCGCCAGAGCAGGTCATTCACGTTTCTGGCGTCATAAACCTCTTGCTGCTGCTGAACCGTTTTGGTGGCCAGAATTTCTTCGATCGCTTCGCGAAGCCCGCGCGGCCGGTTGATGTATCCGCAAACCATCCAAGCTAAAAAGCCGGCCGTGCCCCGATAATAGAAACTCTTACGCCGTCCCGAACCGTCGAAGAATCCGATGCGGCGATCCCACACCTGCTGGTAAATCGGTTGCAACTGCCGACGGACAACATCGCGATAGAGCGCGGGCCAGTCAGGGTGGTAACCGAGTCCGAAAACGCGAAAGAAGTCATCAAACGCGAGACCGCGAATGGTGGCGATCTTCAACTCCAGAAGGGCGTTTTGCAGGGGATTCATGTCGACCGCAAAAACATTTCTCGGAGCCTCGATCGCGTAATCCAATGCGTTACAGCCAGCCGATGTGATCACCAGCACGTTATCGTTGTTGCCCAGTTGGAGTGCTTCGCGGTCAAGCTTCGGGTCTTCCCAGCACGTGTTGTAAACCAAGTTCTTTTTGTGTACGACGGAAAAGCACTTTTGACCGATCCATTGTCTGACCATCGAAAGCGTCCTTGATAGTTGAGGGCGAGGGAGTGCTACGCGACAAAATCTGTGATATCTCTCGTCGCGGTGAGTTCAGTTTGGCAAGAAAGATCTTCGTCTTGCGAGGCGAATACCTCCAACACTTTGTTGGTGTCACGCCGATCTTCGAGGTCAAGCTGCCGGTGTTGCGAGTATCTTGAAGTCAACTCCAGTCGGCCATCGTGATGCTCGACCAGGCCGGTGCAGTTTTCAACCCAATCACCCGTGTTGAAATAGAGCATCGAATCGGATTGAACGATGTCGGGCGTATGAATGTGTCCGCAGACGACCCCTTCACACGCTCGCTGGCGAGCGTGCTGCTTAATTTTCGATTCAAACTGGCTAATGAATCTCACGCCCCGCTTGACCCGATTCTTCAAGACGGCGCAAACGCCATACGGGTTTTTTTGCTCACCCAGTATCCACCGGTGGAACCACCAGTTCAAACTCAAGCAAGCGTCATAAAAAGGTGTACTTGCCTTGGAAATCCACTGCAGCCGGGTTTCAAAAATGTCGAACAGATCACCGTGGGTAACCAGCAATTTCCAGCCGCGGACTGTTTCAAAAACGAATTCATTGGCCACCTCGAAATGCGGAAAGCCCCGAGGAAGCATATCGCGAAATGCAGGATTTCTGAATAAACAATCGTGGTTGCCCGGCACATAAAAGATCCTTGTTCCCGCGTGCGCCAGACGTACAAGGTGAGCTATAATCTGATCGCATTCGTCCGACCAATGCCAGCCGGAGCTGATTTTCCAGGCGTCAATAAAATCACCGACGATATAGAGCCTGTCGGGGGCATAGCCGCGCAAAAACTGAAGAAACTCGCTTGACTGCGAGTGCTTGCACCCCAGGTGAACGTCGCTGATCAGCAGGGTCCGGACGGGCGACTTCTCGGCGTTATCCATGCCAGCGTCCTATTCGTTTGAGTGAGTGAACGATTCACTCTGCCGAAGCCAAACCACGACCAACTCGATGCCGCGGAGTGTAGCTGAGCGATGTGAATATCTTGTTAACCGCCGGAGCAACTTAAACGAATATTGCCGGAGTTTTGCGTTAGCGAGTTGACTGCCTTTTTGCTCCCGGCGCTCACTTGCAGTCGCGACGCGGAGGATTCGTTTCGTTAAGCCGCTAAAAACATCGATGTGGCGTTGGCGCTATGCGAGTTTCGCGGTATGCAAGAACGGTATCCCGAACAACTCGAGAAGTTGGATCCGAAATGCTTGCCGAAAGTCTCGGAAGATCACTGCGGTGGTGCGCTACCGATCCACAGACGCACTGGTACAGGGTGTCATCGTCTTTCTGATCGAGAACGTGTTCCACAGGTAGTGAATCGTCTTCGGGCCCTGAAGGAGGGCACAGCGTCAATCGCGACGCCTTGATGATCGCTTGTGGGTTCGGGATCATTTGTCCTACATTGAGCTGGTCAAAACGCGCCGCATAAGGAGCAGAGAAAGCATGAGTGCTGAAACCAAAGTCTTCGTGCTCGATACCAACGTCATCCTTCACGATGCTTGCTGCATCGAAGACTTTGCCGAACACGACGTCGTTATCCCTATTACCGTGCTCGAAGAGCTTGACAATTTCAAACGCGGCACCCAGGATATTCACTTTCAGGCCCGCGAATTCCTGCGGTTGCTCGATTCCCTCACGGGGCCACTGATCAGCCAGGAGGGAGTTTCTCGCGGACCAGGATTAGGAAACATTCGCGTCGTCTGGATGCCCAGGATGGACGAACAGATCAAAGCTGCGTTCATGCGTGATGCACCCGATCATCGAATTCTTAGCACGGCGATTCAGTTGCAAAACGAAGCCCCGTCACGGACTGTTGTACTCGTATCCAAAGATATCAACCTGCGGATGAAGGCCAAGGCAGTCGGGTTGATCGCGGAGGATTACGAAGCCGACAAACTCGACAGCTTTGATGTGCTTTACACAGGCAAACGCGTCATCGACTGCGCCCAGCCCGAAGAAATCAAGTTGTTCGACGGCTACCGGGGAATCGTTTCGCAAGAACAGTTACCAAGCATTCCTTCGCCGATCGCCAACGAAAATTTTATCTTTCGCAATGGTTCTCGCTCTTTGCTGCTCACCTATTCCGGCCAGGACAAGGCGTTTCAGGCCCTGCCGAAGATGAATGCATACGGGATTCGCCCTCGAAACGCGGAACAAAGCTTTGCACTTCGCGCACTGATCGATGACGACGTCAAGCTCGTTACGTTGGCAGGCAAAGCGGGAACCGGAAAAACCTTGCTGGCGCTTGCCGCAGCTTTGGAAACGCGTTGCAAGTACCAACAGATTCTCCTTGCACGACCGATCGTTCCATTGAGCAATCGTGACCTTGGCTTCTTACCTGGCGACATCAACGCGAAGCTCGATCCCTACATGCAGCCTTTGTTCGACAACCTGAATGTGATTCGCCATCAGTTCCGCGGAACCGAAAAGAAAGCCGATGCGCTTGACAAGATGCTGGAGGAAGAACGACTGGTGATCACACCGCTTTCCTACATTCGCGGACGCAGCCTGCAAAACATGTTTTTCATCATCGACGAGGCACAAAACTTGACGCCTCACGAAGTCAAGACGATCATCACGCGGGCCGCCGAAGGCACGAAAATCGTGTTGACTGGCGACATGCACCAGATTGACCAGCCGTACCTCGACGCGCTGTCGAACGGCTTGAGCTACCTGATCAATCGGATGGTCGGCCAGCCCATCTATGCTCACGTCACACTTGAGAAGGGCGAACGATCAGCGCTGGCGGACCTGGCCAGCGAACTGCTTTGACACATTCGCAAGGGGGCCCTGACAGCCTCGCCCTCCATTTGCTTGTCCTCTCGCACATCACCATCCGTTTGCCGATACCCTCACGATGGCTGTCCGAGCCTTGCTTGACCTTACGTCAAATCAGCGCTGCGAATAAGTGCTTTCGATGAAGTCCCGGCCAACGGCCTAGTGAATTGACGTTCAAGGACGCGTTCTCACCTATTCTTCACAACCACCTGATTCAGTCGCGGTTGTTGGCCAACGCTGAGGTCCGCGATTACCTGACGCTGAACCACGGTGCGCGCCGTACAAAAATGTCGCCACACCGAAACGGCGTGAAATCCGGGCTCGGTTGCGACCGGTGGATCGCTGGGTGTCGCCACTTGGGAGGCCTTCGACGACGGTCAGGGCAAGGCTACGATATGAAATGAGAAATTGGCGCAGCAGCGAACGCAGCCGCCACCAATTGGACGGGCCGCGTTCACGCCGCCACGCGGTACGACTTCAGGTTCCCGCGAAGTTCGGTGTGGCAGACGAGTTTGTGCTTCGCCAGATCCACAACCGGCGGATCCTCCTCGTCCCGCGCCGGCGGTAGGTGATCCCGGCCTGAATGGCCTCGTCGGTGATTGTACCAGTCCGCACCGACCCGGAGGATGCAATTCAGGTGCTGCTCGCTGACCACGCAAAAACCGTTCAGCACCTCGTGCTTGAGCGCCTGGATCACACGCTCCACGAACGCCTGCAGGTTCGGTGACTTGATCGGCGGCTTCTTTTTCGTCCGACCCGCGCCCGTGCACACGTCGTCGAACGACCGGACGTACACCGGATGCCGGTGAACACTGGGCTTGCCCGCATTCTGCCCATTGCGAAGCGGATTCGGTGGGACACCGAGATGCTCAGCGGCCTCGGAAATGCGACGGAAATCCGACCGCTTGTTCACGCCGAGGCTCCCCGATCGGCGCGGCCAATGACTTTAGCCAGGAATCGCAACCGCTCCCCAGCACGGCTCGTTCGACGACGGTTTACGCCCTGCCTCCGATGACCGCACCTGTCGCACAGCGTATAATCGGTCTCTTCTCACCATCTCAAGGGTCATCATGAACACATTCCGCTCAACGACGTTCGCTTGGTGTTTGCTCGGCATCGTTACGCCGGCCTTGGCCGATCAGTCCAATTGGCCGCAGTGGCGAGGGCCGAAGGGGACGGGGAAAGCTCCCACTGCGGACGTCGTGACCGAGTGGGGGTCAGAGCATAACGTGAAGTGGCGGATCGAGCTTCCCGAACCCGGAAATTCGACGCCGATCGTGTGGGAGGACAAAGTCTTCCTCACCCAGCCGCTCAGCAAGACCAACCAGCGTGCATTGATTTGCGTTGACCGGGAAACAGGTCGCGAACTTTGGCGACGGGCGGTCACTTATGACCAGCCAGAAGCTACGCACAGGACCAACCCGTATGCTTCGGCTTCTCCGGTCACCGACGGCGAGCGAGTGATCGCCTGGTTCGGGTCAGCCGGATTGGTGTGCTGGGACTTGGACGGGAATGAAATGTGGCGACGTGATCTCGGAGCGCTGGAACACATGTGGGGCTACGGTTCCTCACCGATCCTGCACCAGGACCTTTGCATTCTGTTGTTCGCTCCAGGCAACCGCGAGTTTTTGTTGGCGGTGGATAAGTCGACAGGCGAAACACGGTGGCAGGTCGACGCGCTGGATGACGAAAGCGAACGGGCGTGGAGTGGCCCCGAGAACGATGGGAATGCGAACGAATTCCTATCCGACAAACCACGCAGCGAGCGTCTTCGCGGCGCGTGGATCACACCGATCTTGGTGGAGGTTGACGGGCGCACGGAGCTGGTCGCGACGCTACCTCGCCGGGTCAGCGGGTTTGACCCAGCAACGGGCGAATTGCTGTGGACATGTGGTGGGGCTGCACCACTCGCTTATGCCTCACCGATGGAATCGGATGGCGTGATCGTGGCCCTGGGTGGCTACGGCGGCGCTTCGCTCGCGGTGCGCGCGGGCGGTCGTGGCGACGTGACCGAAACGCATCGTATCTGGCACCAACCCAAAGGCGGCAGTTGGCTGGGCACAGGCGTTGTCGACAACGCATCGGTCTACATTTGCAACATGGGTGGCGTGTTGCATTGCCTGGATGTTCAAACCGGCAACGAGCTATGGAAGGGCCGCAGCGCCGGTGGCGGTACTTGGTCGAGCATCACGCAGACCGATGACGGAAGAATGTTTTTGCTCACCAAAGCGGGGACCACGACCGTCTTTCAGCCGAGCCGAGAGCGATTTCAGCTCCTGGCCGAAAATAAGCTCGACGAACCCACCAACGCATCGGTCGTGGTTGCAGGTAACGATCTGCTGATCCGCACCGACCAAGCACTGTGGTCGTTCGGTGACGGTTCATCCTCGAAGGCAACCCAGCGGAACCAGGAGTAAGCCGTTCAACACCTCGTGCTTGAGCGTCTGGATCACACGCTCCACGAACGCCTACAGGTTCGGTGACTTGGGATCGTGCGGTAAAAAAGTGTCCGGTACCTTTTGCGAGGAACTCGCCCTCCGGGTGCTTTGCACAAAAGGTTCCTGACCCAATACTGTTCGGCACAAGATTTGCGCAGCGAATTTTACACCCTTTTGGCTCGGC
>RECD01000002.1 GCA_007694185.1 Planctomycetaceae bacterium
TGTCCGGAACCTTTTGTGCAAAGCACCCGAAGGGCGAGTTCCTCACAAAAGGTTCCGGAAACTTTTTTCCGCACGATCCTTGCCTAGCCTAGCCCGGCCCAGCGGGCTGGTTTTCCTTGAGTACACCGAAAAGAGTTGACGCGAACTCTGCAGCGGTAGCAGCGTTCGAGAACCGGCGAAACACGTTTGCCGCTGGCGTGCTGTTCGGCCACGATGGATATCGACGCCATCGCCAAACGATCGTGCAGGCGGCGACGCCCGCGGGTTTCGGAGTTCGGTATGCGCCCCGGAGCCAGACGCTAGCTGTTGCGATTGACGCCATCCTTGTATCTTCCATCGCTTCAGCAAGGTGACGGCGAAACAGGACCGTCGCCATTTGATGTTCAACGTAAAGGACGCAGACCGGTTCCGACACAGACCGAAAGGCCAAACGCCTGGTTCGTCGCTAGCCGTTCCCGTGAAGCTCAATCGAAAAGAGGTCGAATCTTGCGCTCTGGCGCACGAGCAGCCGGTACGAACCGCAAGCGATTGCGTCGTCCCTCCAGTCTTCCGAAATACCGTTCCGGCGCATCTCCCAACAATTCGTAGAGCGGTCGAGCCGGCTTGCCGTCGATCTTGACACGGAGGCTGGTTCGATCACCCTTTACCATCATCCAACTCGAGGATGAGGTGCCGGAAGTCAACTTGCCAAAGTAGGGCTCGCCCTGGACCCGCAGGACATGATGGACGGCCGGTTCATCCAAATCGATGAGGTGCTCAGACAAAGCGTCCTCCAGACGCAGGAAACGGGACTCCTCCGTCTTGATCAG
Organism: Planctomycetaceae bacterium; assembly: GCA_007694185.1. Lineage (GTDB taxonomy): Bacteria > Planctomycetota > Planctomycetia > Pirellulales > Pirellulaceae > UBA6163. Next base: position 810 of record RECD01000002.1, read on the forward strand.
ATAGACGTTGATCGGGTAGCCGCCGCAGGTATCGATCTTCATCGGATAGGTGGCGACGCGACGGCCTGCCTCCACGAACGTGATCTCGCGATCATACTCCGGCATCATCGCATGAATACCGATCCGCGCGTGTTCGATTTCGAAGCGTGAGCCGGGAACCTCCACCGTGACGCGTTCCCGAAACCACAGATGCCGAGTCGCCCAGCCGATGCACCCGCCCAGCAGCAGCATGAATCCGGCCGACCCCAACACACCCGCGATCAATAACCGAGTCAGTACCTGGATCATCGTTTTCCAGTCAGGTCCAAAGTTGGTGTACGTCCCCAGGAAATCATAACCACCGCAAACCCTACGGGCTCGAGCGAGCAAACGGCCACGTCCTACAAAGAAGCTCGCATTGCACATCCTACAATTTCGATGGCCTTGCAGTGACTGCCAGCGAGACGAACATCGCATCCCGCAGAAATCGCAACACGTCCTACGTAACCCAGCAGAGTTTGCTTTTCAAAAAACAGCGGGCACCATCCCTGTGCCGTACGCGATCCCTGTGCCGTACGCGATCCCTGTGCCGTACGCGATCGCCCCGCCCGGTCAAATCTACTGCAATTTAAGCGACAGATTCTGCGGAAGAGCCTCCGGGCTAAGAAATCAGGCGGTCATGCTCGGCTCCGGGTTGACGCCACTGGCGGGTGATCGGCCGCATAGAATTATTTTGGGGAATTCTCAGCGAACGGTCAACGCCGGTGTCGATCGATGGGTTCAAGTTATTCGGAATAAGACCTGTTGAAGTGCTTGATTCCTGATCGGATCGAATCACACGGTTCCAAAAAAAACGTTACGCTCGGGCATCCGCACGCAACGGACGGCTAGGGCGAAACATCGGGTTTTTTGATGGGTCCCATAAGCTCGGGTCTCAACGTCGGCAGCACCGCACCTGTTTCCTGGGACTTATTTCCTGGGACTTAAAATCGAACGATCAATAAGGATCGGCCGTTCCTTAGCTTCCTTTGCGACGCGATTTCGGTTTGACGTTTCGTCGCTGCAGCAACCGGCGCCGCTTTCGCATTTCCTCGGCCTTCTCTTCGCTGGTCGCGATGAACCGCAAGTCGGCGCCCTGGGGTGTGCCAGCGGTCCCGGAGAGATGCCTAAGTTCCCAATAGTGTCGCTGGAGTCGGTCGGCGTAGTCGGAGTCGTTCTGGTACATGTCGTACCAAAAATCCATCATCGCCTCGGCGCAGCGATCTTGAAAGTGGAACGGGTCGAGGAACGGGTTGTCCACGTCTTCGAGGATATCTTCCCAGCCTTCATCAAGCTCGTCGCTCCAGGTAAAACTGATCGTGGCGATTTCCTTGGGCGGGGCTGTGGCGACTTCCTCAGGCCAGTATTCTGGGTCAGCCACTCGAAGGACCTTGATCAGTACACGCTGACAATTGCACGTCAGGTCGCCACAGTAATATTCCGTAAAAACATAGGTCCCGCAGGGAATGGAAGCGTTTTCATTTCCCTCTAAAAATCGTGTCGTGCGAAGCTCTGTCGAGCGTTTCTCCGGGAACTTCTCGAAATAGGGAATCATTTGGTTAACCTCAAGTCGTTTCCGAGTGGGGTGGGAACTGGCGGCGGAATCTGCCGTGACTCTCGGTTGTTTGACGAACCGACTTCGCGGCGAAGCGGCCTGGCGGTCGGTGCTTTGCGCGTCGCGTAGCGGAAAAAAAGGTATCCGGTCGCTTTTGTCCAAGTCGC
>RECD01000001.1 GCA_007694185.1 Planctomycetaceae bacterium
CCAGCTCGGAAAGCTTCCTGAGCCGAATCAAACCCACAGATTCTGCTGACGAGGCAAAGATAATTTGCTGAATTGCCCAAATGCGGGTCTCCCGTTCTGAGTGGCAGAATCCGCTTGATTGTCGCAATCGGTACAGCGACGGTCGCGTCGCAAATCAACCGCATCCGGTAAACATTGCCTCCGTTGGCCACGGTTGTTGTTTGACGAACTTCAAGACCAACGAAGTTCGTGTGCGCGGTACCACGCGAGTAGGGCGTTACCTATGAAAACGCGGGCTGACAGGCGGTACGCTGAGGGGGATGCTCGTGTGCCTGAAAAGTCAGCCCAGGGGTCACTCCGGGGCAAGCACCAGCGGCATCGTGATCAGCAGGCCAGCGGTGCGATCCTGATTGCTGGTGCGGTCCTTGACGTGACAGCTTAGACATTGCGACGCCAGCCGAATCGGGCCGGCAAATCGATACCGGTCCGTCTCGGTCGCTTCGACATACCGCTGACCCGACTTGAGTCCCCGGACCGCGGACCGTTCGAAATCGTCCACCGGTTGGTGGTCGACGTTGACCACGTCGGTGTCGACGATCAGCCACTTCAGCTCGACCTGATAATCCTTCGACAGCTCATGAAAAACGTCCTCCAGCGATGCGGAAGGGATCGCGTGGGCGTCGTTCTTGTCAAAAAAGTCGCGATGCATCACTTGCAGCGTGCCGTGAATGGTCTCGTGCAGCAGCCGCGCCCGCGAACGGGCTTCGACCACCGAACCGGCCGGCGGGAAGGCGTCCTCCGCCGCCGGCGCGGTCGGCGGTTCCGCCGGTGGCTCCCGTGCCACCACCGGTAACCAGGCGATCAGGACGAAGTGGCAGAGCATAAGACAGCGAGTTGCACGATTCATCGGAGCGGACCTCTGCGGGATTTCGGACGGGATGGCGACGTGGCCGTGGTGAGCCGTATCGGGGAGACGGCGGGGGCGGATTCGAACGGTCATTCGTCCACGTCATCCCGCGGCGGTCATGCTCTGCAGTTCCTGTTTGGGGCCAAAGAACTCGTAGTGAACCCGAGACTCCTCGACACCCAGTTCGTGCAGCGTGCTGAGTACTTGCCGCATGAAAGGGAGGGGACCACAGACGAAAAAGGTCGCGTCGGCGTGAGGCGTCCAAGATTCGAGGACTTCCTGGGAAACCAATCCGACGTCGTCGCAGTGCCCGTTTTCAAGGTCACCCGCGAGCGGCTCGTCGAAGACCACCCGCGTCCGCAAGTTCGGGGCGGCTTGGGCCAGATCACGGAGTTCTCCCGCGAACGCCCGCAGGCGGCTGTTCCGTGCCGCGTGGAGGAAGTGGATCGGAGTGCCGGTGCCAGCCGCGACGAGCGATTTGGCCATCGACAAAAGCGGCGTGATGCCGATCCCGCCGGCGAGCAGGACGATCGGGCCGCTCACCTGCGTGGGGTTCAAGGTGAACTCGCCGCAAGGCGGCCCGACCCGCAAGGGATCGCCCACGTTGATGTGGTCGTGCAGGAAATTCGAAACCAGACCCGCCGGCAGGGCAGCCGACGGGCCCGCTTCCCGTTTGACGCTGATCCGGAAATGCCCCGCACCCGGCTGATCGGACAGGCTGTAGTTGCGCGGCGCCGTCGGGGTGACCGGATGATCGACTTGCAGCGTGATGTATTGTCCCGGCAGAAAAGGCGGCAGCGTTCCGCCGTCCTCAGGATGCAAGTAGAACGAACAGACTTCGTCGCTCTCGAGAACCTTGCGCTCGACGACGAAGTTGCGGTAGCCGTTCCAACCGCCCGGCAGAGATCGCTGTTCACCATAGATCGCCCCTTCGCGAGCGATGAAGAGGTCTGCCAAGAATTGATAGGCTTCGGCGACAGCGGCGAGGATCTCCGGGGTCGCCGCTTCCCCCATCACGTCCTTGATCGCGGCCAACAGGTGCTTGCCGACGATCGGATAGTGCTCCGCTCGGATTCCGAGCGAACAGTGCTTCTGCGCGATCAGTTCCACCGCCGGCATCAGGACCGCCGGCTGATCGATGTGAGTGAAGTAGGCGCAGATCGCGCCGGCCAAAGCCCGCTGTTGACCACCCGAATGCTGGTGCGCCTGATTGAAGAAAGCTTTGACCTGCGGGTCGCCCTCGAACATCCGCGTGTAGAAGTGGCGGGTGATCGTCTCCGCGTTGGCGGCGACCAGCGGCGTGATCTCCTTGACGATGCGGACGGTTTGGTCGCTCAACATGCGGTCGCTCCTGGCGATGAAAAAACGTCGCAAAACCGACTGTGGCCTCGCGACCGAAATCTGTACCCCAGGATATAGATTTATTCAGTCACGTCAAGGTGCAGATTTCAGCGAGCAGATCGAACGGTGTTTGCGGGACGGAGCCGGCAGCGGAAGATGGCCGTGCGGCCTGCGCCGAGAAGGGAAGGCGAGGCGAACGGTGCCAGGTGAGAAAAAGTGCGGGCGACGTGGGTGATGGGCCAGCCGCGCAGGCGGCAGTTCAGTGGCCGAGGCGGGACTCGAACCCGCACAGGGATAACTCCCCGAGGGATTTTA
>RECD01000004.1 GCA_007694185.1 Planctomycetaceae bacterium
TGCACCCTTGCGGTCGGTGATCTCGGCACCCTTCTCGCTGCCGATCCGCCGGGCTCGATCATCGCGGATCTGACCGCAGGGGACAGTCGACTGGTTCGGGTGTGAGTCGCGAGCGACGGCCGCGCAACTGGACGACGCGGTCGCCATGACGGGTTTGGGCGGCCACGGGTTGTCACGATACCTGCTCGGTCGCGGCCACCTGGTCCGGCGTCTCGACCCGGTCTTGAGGGACGGACAAAGAGGCCAAGGAGGCGGACGATGACACGCTTCACTGCACCGACGCGACGCCTCAGCACGAGCGGTTGAACCAGCGAACGTGGCTGACGCTCGAAAATCATCTCTTGAGCAACACGAATAACCGCGACATGCACATTTCGGTCTTTGCCGGACCCGTGTTCCGTGACTGCAACGTCCTTTATCGAGGCGTTCCAGTGCCGGAGGAGTTGTGGAAGGTGGTGGTGATGGTCACGCCGATGGGCGAACCGCATTGCACGGCGTATCTGCTCAGCCAACGGGAAGTGTCCGATGAACTCGAATTCTAATTCGGGGCATTCCCGACCTATCAAACCCCTGCCCACCGGGTCGAAGCCAAGGCGGGGCTCGATTTCAGAAGTTTGAAGGAAATCGACCTACTGGCGGGCACCGAGTCGCTGGGGAACAGCCTCAGTCTGCTGTTGGAGGACTTCGAAAATATTGTGATTTGAGCGTCCGCTATTGAGAATGGTTTTCAAAAAGCGTGAGAAGTTCGATCGCCAATCGATCCGCCTGTGATATATTCAAACACAGTCGTCGGCACCGCGTAATCTGAATTCTTGGGAATCAGGCGCACCCGTGCACTGGGGCGGAAAAACGTTGTATGACGAATCACTTGCAGGAATTTAAGCCGGCTCAACAGACCCGCCCCGGGACGGGTTTGAAGTGGGAGTCATCAATCGATCTGCTGCCGACGGATAGCCCCCATTTTGGCGACACGGGAACGGCCTGCGACCTCCTGACACCCTCGGACTGCCTTCATTCTGCTGACGTTTTGGCAGCCGACGACATCTTGAACTCGAGTGCAGGGGTTGAGGTTAAACCGGGCAAGTCTCGATCGCATGCGAAGGTTTCCGCACGGTCTCCGTTCCCCTGCAATGCTTGCGGCCGGGAACTGTCGTCGCCCGACGGCTATCTGCTGACCACCAAGGAGGTGGTCGGGAGCCAGCGGTTTTGGCAGCACTATTTTCACCAACGATACGACGACTTGGGGAGTCGGCTGATCTACAACTACCGCGATTTTAGCCGCGACAAGTCGATTCGGGAATTTTACGTCGACCCGCTCGCCGCTCAGAAAAAGCCCTGGCTATTCTGCGGCGAATGCGTGCGGATGTTTTCTATCGATCGCAAACGGGCGCAATTTCACGCCAAGTTGTGGTGGGAGAGCGACCAAACGTTTTCGCCCCCGGGCAACGGCGCGGCTCCGGCAGCGGCGATCAACTTGCGAGGCCCGTGGTACAGGCGGCGCGGACCGGCGACTTGGGGCTTATTGACAATCGCTTGCGTCGCGACGGTCGTCATGGCCTTCCTATCGACTCCCATCCGAAACCAATTCATCCAGGTTCCCCCCTTGTCGCTGACCGCCGCGACGCGCGCCGGTCCGACGACATTGACAGACGCTCCGATCCCCCCGCCGGACGTCGCCGAGTTGGCAACGGCTGAGCCGGCACCGAGCGATCGGGGGTTGGTGCCGAAGGTTGTCGATCCACCCGCCGCGGAAACGGCACCACCCGACGGTGCTCACTTGTACGACCCGTCCATGGTTGCGCCGTCGGATGAGCCGATGCGAGTTGACCGAGTGGATCCTGAATCGGCGGCCGAGGCATCATCGGGACCGGCGATCGAATCGGAAGCCGAACCGGTGCCGGCGGAAAACGCTGAACAATTCGGGGAGCAACCAGCGGTGCAGCCGACTGCGACACCGGACGCGACTGGGGAGAAGGATACGCCTCCCGCACACGAAGCGAACACAGCCATTGCGCAGGAGCTGCGAACCTGGAACGACCGTCCGGGACGCACCATCAGGGGGCGGTTGATCCGCGTCTCCGAGGGCCGCGTGACGGTCGAGCAGGTTGACGGCAAAACTGCCGAGATCGATTTGGATTTGTTGAGCGATGCGGACCAGGACTACGTGTCGACCCAAACGGTAAACTCGATCCTACGACCGATGACGCTGACCGTTTCGCTGACGTTTACGATGACGCCCACGATGTCGATGGCACTGAAACCTACCGAGACGCCCCGCGACCATGAAACCTCCGATACGGCTCTTTCACCCGATCGATGAACCGCGTGAGCGGTCGGGATTCCGTTCGATCGCCACCGCTGGGCTGATCAGCTTAAGACGCTTTGCCAGTGTCGCGGGATTGCGATTCGTTACGCTGACTTGCGTCCTCGTTTTCGCAAGCGTCGGTTCCCTGTTCGCTACCCAGCCGCCGAGCTTGATCGCCGCGGATCAGCCGGAAGGCGACCGCCGATTGGTCCGGGTACGAAT
>RECD01000186.1 GCA_007694185.1 Planctomycetaceae bacterium
GCCATGTCCCGGTCGGAACGAAGCCGGCACGACGGCTCACTCTTCACGTGAAAAGTTGGCGATCTGCCGGTCCTTACTGTGCTCCAGTTCGCGAAGACGAGCCGCCAGTTCTTGGACAGAAAGCGCCGCGGTGCAATTCTCGAGGCGGCCAATCAGCTCCTCCAAAGCCTCGTTGGGCGCCAGCGCGCAATCCAATGCCTCATCGAAACTCATCTCCGCGACATCGTAAGTTGCCGCCAAAGCGTCCGAGGTAAGCGTCAACGCCGCTCCGGGCGTCAAAAAAGTCGAGTGGTCCGGGTCGATGCCTTCCTGTTCAGCTCGCAGAGCATCGATCGTGTGCTGCTCCAGTTCTTCCAGATGACCCAACAGGGTAGCAGCCCGATCATCAGTCGCTGACTTGGCGAGCCTCCGAAACAGATCGTGCCGCCGTTTGTGGTAGGTCTCCAGCAACTTAAGTACGTCAGAAATCGTCGTCGGGGACATGATGGACTCCATGGAGCTTCGGAAACGTTGCCCCGCTGAAGGGGCTGACTCAGCGAACTCTAATTCAGCAAATCGACTGCCTGGCGGAGCCGACGCCCCAAGCCGCCTGCGACAACTCGCCGAGTTACCAGTTCGTGTGGCCCAGCCGACGGATCACCGTTTGCCGGGAATCGCGAGTGTGACCAAAACCGATCCGTCTTCCAAGCCCTCCAACGCATGAGGCTGTCCCGCGGTCAGGTACAGCAACTGGCCGGCAACCATCTCTCGTCGCTCACCAGCGACGCTGAAGGCGATTCGACCCTCGAGACATTGTACCGTGATCTCGCCCGGAGCCTGATGCTCGGCGATGACCTTCCCGGCCGGCAACACCAACCGCAACACCTCCAATTGCTCCGATTTGAACAGCGTCGTCGTCCTGTGGTCGCCCCAATTCGCCCCAAACGGGCGAACATCAATCAATTCTCCAGGCGACGCGTGTGGAATGGACATTTCTTCAATCCGTCGGGGTTGGTGAGCAACCGCAAGCAATACTCGCGGCAATTATGCGCCAAAGAGTATACATTTCGCAATAAAAGACAAGCCTTGCCGAAATCGCGTCTGCGTCTGCCCACTCAGTCGAGGCTTCGCAAACTGAACGGATCATTTGCCTGCCGCACCGCCCACTTGCCGGACGCTGCTTCAAAGCGCAAGAAGGGGAGGTCCTGCGAATTCTCAGGCGTGACGACGGCGTCACGGCCAATCAGGGAAGCGAGGCGACCAACGAAGGAGAGAACTGCCGAATGCTCGGCCTCGCCGACCACCTCTCGCGGGTCGATATCGAGCTCAATCTCGTCTGGCAAAAAGAAATGGCAGTTTACACTTACTCTGCCCAGTTCGACGACAAGCAGATGGGGTTCCCCCTGACTCTCGAAAATTTCTTTCGCCGAGGGCAAAGCCCTTTCTGAACCACCAAACCAGTACCGTGCGCCAATGTCTTGAGCCAACGTCAAGAGGTGTTCCCAATCGTTAACGGACGTTGGTGAGATGTAGACATCTCGCAGCGATCCTTCCACTTCCCAGAGTCCTGGAACCTCAGCTCGCGAAGGCATCTCCATATTTGGCTATCCGCCGTCTACTTTCGCGGCGCTGCGGATCGCTTCAACGAATCGGACATCGCCACCGGCTTCGGTGCTGGCGTAAAGCGTAAGTTCGAAACCGTCGGATGATGTCACGATGATCGTGGAGTCATCCAGCCAGCTTTCGCTCTTGACAAAGTGTACCGAAACGATGTCATCGATCGCGATCGATTCGCACCATCCGCCCGTCCCGTCATCAACGTATGAGATCACGCGCCGATCGGTCAACAAGTTCCCATCGCCTTCGGGAGTCATTGCGGCGGAATAGAAAAAAAGAATTCGTTCGCCCGGCGCCAAACCTGCCGACGCGGCAACCGTGCTGGCAACTCGTGGCGGCAGCTTGTTTCCGGCCAAAACTTTCGTGTCAGCAACTCTCCCCGTCACGATCCCCCAACTCACGACGCCACAAACCGAAATCAACGCCGCGAGCGGCAAACAAGCCACAACACCAATGATGATGAAAGTTTTTGGCGTGGGTTGTCGGTCAATGCTCACGATGTCACCAATCAAGCCAGATAACGAAAAGGGGAAACCGTCTCGTCGCCGCGCGATCCATCCCAGCTGAACCGAACCACAAAAACGCGGCCAGGTCGGTGCGGATTTTAACGCGCCTCGCCCGCAGATTTTACCGTCCGCCCGAGTGGGGTGCCAGAACTTTTCATCGCCACGAGCAACGAATTTTGGCTGCGGAGGTCGGACCCATTCCCGCTTCGCACCAAAAACCGCGTTCGCTCGCTGGCCGAGGGCGATATCGCTTGGCGAAGGCGCGAACCGATAGCGAAAACAACAACCCGACCTGAAGGCGAACGGGCGGTCGGGATTCACGTGGCTGCCACGCGGCAACGCACAGCGTCTCCCACCGCCCGCCGACGACATGAACGGACGCGGATGTCACCACACGGATACGCAATCTGTTCGCCGACCCAAACCCGCAGGGCGGCGGATTCTTGAAGGCAATCGTCAGACAAACCTGTCGCCATCGGGCTCACCGATCGATAACTAATCCGATCAACCGTTTCGGTTTGAAAAGCTCATGAACACCGACGAACGTTAATCAAGATTCAAGACCATGTACTCGATTATAAACGCCTGTTTTGCTTTGATTTCCCGTTGAAGTCATGACCGCGAGGCCGGAGAATTCTTCCCTTACACAGCTGAGCACCGCAGGTCGCGTGTCGCCGCCCTTTGATTTTTTCTCGAGCTGGGGAATAATTAGGTTTGACGAGGGACTTGGAATCACCCATGATCCGGGAAACCGCTTGCCCGAGGAATTGGTCGTGACGGTTCACGTCGACACGAGAAATGCTAAACGTCCGCCCCTGTGGGGGCATTGATGAGGTGTCAGTTGACCGGCAGAGTCAGTGAATTCTGATCCATTCGAGGATTCGAAGCAAAGGCATGCGGTACCATCGCAGGAAAACCGTCGATCGAGGCGAACGGTTTGCTCCATCGTCTTCGCTATTGGCATGTTTCGGGTTGGGGGCGTTTTGGGTTGCGTCCGTTACTTTTCTCAACATGTGAAAATTTGAAAGCGAGTGAGCCATGGATCCCATTGTCTTGATACTTGTCGTGGTGCTCGTGCTTTTTCTTTTCGGAGGTGGTTACGGCTATCGGAGCGGCAACAACGCGCTCGCGGGAGGCGGCGGAATCATCGGGCTCCTGCTCCTGATCGTCATCATTATGTTCCTGATGGGACGGCTTTGAATTTGACGGAAGCGCCCGCTCATTGAGGAGATCGTAGCCATGTGGACAATCGTCCTGATCATCCTGTCTATCCTGCTGCCCCCTCTGGCCGCGTTTTTGGTCGTCGGCTTGAGCACGCACTTTTGGATCAACTTGATTTTGACCCTTTTGGGGTGGCTACCTGGGCTCGTGCATGCGCTGTGGCTCGTCCTCGGCCGGCCCGGCGACTCGAAACGATGACAACCGCTTCAGGGTCGTGCGTTAAAAAAGTGCCCGTAAGCTTTTGTGCAAAGCACCTGAAGGGCGAGTTTCTCGCAAAAGGTTCCGGAGACTTTTTTCCGCCCGTTGCTCAGCCGCACACCTGCCGGCATTCGAACGGCCGGCCGGTCGACAAAACGCGCCCGGATCGGCGGTCTCGATCTTGCAACCTTCGACGATCCGCTGTCCCAATGCAACAATTAAAAAGATGAACATGATATCTCATTTTCACCTACTCGCCGCCGTCGTGCTGCTCATCCTGCCTGCCTGCAATCGGAATTCCGACGTCAACCGGAAAGACGGGGTGAGGGATGCGTTGGATGCCCGTTCTTACGAAGCCGAACGGGATGCCGCGGAGGACGCCGGGGATGCGGTCATGGATGCCGGCGAGAACGTTGGCGACGCTCTCAGGGAGGGTGGCAGGAACGTACGAGACGCGTTCAACGGCTCGTGAGCCATCTGCTCGCGGCTCGAAAAGTATTATCCTACCGAGAATCGGCGAATGTCAGGAATGGTGGCGGGGTCCTGCTCGCCAATCGCCACCCAAGGGCCAATCGCCACCCAAGGGCCAATCGCCACCCAAGGGCCAATCGCCACCCAAGGATCGTGCGGTAAAAAAATGTCCGGAACCTTTTGTGCAAAGGACCCGAAAAGAGGTCCGCCCCGGCATGGCGTGCAAATCAAGTTGCCAAGACACTCCACGTTTCATTTCCGCTTGCCTGGTGGCGCGCCGGCCCCACGTGAATCGTGCCACGCCAGCGAATCTAAGCATGCCGACAGGTTTCTTACGGCAAACGAACATCGGCGTCTGCGCGAGTTTATCGTTTCGTTAGCGGAAGGGCGCAAGCCGTCCGGTATTACCATTGCCGACGCATCGGACGGCTTGCGTCCTTCCGCTTACCTGGCGACAAACGCGGCCATCACTTGGTTTTGTTATCCAACACAAACGTTGGGCTATCGCGCGGATTATGCCGGAAGACATTGTTGGGGCGATTAGGATCGTGCGGAAAAAAAGCGCCCGGAACCTTTTGCGAGGAACTCGCCCTTCGGATGCTTTGCACAAAAGGTTCCGGAGATTTTTTCACCGCTCATTACTTAGCTATTTTGTTTGTTTCTTCGGTGAGTGCGGACCTTAAGACACGGGCTGGCGTCGGCTGTTCGGCAAGCGGTTCGAAAAACCGCGCGGTTCTGCTGATGCGTTTGGCGACTCATGAACGTTACGCATCCCAAAACGGTTGCTCGTGCAAGCTTCAATTTATCGTGCGAGCCTTTATGCGACGGTCGACGTTCACCGTTTCGATGACGAGCACCCGCACCCTCGCTACGCGACTGAGCACGAGCAGGAGAGCAGGTAATGATGGCCGGTTACAGTCCGGTGGGATGTTGGCAGTCTCGGATGGCGGATCGCATCGTGTCGCACATCTTGGGACCGGATTCGGGGGTGAAGGGGAATTGGTCGCAGTATTTCGGCGATTGATAGCCGGCGTAGGAGCGGGCTTCGATGTCGTGTTCATCCGGCAGATATCCGATCCGGCCGTTGGCGTAACAGGCGAACATCAGTTCCGGGACGCCGGATTGCTTGCGGATTTCGAGCGCGAAGGGGGAGAAAAATTCGGACGCGTTGGAGGCGATGTGCAGGTTGCCGATGCGGATCGCGTGAACCGGGGTTTCTAGCAGTTCGGGACGCGTTTCGAAATCGATCAGCATCTTGTCGGTCCATTCGAGATGGAACCGGCACATCGCTCGGACGGCGCGTTCCTCGTCCCCGCCATGTCGCTTGACCATGTCGTCGGGACGATTCGTCATCGCCCGGCCGAAACCCTCGCGCCAGCCGCTGAAGTCGTTATCTCGCAACCGCCGCTCGGCTTCGTCACGGTCCTGCCGGATTTCGGCTTCGGTCCAACGGCGGGTCGGCAGGATGGCTGTCCTGCGCGAGGCGGCCACCGCCGGATTGCCGGTCGGTGCGGCGTCGGCCAACGCTTTTTTTGCGGCGGCGGCGAGCCGGGTGGCGGGTACGTGGCGTTTTTTGAACGTCGCGAATTCGCGGTTGAAGTTGACGTCGCCGCAGGCACCTTGGATGTACATCGCGGTCGCGCCGGGAAAGGCGTCTTCGAGATGATCGCAAACTTCGCCCGGCACGTCGCGGCTGACCGCCCAAGGCTGCAACTCGGTCGCCACCGTCGGGTGGGCGCCGAAATTGGCGAGGATGGCCAGGGGCGACCCGTCGGCGCGATCGATGCGGGCGGCGGTCAGGGTCGCGTCGATGACCCCTTCGGGGCGGGTGCGGTTGAACGACAAGTCGGTGACTTCGGTGTGCGCCACGCGGAACGAAGCGGGTTGGCGCGATTGCCAGGCCAGGATCGCGGCGGTCGCGGCTTGGCGGGCGGCCCAGTCCTCGTACGCCGGATCGCAGACTCCGACTCCCAGCAAACCGCCGGCGGCGGGCGCGTTATGGCTGTGCGAGCAGGTCAGCAAGATCGCATCCGACGAAACGCCGGTGACGCCCGCGATCAGGCTTTGCGCGAGCCGGGTGAATCGTTCGTCGATCACCATCAGGTCGAGAGCGACGAGGATCGCGTGGCGGTCGCCGTCGGAGACTGCCAAAGCGGTCGCGCTGAGCGGATCGGCGATTCTCTGCCACGCCCGCTGGATGTAATATCCCCAGCCGGTCAATTCGACTCCCCAGTAAGGCGTCAACGACGTGCGGGCGATGCCGGCGGTGAACATGCCACGATTCCTTTTGGCGGGATCGGAGATTTGAAACCGTGCCGCGGCGCGGTGAGCAGTGGGACTTGGGGCGTGGCCGCGGCGCCCTCGGCGACGGCAAGGTGCCTGCGGAGAGGTGACCACGGCGAGGTGGCTGCGGCGACGGTCCGGCGGCAGTATACTCGGGCCCGTGACCGAGATGCGTTACCGGGGCAGGGCTGGGGCCAGGACGAACCGATGAAAATCACCTCGATCGAGACGTTTCCGACCCGCATCCCGCTGAAGCCCGAACGGCGGATGGTGTCGGCGTTGGGCCGCCATGAGGTCTCTGACTTTTTGCTGATCCGGGTCAACACCGATGTCGGGCTGGTCGGCGCGGGCGAGGCGACGGTCACGCCACGCTGGAGCGGCGAGACGGTGTGGGGTGCCGAGGCGATCATTCGCGACGTCTTGGGGCCCGCGGTGATCGGGCGCGACCCGCACCAAGGTGTGGAGATCGATCAGCGGATGGATGCGGTCGCCGTCGACAACTGGTTCGCCAAGTCGGCGATCGAAATGGCTTGTTGGGACATCGTCGGCCAGGCGATCGGTCAACCGATCTTCCGATTGCTCGGAGGTCCCTGCCGGCCGCTGACGGTTCACAATCGATTTTCCTTGGGGGCTTACCCGCCCGACCTCGCCGCGGCGCGGGCAGCCGAACGGGTCGCCGCCGGATTCGACACGATCAAGGTCAAGGTCGGCACCGATCCCGATCTCGACATCGCTCGTGTCCATGCGGTCCGCGAGGCGATCGGACGGCGGGTGACGCTGACGATCGACGCCAACGGCGGTTGGAATTACGCGCAAGCGATCCGCTGCTTGTCGCGGATGTCAGATTGCAACATCTCGCTGGTCGAGCAGCCGTTGCCACGGCGAAATTTCACGCAATTGAGACAATTGCGGCAGGAAACCGGTTGTCGGATCTTGGCGGACGAAAGCTGCTTTGACGAGATCGAAGCGCGGGAACTGATCACACAAGGCTGCTGCGACGCGTTGACGCTTTATCCGGGTAAGCAGGGAGGAATCCGCAAGGCTCACCGGATCGCCGCGATTGCCGCGGAGCATGACATCCCTTGCACGATCGGTTCGAACTTGGAATGGGACGTCGGCACCGCGGCGATGTTGCATTTTATCGTCGCCACCCCGAACATCTTGATCCACACTTACCCAGGTGATTGCTTGGGGCCGTCGTACCACGAATTCTCGATCGCCCGCGAACCGCTGGAAATCGATGGCCCGCTAACAACGCTGACGGAGCGTCCCGGATTGGGAATTGAGGTCGATTGGGATCTCGTCGAGGCGAACCGGGTTCCGCTCGGTGCGAAGCCGGGGAGTATGGCGTGAATCGGGCGGGTGCGACCGGCGATTCGGGATCTGCGGATGACCGAGCTTTCGGGTCGGCTTCGTGGGGCGAGGCGGCGGACCGAGCGTCTCCGCCCGAGCCCGCTGCGGCGCCGACCGGTGTGCGATGGCGAGTTTTCGCGCTCGCTTGTGGCGCTTCGTTTTTGCTGTACTTGCATCGCTACAGTTGGAACGTCGTCGGCCCGAAGCTGCAGGAGGAATTTTCCTTTTCGCATACGCAAGTCGCCTTTCTGTTTTCGCTCTTTTATTACACCTATGCCGCCGGCCAGATCCCCAGCGGCATCGTGATCGACCGATTCGGGCCACATCGGTTCCTCAGTTTCCTGATCCTCGCTTGGTCGATCGCGGTGACGGCGATCGCGCAAACCACCAACCTGGTTCTGCTGGGACTCTGTCGGTTGGTCTTCGGCGCCGCCCAAGCGGGCTGTTACCCGTCGCTGACGCAGGTCACGCGGCAATGGTTCCCCGTCAGCCGGCGGACGGTGCTGCAGGGTTGGATCGCGACGACCTTCGGCCGGGCCGGCGGGGCGATGTCGCCGATCATCCTTGGCACATTGCTGATGGGTTGGTGCGGGCTGAGTTGGCAGACCGCGGTCACGTTGTTGGGCGCGGTCGGCGTGCTGTATGCCTGGTTGTTTTGGCGGATTTTCCGCAACTCGCCGAGTGAACATCCGGGCGTGAACGCGGCGGAGTTGGCGCTGATCGAAGATGACGCGGCGATGCGCCCGCCGGCTTCGTCGGCGGGCGCGGTGACGCCTGGCGGGGGAGCGGTCGCGACGTCGGCGAGCGACGGGAACGAGCCGAAGGTGTTATCGCCGCGGCGGGTGATGCGGAACCGCAGCATGCGTTTTTTTGTCATCCAGCAGTTCCTCGATGCCGGATCGGATGTCGCCTTCGTGTCGTTGATCGGCGCGTATTTCTTGCAGGCCCGGGGGCTCGACATCAGCACCACCGGTTGGCTGGCCAGCCTGCCGTTGTGGGGCGGGGCGCTGGGCGGCATCGCCGGCGGGTGGCTGAACGACCACCTGATCCGCACGACCGGCAGCCGGCGCTGGTCCCGCAGCGGCGTCGCTTTTGTCGGCAAGGTGATCGGTTGCGTGTTTTTGTTGCTCGTCGCTCGCCAGACCGGTGCCGAGGGGGCGGCGGTCTGCCTGATGGCGGCCAAGTTCTTTAGCGACTGGAGCCAGCCGACGACTTGGGGGACCTGCACCGATCTGGGCGGCCGGTTCAGCGCCACCGTCTTCAGCATCATCAACACGGCGGGGACGCTCGGCGGGGTCGCGATGCCGCTGATTTTCGGCGGGCTGCTCGATTGGTTCACCCGCACGGTCGAAACGCAAGGCGAAACGGTCACGGTCACCCAGTGGGACCCGCTGTTCTACCTGTTATCGAGCATGTACTTGGCCAGCGGCTTTTGTTGGCTGCTCGTCGATTGCACCCGCAAGATCGAGACGCAAGGGGATTGATGCGGGTGCGGCTCAGCGGCAGGTCCAGCCGCCGTCGACGACCATCAGGCTGCCCGTCGTGTAGCTCGCCGCGTCGCTGCTGAGGTAGATCGCCGCCCCTTGGATTTCCTTCAATTCGCCCCAGCGGCCCAGCGCCACGGCACCGACGATGAAACGTTTCGCCTCTTCACTTTCGGCGATCGGCAGATTCATCGGGGTCAAGAACGGACCGGGGCAGATCGCGTTGACTCGGATCGGCGTTTCTGCCAATTCGAGCGCGAGTGCCCGAGTCAATTGGACCACCGCCCCTTTGCTTGACGCGTACGGCGTGCGGTTCGCCAAGCCGACGATCCCGAGCGTGCTGGCAAGATTCACGATCCGCCCGGCGGGGCTGCGGCGGAGTAGCGGTAGCGCGGCGCGGGTGACTTCCCAGACCGCGTCGACATTCACCTGTTGCACCTTGCGGAACTCGTCCAGCGACAGCGATTCGATCGAGCCGCGGATGTTGATCCCGGCGTTGTTGATCAGCACATCGAGCCGGCCGAAAGTTGACTCGATCGCCGCGATCAGGCCGCCGATCTGGTCCGATCGGGTCACGTCCGTCCCGACACCCAAAGTCGGCACTTGGTACTGTGCCGCCAATTCGGCCGCCACCGATTCGGATTCCGCCGCCGACCGGCCGCAGATGACGACCGCGGCCCCGGCCGACGCCAAGCCTGCCGCCATCGCCACGCCGAGCCCCTTGGTGCTGCCTGTGATCAACGCCACCCGGCCGGTCAGATCGAACAGCCGGATACCCGGCAACTTTTCGTTGGACGATTCCGCCACGTCTCGCTCCTCATGCGTTAGCCAAAAATCAACGCCGCTCCGCGACGAGCCCCAGCGGCACAGACGCCGCGTCCGAGCACGCATCGCTCCCCAGCGGAACGATTCCGGTGCGGCCGTGCAAATGGTAACGCAATTCGTAGGCCGCGGGTGAATAGCAGACGGCGGACCGAAAACGATGCCCATGCCGCGCCGTCACGCCCCTGTCAGGAAGCACGGACCGGCGACTACTCGCAATCTGCACCCAGGTGTGTAGAATGTGGATCTTGTCGTACATGAAGCGGACCGAGTGGATCAGGAGAATGAGCGATGGCGAGGAGCTGGTTTCGGACGGGCTGTGTGTGGGTCTGCGTGTTGGGTTTGTTCGGCGTAGCAGCTTGCGGGTGGCAAGACGCGGCGGCGAAAGAAACGGATGAGGTCAGTCCGGCTGCGGAGGCGTCAGCGAACCCGACAGCGGCGGCCGATGAAGAGCCGACCGGCGCCGTCCCGTTAGCGATCGCCAAGGACCGCGCGAAGCTGATGCATGACATCTATTCCGCGACGTTGGACGTGATGCATGAACGGTATTTTCATGCCAACCGAGCCGTGTTGCCCGCGCGAGCGCTCGAGGATGTCTTTGCGGAGATCCGGCATCAATCGCAAGCGGAAGCGAAGTGGTTGGCGGTCAGTTTGAAGGCGATGAATATCAACAACGAGCCCAAGAGCGACTTCGAAAAGCGTGCGGCGAAGGAGATCGCGTCGGGCAAATCGATCTGGGAAGAAGTCGATGGGACGCATTATCGGCGTGTCGGCGCGATCCCGCTGGGCAACGGTTGCGTCAACTGCCACGCCGGTTTCGGCCGCGAGCACACGCAAACGCCCAAGTTCGCCGGCTTGGTCATCAGCCTACCGATCGTGAAGGAAGCGGCCGCCGACCAGCCCGATTGACGGCGAGCTGCCGGTCGAAAGGATCGGATCACCGGATGGTGCCATTCATAACTGACATAGTCGAGAAACGCCGTCTGCGGAACCAACTCTGCGGGCGAGAGATCCACCACTCCTTATCCCGGAGGGATTAAAGCTATAAGCCCCGGGTCGCGCAGCGCACCCGGGGTTTATGAAAAAAACGAGGATTTCGACCCCGACGGGGTCGCAGAGAGGAACCGCCGGAGAAGATCTGCGACCCGTTCGGGGGCGGTGGCAGTTTTGGCCGTTACGTGTTCCGGCGGTGTTCGCTGCGCTCGACCGCCGGCTTATCGCTATAATCCCTTCGGGATATTCGCTGACTGTTCCGACCAACAAACCGCAAGTCTTTGAGACCGATTTCCCGTTGTCCATCCTGCCCGAATCGCCGGAATCAGTCAGATCTTAACGCCTTTCGTACCTGACACTTTTCTTCTGCTCATTGCTAAGCTCTCGTTTTCACTCGACGGATCACCCGCGGAGCGATCAGATGGTTTGGAAGCGTCGTCAATTCATCGGCTTGATCCCCGTTTCGGCACTCAGCATCCACGCCGCAGCCGGAGGGATTCCGACAGCAGGGGCCGCCCAGGCACCGCCCCAAGGCGCTGGCGCGGAACCCGCAACGCTCCTAACCAGCCCCCCGGTCGTCCAACACCCTGCGGCGGATAGCTTCACAGTCCACTTCGCCGTTTCCACCCTGGCGACGGGCTGGGTCGAGTGGGGTCGCTCCGCCGATCGGCTCGATCAAGTCGCGATCGCCGCCGATCATGGCTTGGTCCGCGCAGACGACCGAGCGTTGTCCGTGCGAGTCTGGCTGGACGAACCGCCGGATGCGGACCAGCCGATTTTCTACCGGGTCGTCGCCCAGCCGTTGTCTTACCGAAACGCGTACCAGTTGAGTCGCGGGGAAGCTCAGGCGAGCCCCGTGATGCGGTTGCGTTTGCCGTCCGCTACGGCTGACGAAATCACGATCGCGATCATCAACGACACGCACGAGAACAAGGAGACACTGGCGACGCTGCACGATCGGCTCGACACGCTCGACCCCGACCTGCTGGTTTGGAATGGCGACACCACCAACGACTTCAATGCCCAAGTCGACCCGATGCAGATCGTGCTGAACCCGGCCGGCAACGCGTCGCGCGGTTGGGCTGCGGAACGTCCGCTGCTGTTCGTTCCCGGCAATCACGACGTCCGCGGCGCCCGAGCACGCGAACTGACCACGGGTCTGAGCGGTTGGCCGGGGCAAGCCGATCTGCCTTACAACTTCGCTCTGCGACTCGGGCCGGTCGCCTTGATCGGGCTCGATACGGGCGAAGACAAGCCGGATGCCCACCCCGTTTTCGCCGGAACCGCCGCCTACGAACCGTATCGCCAGCAGCAAGCGACTTGGTTGAAGTCGGCGGTCGAACGTCCCGAGGTCGCCGCCGCCCCGATCAAAATCGCCGTCTGCCACATCCCGCTGAGAGGCCGCCCCGGCGACAACGACGGCACGACACTCGATGGCTACGCCTCCTACTCAGGAATGGGCGCACGTTTGTGGCTGCCGATCCTCCGCCAAGCCGGTTTCCATGCGGTCATCTCAGGCCACACCCACCGTCATCGGATCGACGACGCGACCGACTCCGAGCCGATCGTGCAAGTGGTCGGCGGCGGCCCACAACCCGACCGGGCAACACTCACGCTGATCCGAGCCGCCGGCAACGCCGCCGAATTGCAAGTCGAGGACTTAGCCGGCAACCGGCTCAGCGACCGTCGCTGGCCAGCGAAC
>RECD01000049.1 GCA_007694185.1 Planctomycetaceae bacterium
AAAAAGGTTCCCAAACTCGTACAGGGGACTTGCACCCCACAACATCACGCCCGTGCCGGGCGTACCCCATCGCGTGAACCGGAGAACGCGAGCTTAGCGTTTTGGCCGTCAAAAACCTTTTTGCGCGTTCCCGGTGACGCGTTTCGTTACCCGGCCAAAGTGACTCGATCGAGATGCTGATCTAATGGATTGCTTTTGGACCGCTTTCGTTGATGCTAAGACTCGTGAGAAGACCGCGAAGATCGCTGCTCACCTTGAGTTTAAGGCAGACGCCACTTTCCACGACCTTGAAATCGAACCATATCAGAAAACGGGGCATAAATTTCGATTCACAACCAGACACGACATCGCTGAGTGGACTGCAATGGTGTTTGACGTGATGCTGACTGCGCAACGAATGGGTTATCGTTGGGTCATCGCTGGTGGTGTCGACGAAGAGTTGAGCCTAACGTCGACGGGTGCGCAGACGGCGGGGATAGTAATGCTTACCTGCTGGTGTTGGCCAACACAGGAACAAGATGGCGGGTAACAATCAGATGCACGACGAATCGGCGAGTCGTGGTTTTCGACAATGGTGGATCGCTCGCGCCGACCGCGTGATCCGCGACGTTCTGCCACTAAGCCACCAATGCCCTTGATTCCAACCCAAACTGAGATTGACGACTTCCTTTCGGCATGTCCAAAAACACTGCCGCAATCGTTCGTTGATTTTCACCGTCAACACGGGGCTGTAAAAATGGATATCGAATCAATTGGCTCTGGTTTGGTGTGGATGTGGCCGTTGCGTGACGTTTTGCGATTCAGCCGAGAATACGGATTTGATGAATTCGCGCCCGGACTTCTCGGCTTCGGCACTGATGGATGTGGCGAACTATATGCAATTGATGTTCGTGCAAACGGAACTGGTGCTGTCGGTGACATTCCCGCAACATCGCTTCAATGGGACGACTTTCGAGAACTGTCCCCATCATTCGATGCCTTCTTGGCCAAACTCATGGCGGGTACACCGATCATCGAGCCTGATGACATGAACGCGAACCATCACTAAAATGTGGCAGAACCATGGCATGAACGTGCGGACTGGAAATGGTTTGATGACTAGCGGGTGGGAATCCCGCCTGGGTAAGCGCTAGCCACGTGCCCAGTATCGAGTGTTGCAGCCGGCGTATAAGGCGAGTCGCCGAAGTCGCCGGTTGAAGCGTACACAGAAAGGTGGTGAGGGTGAACCGACCGGGTGTGACCATCCGGCGGTGAACGGCATGAGCCCCGAAATTTTGTTTCTGTCGGATTCTGCCCAAGGTCTGTGCATGCTGGAAGGCAATACCGCTCGCCGCGCTTCAGGCAAGCTGCGAACGGAGACCCGGGGTCGCTCGCCCGCTCGCGCTACACACCACGTCATCAAGGCAACCAGTGAGACCCGGAGGTTCTTGACTGCATCATGACTACCAATCACGAGCAGCCGAGTATGCCCGACAAGCCTAAACAGCAAGGGAGGCAAATGACTCTCCGGGAGTCGGATGGCCGTATAGTACCGACGACGCTTGATTACCAGTTAAGTGAACAGAAACCGGGTAATGCCGGTGTAGGGAAGGCGGCCAGGCCAACACGCGATACAGACCGGACACCGCCCGCACCCAGTGACGGAAGTGCGGTGATAAATCGGCTGGATCGCATCCACCAACGAGCGAAATCGCACCCGGAGGCGGATTTTAACAACCTCTTCTCGCTGCTCAACGAAGAGTTGCTGTGGCATGCGTTTCGCCGACTCAAGCAAGGCAAGGTGCCGGGCGTCGACGGCGTCACACTGGAGGCCTACGAAGCGAACCTGCGGGACAACCTGCGGGATCTCCTTCAACGACTTCATCGTGGCAGCTATCGACCGCAACCCAGCCTGCGTAAGAACATCCCGAAAGGGAATGGGAAGACGCGTCCGCTGGGCATCGCCTGCGTGGAAGACAAGCTCGTGCAGCGAGCTGTCGTCATGATCCTGGAACAAATCTACGAAGTCGACTTTTTCGACAACTCGTACGGTTTCCGTCCGAAGCGATCATGCCATCAGGCGTTATCGGTGCTCGGTCAGAACATCGCGACCCGGAGAGTGAACTGGGTCAGCGACAGCGGTATCAAAGGTTTCTTTGGTAACGTGTGTCACGAGCGCCTCGAAGGGCTGCTGCGGAAACGCATCAGCGACCCGCGGATGCTCTCGCTGATCCGTCGCTTTCTGAAATCCGGTGTAATGATCGACGGCCAACGTTTCGAAACCGAAGACGGCGTCCCACAGGGGGGCGAGTCTCTCTCCGCTGCTCGCCAACGTGTAAGCACCTCAACAGGATTATTTCGGTACAATGTGGCAAGTCGTCCACCGGCGGTGACGTTCTGCGCGTTCGATTTGTATAAGATGAGGCCTGTCGAAGTGCGCAGGTTGTGTAAATACCAAACTTTAAGCATGCCGACAGGTGTCCTTCCGAAAAACAAAAACCAACGATTGGCCACGTTGATCGCCAGGTT
>RECD01000245.1 GCA_007694185.1 Planctomycetaceae bacterium
GTGTGGAAGCCAGGTGTGGGATCGTCACCCAGTTGCCTCGGAAACGCGGATAGTGGTCCACGGGAAAGGCAGGGACCTGTCTGGACATTCTCCGGCCGCTTATGTTAACCCAGGGTTTCCATGGGCCGATGGCCCTGCCGGTTGTCCTGTTGCCGTTTCGTCCAACGTAGGGAGGTCGAGTTGACCATGTTCCGAGCCGTCCTGTGCCTCTTGATTCTCAGCCCTCTCCTGGCTTCGGTCGCAGTCGCGGAAACGTCCGCGGCCGAAGTGGTCCGGTATCGCCTCGAAAACTGGAAGCGAAAGCACATTCACGATACTGCGAAGGCCGAGCAGTTGGCGGATGTGTTTAAGAAACTCGGCTGCGAAGTCGAAAAAGCCGATCACAACGGGCACATCGACATCAAGTACCGTTGTCCCCAGTGGCGCCAAATCACGATCGACAGCAGCGAGGAAGCGGCCCGTTGGGAAAAATGGCTGAAGCAAAACCTGTTTCAGACCGAACGCGGCTGATCGTCCCGGCGGTCGGCTTCGTCACAGGTACATGCCGATGAACCCACCGGTGGCATCGGTTTCGGCCTGCAGTTTGGCGATCCGCTGACGCGTTTTCTCCAGGTCGCCCGCCAAAATGTAGCGGTCGAACTCGACCATCATCGCTTGGCGAACCGATTCGGTGAGAAAATCAACGATCGGTTCGCTCAACCAGAAGCAGGTTTCCTCCGCCAGGCAGATCTCTAGGTCGCAGAGCACCGTCTTGCGGTCTGTCTCGTCGGTCAGCAAAACCCCTTCGACCGCGTAGCGGATCATGCCCCGCATGGCATCGTTGGTCAGGTGAAAACGGCAACTGCCGCCGTGAATGTAATACGTGTTGTGCGCGCCATGTTTTTCGAGCGCCGCCTTCACCCGCAGCACATACCGCTCGTATTTCGGCGACGCGTCGACCGGGATATCCAGCCGCGTGACCGAACGCAACGGCAAACAATCGAACTCGATTTCGACCCAGCGGCCGTCGGGGCGAGGCGAAGGTTCGGAATTCATGTGAGAAACCTACCGAGATGTAGCCGGATGCTGGGGTTCCAAAGCCGGGTGATCGAATGCCGGGCCCGCGAATGTCGGGTCATCGGGTGACGGATCGGTCCGCAGGTCCGCCGACAGGCGTCTGAGATCGTCGGCAACGAGTTCGCAAAGTCTAGGCCTTTCGACCGAGGTCGACCAGCATCGTGGTCAACACCGGCAAGGGGGCATCGGGTAGATCAGAGGGTTTGGCCAGGGTCGCCCGGGGCGTTGGCGCCAGCGGCCCGCAATGGTCAGTCGGCCCTCCAGGGGCTACGCTCTAACCAATCGCTGCCTCAATCGAACTGCCCGATCACCCCGCCCGCGGACTGATGGTTGAAAACGTCCCGTTAAGAAGTGAACACATCGACGGCTACACGATCGAAGGCTGGTCTCGGGCGGCGGTCCAGACCTATTGGCGGATCGCGGAGTTGAAGCTGAATTTTGACTTGGGTGGGCAGCCCTGGGATTTCATCGGCACACCGATCTGTTTTGTCACGCACACTCACCTTGACCACATCGCCGCGCTGCCGCTCTACGTGTCCCGGCGACGGATGATGAAAATGGACCCGCCGGTGATCTATCTGCCCGATTCGGCGATCGATCCGGCTTGGAAAATGCTGAAGGCCTTTGTCCAGCTTGATCGCGGCGGCATGCCTTGCCACTTGGAACCGATCCGTGACGGCGACGAGATCGAAATCGGCCGGGAATGGCTCGTCACCGCGTTGCGAACCCGTCACACGATCGACTCGGTCGGCTACTTGGTCGAGCAGCGACGTCAGAAGCTGAAGGAGGAGTTTCGCGAGTTATCGGGCCCAGAAATCCGCGATCTCAAGCTGGCCGGTACCGAGATCACGACCGAAACCCGGGTTCCGATTTTCGCTTACACCGGGGATACCGCCCCGGCCGGTTTGGATGACAACCCGGAGATGTACGAAGCGAAGATTCTGATCACGGAGATGACCTTTGTCGCGCCGATGCATCGACGAGAAAAGATCCACAAGCATGGTCACATGCACCTGGACGACATCTCGGATCGACGGGATCGGTTCCAGAACGAGGTGATCCTCGCGAGTCATTTCAGCACCCGGTGCAGTGACGACCAGGTCAAACGGTGGGTCGCGAAACGGATCCCAGATGCTTTGGACGGGCGATTGAGACTGTGGCTTTGAACTCAGCCGAGCCGCCGACCGAGCACGTCGCGGAGGCCGTCCCGGGCCAGCCTGATTTCGTGTGGCCGACGCCGCGGAACGCCTACGTTCACGTACCGTTCTGTCGGCACCGCTGCGGTTATTGTCATTTTTCGGTGCTCCCGGGGCGGCTCGATCTGGCTGAACCGTACCTGGATGCCCTGGAGGCGGAACTTCGGGTCTTGGGGTCGCCCCGACCGGTGGAGACCCTGTTCATCGGTGGCGGGACGCCGACCCGTCTGCCGCCACAGCAACTCGGGAGGCTGTTCGATTTGCTGGAGACCGCGTTGCCGCTCGCCACCGGGGGCGAACTGTCCGTTGAAGCGAACCCGGAGGACATCACGCCCGACCTTGTGCGACTGCTCGCCGACCGCGGCGTCAATCGGATCAGTCTGGGGGTGCAATCTTTCTCGGCCCCGAAGTTGCGGTTGCTGCAGCGTAGCCATGACCGTCGATCGGCCTGCGATGCGGTCGCGATGGCGGCGGCGAAGATCGGCAACGTCTCGATCGACCTGATCTTCGCCGTTCCCGGTGAGACGCCCGAAGCTTGGCGGAGCGACCTCGCAACGGCGCTCGAGCTCCCCATCACCCACCTTTCGACCTATTCGCTGACCTACGAAAAGGGGACCGAGTTCTGGAGCCGTCGGTCGCGTGGCGAATGGGTCACGATCGCAGAGGAGGACGACGTCAGCATGTATCGGGATGCCCGCCAACTCTGCGAACGGGCCGGCTTGAGGCAGTACGAGATCAGCAACTTTGCCTGTCCCGGTTTTCGTTGCCGACACAACCTCGCCTATTGGCAAGGACGCGGTTGGTACGCGCTGGGTCCGGGGGCAGCCAAGTTCGTCAACGGTTACCGTGAGGTGAATCATCGCAGCCCCACCACCTACCTGCGCCGGTTGCAAGAGGGCCGTTCGCCGGTGGCGGAATCGGAGCGGATCACGCCGACCCAATGGGCATGCGAACGGGCGGCCTTCGGCGTCCGCATGCTCGACGGCATCGATCTGGAGGAAATCCGCCGCGATACCGGGATCTGTGTCGCGACGCTCCGAGGTCGTGCGATCCGAGAGTGCGTGGAGCGGGGCTGGCTGTCGGTCGCCGGCAGCCATTACCGGCTAACCGATGCCGGCCTATTGATGGCCGACGGCGTGGCCACTGCCTTTTTGTAGGACGCCCGGCCAGTCAGTCGGCCTCAGCGGAGTTCCGGCAGGTATTCGTCGTCGACCCCGTGCCGAGCAAGAGCCGACTTCAGCTTGCTCAGAAAGTCGCTTTTGTAGTTCGCCACCTGCTGTTCGCTGAGTCCGGTTTTCTCCGCGACGTCGCGGTTCGGCTTCCCGGCGACTAGCAGCAATTCGAGGCAGGCCAATTTTTTCCAGTCCCCGCGACCTTTCCAGCGGGCGACGGTCTGCGAGACCACATCGACGATCGCCGCTTCTTCCTCGCGTTTACGTTCTTGGCTGCGAGCGATCGAGCTAGCGACGCGACCGCCCGCCAATCGGGCCAACGGGTCTTGCGAGTCATCTCCGCGACCGGAATGCAACACCGGGCGACGCCCGCGCCGGCGGAGTTCGTCGGCGATCTTGTAACCACAGATTGTGAACAAGTAGCTTTCCAGCGGCTTCCGCGAGTCGAAATTGGGGAGGCTGGTGAGAAAACCGACGAAGGTTTCTTGCACCACATCCTCGGCCGCTTCGGTGCTCCCCAAGCGGCTGCGGGCGAACGCCGTCAGTCGGCCCTCGAATCGGTCGATCAGCATTTGCCAAGCCGCAGCATCGCCGGTTCGCACCGCTGCCAACAGCGGGTCTTCCGATTCTTCGCTCCGGTCCTGGACGCTCATGGCAGGCAAGTCACTCAAGGGCGGGGCAACGGGCCGATATCCGGCTGCAACTCGGCATACACGCCGACCAGATTTTCGCGTGGGCCGGAATCGCCGTACAACAACAGGGACGATCCTGAGAAGTAGCGTTCGTCGAGAATCCTCAGCGACTGGCCGACCGGACAGGTGACCGTCTGCTTGCCGACACCGGTACTCATGACGTCGTGCGTCCCGCGAAAGATCTCCGAAATCTCGTCCGGCAGCGTGGTCCCGATCCGGGCGATGCCGTCAGCGTGGCGGATGATCGAGGTGATTTTCCAGCGGTCGTCACGAGGGTCCTTGATCACACGGATGGTGACGGTCGATTCGCCTGCCGGGATCGGTTGGGCCGCAAACCAATCGGGGCCGGCAGTCGCCTCCGCCCAGATCGCGCTGTAGGCGAGCCGATAGGCTTGGCCGCGTGGTACCCGGATCCGTGTCCGCCAGGTCAGCGGCTCCTCGGCCGGCACACGAACCGCGGCGATCTCGTTGGCCTCGCTGCCATCGAGGAATCCGACCTCTTGACGGAGCCGAGTCAGTTCCGACTCTGCTGCCCGCATGCGGATCAGGTTGCTGAAGTAGCTCAGCCCAAACCCGACGACGGCGACGAGCACGAGCAGGCTGCGGATCGTCAGTTGCGGACGGGGCATGATTCAATCCTCCGAGTCGGGGTCGCGGCGGTCGACGTCCGCTTCACCGGAATCGCCCTCAAACGGCACGCCGATGTCCTCCTCCAACCAACGTCCCAAGTCGATCAAACGACAACGCTCGCTGCAAAAAGGTACCGCGGTGGAAGCCTCGAACAGGAAGCCGCGGCCGCAGGTCGGGCAGGTCAGCCGCGTTTTCGATTGGGGTGTTCGGGGATTCGAGTTCATTGTTCGTTTGTCTGTCTATTCGTTCATGTGTCATGGTTCAGTCGGCGTTGGCCAACGCCGCCCGTCGCTGCCAGAAAGATCGGGCCGCTCGGACGGGCTGAACGTAGTCCGCCAATCGCTCGGGGGGGAGCTTTTTCAATTCCGCTTCGCAATCGGCTAGCCAAGTTCGGAAGAACTCGACCGCTTGTCGAGAAATCCGAGGTGTCTCGTCGAAATCGACGTACCACGGGGCGCTGATCGCTGCCCGGAAGTGATCCGGATACTGCGTCACCACGTGTACCATCACCCAGCCGCTCGTTTCGAACGTCAACTCGGGAATGGTTCCTCCCGCCAAGGAAAACTCGTCCAGCCGCACGCTGTGAACCGTCTCCCCGTTTTGAATCACTTCCAAGTAATCGACCGGATCACGGACGGCCAATTGGAGCTCGACGGACATCCGGAGGACTTCTCCCGAACGGGCGCGGAAGACATGCCCGGGAGCCTTTCCGCCCAACGTCGGACGAAGCAACGGGCCGTTGGTCAGCACCGTCCGTCCCGCCCACGCAGCCTGGTAGTATTCGACTTCTGACTCGATCGGTCGGACCTGGCGATCGTCGCCGGCGTCGGCCGACGGGCCGACCGCGTAAGTCCGATTGTATCCGATCGCCGCATCGGTCGCCGTCGGCCCGGAACCGGCCAGCGGCGGGATCCGAAACCCGGCTTCCAGCAGACGCTGATAGATCTTTGCTGCATACCGCCCCGGGCCGTGCTCGCCCGTGAAGCCGATCTCCGCGGGAGGGCGACCTTGGCGGACACGATCGACCCGCGTTCCCTCGCGGAGCCAATCGCCCAGCAACAGGATGCCATCCACTGGGCGGCCGGCCAACCAGATCGGCAGCTCCCAGGCGAACGGGTTCGCGATCACGGCCCGCGTGCCAGGTTCCTGCCAGGCCGGGTGCGTGCCGAAGGCGACCGGTAGGGATGTGGAGTCGAGCCGTGAATCGCCCGAGTCCGATCGGAAAGCTGGTTCGTCCGGTCCCGGGTAAAGCAGCCAATCGCCCTCGCGATGCGCCGTTTGTCCGGTCCACGGGGCTGCTCCCGAATCGCCCTGCTGGTCTGCGCCCCCTCGGATCCGGGGTGTAGCCCCTCGAATCACCGCGGCGACATGCACATCTTCTGCGGCCATCCGCAACGCCAAATCGCCGTTGTCGGGGCCGCCCCATGCCAGGTCGCCTGCTAGGTATCCCTCGCTACGCATGTCGACCATCCGCAGCAGTTCGATTACCCGTTCATCGGACGCCCCGGGTTGGACTTCGAAATGACCCGAGATGACCCGGTACTCAGGCCCCCGGACGACGCGAAAGCGATACGTGCCTGGGTTCAGATTCAGCTCGATTTCACGGTCGAGCACCATGCCCGGCCCGCTACGGACCGTTCGTCGCACCGCGGTACGCCGCCCCGAATCGCTCTGCAATTCGAGCCGCACCGGCACGGCACCTTCCGTGTCGGGGTCACGGGTGGTCAGCTTCAGCACGCCGCCTGCGGCCGATGCGGGTGGTGGCGCTGTCCAGCTCGCCAGAGACACGACGACCGCCCACGCGAATCGCTTCATCTGGTTCCGAGACGGCTGGTTCATGGTTTGCAATCCGGATAGGAAAGGTCACCGCAGTATGCCATGATGGCAGTCATCGCGATCCGACCAGCGTTTCCGATAAAAATACCAATTTAATTGATCCAGCCGATGCCCGAAGACCTGTACCAAACGCTAGGCATTCAACGTCAGGCCGACAAGGACGAGATTCAAAAGGCGTACCGCAAACTGGCTCGCAAGTTTCATCCTGACATGAACCCGAACGACGATCGGGCCCGGGAGCGGTTCAAGCGGGTGCAGGAGGCGTACGACGTTCTGAGCGATCCGCAAAAGCGGCAGGCCTACGATCGGTATGGGGCCGACTTCGAAAAGATCCGTGACAGCGGCTTTCGGCCGGAGGCCGCCGGTGGCGATGCTTTCGAAGGGCTCGATCTGGAACAACTCTTTGGCGGCCGGGCCAGCGGCGGTTTCCAAAACGGATTCAACGATTTTTTCGAGCAATTGACAGGCGGTGGCGGCGGGACACGGACGCGTGGGCCCCAGCGACGTCCCCGGTCGGGACAGCCGCGCCCGGAGCAGCCTCGTGTCGGCGAAAGCGTCCGTTACGAACTTTCGGTACCGCTCAAGCAGGCACTCACCGGCGGACCATACGAGTTTCCTTTACCCCCTACCCTGGGGAGCCAAAAAGTCACGGTGCAGTTGCCGGCGGGGATCGAATCGGGGGCCAAGATGCGCCTGCGTGGCAAGGGCTACGCGTCCCCCACCGGCGGGCCGGCGGGAGACCTGATTCTGGTCATTCGCGTTGAGGAGCATCCGGCGATCAAGCGGGTCGGCAAGAACATCGAACTGCTTCTGCCGGTGACACTCCGCGAGGCGATGCTCGGGGCGAAGGTCGAAGTGCCGACGATCAAGGGCACGCTCAGCCTCACCATCCCTGCCGGCAGCAGCGGTGGCAAACGGCTGAGGCTCAAGGGGATGGGTGTGGATGACGGCAAGGGACCGGCGGGGGACCTGATCGTGGAACTGAGAATCAGCCTTCCCCATCGGATCGAAGAGGGTGCCAAGGAATGGATCGAACAGTTCGACCGCGATTACCCGCTTCAACCTCGGGCGAATTTGCGGTGGTAGACGACCGATCGGAGTCGTTCCCGCGAAGCCGGCGGGTTCGCCGTGGGGTCGACTTTACCGACATCATTCGCCGGGGAGCTTTCGCCACCGACGAAGTCCTCGTGATCAACGTTCGGCGACAAACTGAAGTGAACGTGGTCGCGAGCCAACCGTACATCGCCTCGGAGAGAATCGATGCGGCGGATTCGGGCGGTCGCGATTGGCGGTTGCCGGCGAGTCGGTTGGGGATCACCGTGCCGAAAAAAACGGGAAGCGCTCCTGTCCGCAATCGCTGGAAACGCTGGATTCGGGAAGCCTTCCGAACCCAGCAAAGTGAGCTTCCATGCGGTTTGGACATCATCGTCCGGCCCAAGCGAGACGCCCTGGGGAGTTTTCAGGAAGTCTCCCGCTCGCTGGCCAAAAATGTCCGTCGCGCGGCCGCACGGCTGGAACGCGAGCAACCGGGAGGCCGTCCGGCGCCCAGGGCTGATGGCCCGCCATCGGGAGGCTGAGTCGCAACGCATGTTGGTCAAAGCCGCCGTATTCTTGATCCGCTGCTATCAGGCGGGACTCAGCCCGCTTTTGGGACAATCCTGCCGGTTTTCGCCAACCTGCAGCCAATACGCCATCGAAGTCCTCCGTAAAGATGGGCTCTGGCGGGGAAGCATCCGGGCTCTGCGTCGGATCTCCCGTTGCCACCCCTTCCACCCGGGTGGTTACGACCCGCCCTGACACGCGGGCCTGGTGTCGGCCAAAGATTACAACCGAACAGGCCAACGCGGCCCGCTCCTCTGCCGCCCCGTGGTTGCGGAAAAACGGCGTGAAAATGCCAGTCGAGGGAACTTCGGTCGTGTGGAAAGCGTACCAAAGTTGTATCGAACAGGTGTCACGGGCCAGGGGGTTGGTGACGGTGGTGCAGGAAATTCCGACCGTCGGGCCCTGGTAAGCCGTAGGGCCTATGGCGGTTTTTCTCTTTTCTTTTCGGCTTCGAGGTCGACACCGGTCCCAAGACGTTGGCTCTGTCGTTTGCCTTGAGTTTGGTGCTAACCGGCGCGCGTCTCAGGCGTAACCTATCCTTTGACAAACGTCGTGAGCGGGAGCACGGGGCCGAACATCCTTGACGGGGCAGGTCCGGTTTCGGATCAGCGGACTTCAATACTGCCAGTAGGTCGAATCGCGTGAAAGTTCAGAACATTTCATCGGATTTCCAGTCTTCGAGCCAACGAACGACCGAGCCCGGTGGTGATCAGCCGAGCGGCAGGGGATCACGGAAAAATCTCCGTCGCGCCCTGATCGAATGGTTGGTCGGTCACCCGTCTGCGTCCCCCCGTCGTGGTCGATTGTTGCTGGAACCGCTCGAGAGCCGTCAGTTGCTGGCGGGAGACGTCGAATGGTTTTCCACGACGTCTGCGGAGAGCCACGGGTTGGTGACTCAGGAGCCCGCGATCGTGTCGGTCGGGGTCGGGGCGGAAGGGGAAGGTTCGACGACCGCGCCCGAGGGAGAGTCAGCGCCCGACTTGGTCGCTTTCGCCAAAGCGCTCGCCGCCGCCGAAGTCGTTTACTACGGTGCCGCGTGGTGTCCCTTCTGCACAGTTCAGAAGGAGCTGTTTGCCGACGGCGGTCAGTTCCTGCCGTTTGTTGAGGTCTCGAATGCAGACCGAAGTCTGAATGACATTGGGATCGAAAAAGGGATCGAAACCTTCCCGACTTGGGATTTCCCCGACGGCAGTCGGGCGACCGGTGTGTTGTCGCTGCAGGAATTGAGCCAACGCAGCGGCGTTGCCATCCCGCAGTCGAGCAGTCCCAGCTTTGTGCAAGTCGGCAACCAATCGGTGGGCATCGGTTCGCCGCTGCACGTGCCGGTCGATGCTTACAACCCGGCCGGTGGTCCGATTCAGATCACGGTGGAGGTGGACGATCCGGAGTTGCTCGAAGCCGTCGTGCTGACGGGCAACCGCAGTGTCCGCATCAGCGTCGCCGGGTACGGCGATATGGTGTTCGAGCTGTTCGAAGACCGCGCGCCTCGCCCGGCCCTGCGGGTGATCGAATTGGCCGAGACTGGCTTCTACGACGACACGATCTTTCACCGGATCATCGACGGGTTTGTCATCCAGGGCGGCGACCCCACCGGGACGGGCACCGGCGGTTCGCCACTGGGTAATTTTGATGACCAGTATCATCCCGAACTCCAACACAATCGCGCCGGCGTTTTATCGTTCGCGAAATCGACGGACGACACCAACAATTCGCAGTTTTTCATCACCGCCGGGCCGACTCGAACCCTCGACTTCAATCACTCGATCTTCGGACAATTGGTCGAGGGGGAAAGGGTTCGAGCCGCGATCAACAACATCGCCAACCCGGCTGATCGCGGAACCAACGCGGCGGATCGGCCGTTGATCGACATCCGGATCGATTCGATGACCGTGTTCGAGGATGATCAGAACGCCGTGATCATGCTCAAGCCCAAGGGAAACCAAGCGGGCACGACGACGGTGCGGATCATCGCGACCAACGCCGAGGGCGAGTCCTACACCGAAGAGATCACCGTCAACGTGGTTCCTGATAGTGGGGTGGGGAGCAACTCGGCCCCGTTCTTGGCCGACATCCCGGCGCTGCCGAATTTCCCGAATGATCAGCCGGCGACCTTGCAATTGTCGAGCTTCGACGTCGAGGGAGACCCGGTTGAGTACTTCGTTTCGACCAACTCGACCGACGTGGCGGCTACCGTCAATCCGACCACCGGCCTGGTAACGGTCACCCCGAATAACAATTTCGTCGGGAATGCGGTTGTGACCGTCGGGGTTCGCCCGGCACCCGGCGTTGCGGGGGCTCTAGCGGGACAAAGCGATACGCAGCGACTGACCTTTACCTTCGTGGCCAACGCCGTTCCGGCCGCGCCTTCGTCGCTGACACTCGCTGCCTCCAGCGACACGGGCTCAAGCGACTCGGATCGGATCACCCGAGCCGGCTCGTTGACGTTCAACATCGGCGGGGTTCAGGCGGGTGCTGAGGTTGTGCTGTTTGCCGGTTCGGTCGAGATCGGTCGCGGGGTGGCTAGCGGGACGACGACGAGCATCACGACCAACAACGTCGCGGCCTTGGGTGACGGTACATACGTTATCACCGCGCGGCAGATTCAAGGGGGAGAAGTCAGTCCCTCCTCCCAGCCTTTGACGATCACCTACGATGCCACCCCGCCGATCCGGATGCAGAACTTTCCCACCGCTGGGAACGTCGGGCTCGCGATCGATGTCGACCTGAATCATCCCGAGGAAGGGGAAGGGCTGATCTATGGGCTCGGCGCGGCACCTCAGGGCGCCGCCATCAACCCACAAACCGGGCGGTTCACCTGGACACCGACGACCAGCCAATTGGGGCCACAGAATGTCACGTTGCTGCTCACCGACCTGGCGGGGAACGTCCGTGAAGAGGTGTTCACGATCAACGTCGCCGACGTCGCCTTGGCCGGCGCGCGGCTGGAAGTGACCGATTTGGAAGGAAACGTGATCGATCGGGTCCAGCCCGGAGATGAGTTTCTGATTCGGTTTTTTGCTAGCGACCAGCGGGATGAGTTCGATCGGGCGGGCGTGTTTTCGGCGTTCATCGACCTCCGTTTTGACAACGACCTGATCCGCCCGGTCGCCACCTCACCGATCCAGTTCGGTCCGAACTTCGGTTCGGTCATTTCGTCCGGCAGCGTGGCGACAGGGCTGATCGATGAGTTGGGTGCCGTCTCGAACTCGTTGGCGCCGACCAATCGGGCGGAGGACCTGATCGCGACGGTTCGCATGACTGCGGTTGCGGCAGGCACGGCGACCATCCTCAGCGAAGCGTCCGACGTCAGCGGCAACGATTTCTTGCTCTTCTTGGAAGATGCCGCCGTGCCTCCGGCACGGGTCAGTTACGGCCGGTTGAATTTGGAGATCGCGGACCGATTCGTCGCGAACGATGATACTTTTCAGGTAGCGCAGGGCTCCACGCCGACGTTGCTGGATGTCTTGGCGAATGATGAGTTCGCGGCCGGCGAAACCGGCACCCTGGCGATCACGGCGGTCGGGACCCCTTCGGCGGGCGGAACCGTCACGATCGAAGGCGATCGGATTCGTTATCAACCCACCGCCACCTTTGTCGGGACGGAAACCTTCACCTACCAGGTTACGGACAATACCGGCATCACCAAAACGGCGAACGTGGCGGTGACCGTCACCGGCGAGGCCGCCGACAATCCGACGGCGGTGAATGACGCGTTCACCGTCGTGGAAGACGCGCCGTTTGCCGAGTTCGACGTGTTGGCCAACGACTTGCCCGCCGTGGCGGGCTCGACGATTTCCGTCACCGCGGTCGGCACCCCGAACCAAGGCGGGGTCGCCGAAATCGTTGCGCAAGGCCAATCGATCCGATATCGGCCGGCCGCCAATTTCTTCGGTACCGAGACGCTGACCTACACGATCACCGATACGACCGGAGGGACGGCGACGGCGACCGTGACCTTCACCGTGACCGCAGTCAACGATCCGCCACCGGCGGACGACATCAGCCGAGACCTGTTTCTGGGCGATACCAACGTCGTGGTGGCGACTCTGGCCGATTACGGGGTCAATGTCGATGGGGACGAGACGCTGACCGTGGCGATCGTCGGCCAATCCTCGGCGGGCGGCAGCTTCGTCGTCGACGGCACCTCGATCCGTTACACACCACCCAGTGCCGCGTTCGTCGGCACTGATGTCGTCACCTATTCGACGACCGATCCGGGCGGTTTGACGTCCACCGGGACGCTCACGGTCCGGATGCTCGATTCCTTGCCGACCACCTATCGGTTGAAACTCGAGGCGGTCGGGCGACCGGTGTTGTTCAACGG
This sequence comes from Planctomycetaceae bacterium, assembly GCA_007694185.1. GTDB lineage: Bacteria > Planctomycetota > Planctomycetia > Pirellulales > Pirellulaceae > UBA6163. The sequence continues at coordinate 12,509 of RECD01000245.1, forward strand.
AACGGTCGTCGCCACGTTGACCGGGACGACCAAGGGCGGGCAGTCGATCG
>RECD01000246.1 GCA_007694185.1 Planctomycetaceae bacterium
CTAGCTTAGCCCGGAGCCGATTACCCGCCGGTGGCGTAAAGCCCGGAGCCGAGCATGGCCGCATGCTATCTTAGCCCGGAGGGCGACACATACTTGCCGGTGGCGTAAGCCACCGGAACCAGGGAAATAAACTCACAAAGCCCGGAGGGCGACACATCATTTCAGCGTCGCCGATAAAGCATTGGCGTTTACACAACCTGAGCACCTCGACAGGCCTCATCTTGTACAAATCGAACGCGCAGAACGAAATCGCCATTGGGCGACTTACCAGGTTATACCAAAACAATCCTGTTGAGGTGCTCATTTCACCGACACAAATGGTCGTGTGTCAAGGTAACACCCGAATCGAATTTGAGCGACGCGAGTCGTTGTGCTTTGCCGGGTTGGTACCGCTTCCGCGGCTCCGTCATCAGCGGGTGCGTTCTCGGTCAACGCTTCACTGCTTTCGGGTTCGCGCGTCTTCCACGCTGCGGAATCCGTTGCGACAAGTCGCGTCGTGGACGACCGAAATCGCCTCCTTGATCCGCATCACCGGTTTCTTGGATGTTTCTCAGCCGACGGCGTTCCGAGTTGCGTCACCTGACTGGAAAAATCAGGCGGGTGAACGTTGTTCACAGCCGTGAACGTTGCGTGCGGGGGGCACAGACGCTGCTGGCGAGTTGCTTGCCAGATCTGCCTCCGTCTGCCTGAATCATCCGAAATTCGCGTTTCCTTGTTGCATCCGGCCACTTGATCTGTTTCACTGGATAGCACCTGCCTTTCGCATCCTGCCCGAAAATCTCTTCCGGAGGCGACCGTGGTCGCTCAACCAAGTGCCCTGCCAAGCGATGGCAAACGCCCATTTGCCATGTTCGCTATCGCCCTGGTTCTGGTTCTTTTGCCATCGACGCTGAGTGCGGCTGAGTTAACGGTTCTCCCCAGCGTGCTGGAACTAACCGGCCAAGACCCCATCCACGGCGTGGTGGTCTCTTTCACCGACGACGATGGCATGGTAACCGACGTTACAGGTCGCGCCGCGTTCGAAATCGACCAACCGGAAGTGGGGTCCGTTGATCAACGCGGCATGGTGGCGGCTCAATCCGATGGCGAGGCAACGCTGGCGGTAAAACTGGATTCGTGGTCCGTGACGGTACCAGTCCACGTAACCGCGTTTCAAGAGAAACCGGTTCCGTCATTCAAGCAGGATGTTCTTCCGATTTTGACGCGAAGCGGTTGCAACACGGGTTCTTGCCACGGCAAACAGGCCGGACAAAATGGGTTCCGACTGTCACTTCGCGGATACGCTCCGGAATGGGATCACGATTGGATCACTCAAGAAGTCAGCGGTCGTCGAATCGATTTGGGTTTTCCCGATCACAGCCTGCTGCTGGCAAAGCCGTCCGGCGGGTTACCTCACGAAGGCGGTGTTCGGTTTCGTCCCGGCTCTCGCATGTGGCAAACGCTGCGTGATTGGATTGCAGCCCGCAGCCCATCACCGGTCGCCGACGAGCCGGATGCGGCTCGCTTAGAAGTATTGCCCGGTGACCGTGTCTTGGCGCCGTATCAGACGCAACGATTGTTGGTGCGCGCACACTATGCTGACGGACGGGTTCGCGATGTGACCTGGCTGGCTCAGTTCTATTCCAATGACTCGGCAACGATCTCGGTCGACACATCCGGACAGGTCAAGGCGCTCCGCAGTGGTGAAGCGGGCGTGCGAGTCCATTTCCAGGGACTCGTGGCGGTGGTTAATTTTACGATTCCCTATCCTCAGGCGATCAACCCCGAGGACTACATCGCCGAGCAGAATGTGCTTGATGGCCCTTTGTTTCGAAAGCTGGAACAACTTCGACTACCTCCCGTTGGACCTTGCAGCGACGAAACGTTTCTTCGCCGCGCGTACTTGGACGCTGCGGGGATTTTGCCGACACCGGCGGAAGTCACTGAATTTCGATCCGATCTCAGTCCTGACAAGCGTGCCCGCACGATCGACGCGTTACTGGAACGACCCGAGTTTACAGACTACTGGACGTTACAACTCGCTGATTTGCTGCAAAATCGCAAGGAGCGTGATCATGATGTGCGGGGCCAGAAAGGGGTCAAAGCGTTTCACCGGTGGCTGCGTGAGCAGGTCGCGACGAACCGTCCCTGGAGCGACATCGCGCGGGATGTGCTTTTGGCAAGGGGAGATGTCGTCACCCAGCCCCAAGCCGGGTATTTCGTCACCGTCGTGGGCGAGTTTAGAAAGGTGGAGGAGAGTGAATTGCCCGACAGTGTGGCCCAGTCATTCCTGGGTACGCGCATCGGTTGTGCCCGCTGTCACAACCACCCTCTTGAGCGCTACACACAGGACGATTTTTATCATTTTGCCGCTTGCTTTGCCAAAGTGAACCTCGACCGCCAGAGCCCTCAAGCAGGGGCCAGCGCGGTAATCACAACCAGCCGAGAGGAACGTGAGCAGTACAAACGAATCGCGGAAGCGGCAACCAAGTTAGCCGAGGCCTGTCGGTCTTCACTGCCGGAGGACGAGCAAACAAAGCAAATCGCTGACCGGCAGCGTGAACTCGACGACCAGAGGCGACGACTGGACGAAATTCGCCAGCGACCTCCTGGTGTCAACCAGCCACGGACCGGCCAATTCATGACGCCGCGGACCTTGGATCGCGTGGAATTGGAGATCGAACCGGGAATCGATCCGCGAATCCCGTTTGTGAACTGGGCGATCGAAAGCGAGAATTTTTCCGGCGCGATGGTGAATCGCTTGTGGAAACACTTTTTCTCCGTCGGACTTGTCGAACCTGTCGATGACCTGCGAGCCAGTAATCCGCCGACGAATCCCGAGTTGTGGAAGGTGCTCAACGACGAATTCCGGAATCACAATTTTGATTTGCGTCACATCATTCGGTTGATCCTCAATTCCCGTGCTTGGCAACTCGATTCGGCAACGGTGCCGGAAAACGAAACGGATTCGAAGTACTATTCGCACTACTACGCAAAGCGTTTGCCCGCGGAAGTTATCCTGGATGCGATTGCAGCCGCCACCGACGTGCCGAACCGCTTCCCGGGTCACCCCGTTGGCTTACGGGCCACTCAAATCCCCGATCCCGGAGCCGACTCCTATTTCCTCACTCTTTTCGGCCGCAGTGATCGGGTCACGGCCTGTGCTTGTGAGCGGCAAGGCGAGGTGACGTTACCGCAATTGCTGCACCTGAGTAATGATACCAATCTGGTAAACAGCATTCGTTCGGAAAGTGGCAGGCTGGCGAGCCTGTTACAGAATCCCGATTCCGAACTTGTTACCGAAGAAGTGTTCTTGGCCACCCTAAGCCGCCTTCCGGGCGAAGCGGAACGTGCCGCCGTCAACACCGCCTTGTCAACCGACAACCGTGATGACGTTTTTGCCGATCTGTTTTGGGCTCTACTGAACTCGAAAGGGTTTGCTTTCAACCACTGAATCGAGCGATTCGGATCGCTCAGGACAAAATTGGAAATGAGTGTTCAAGACCTGTCGTGCGTGGCACCCGGAGGGCGATCTTCGCGCGACCGGTACCGGACACTTATCCGCACTCATCGCTAAAGAGAATTACCGCCATGATCGACTTTTCATTCGGCAATCGACGCGGTCAGCTGTGTCGCGGCGTGTCGCGTCGTAATTTTCTTCGCGTCGGGACGCTCGCCCCGTTCGGTCTAGCCTTGCCTCAGTTGCTGGCCGCCGAGGCAAACTCGCGACGTGCGCGAGCCAAGTCGGTTATCCTGCTTTTCCTTGGTGGTGGACTGTCGCATCACGACTCATTCGACATGAAGCCCGAGGCGGTCGAGCAGATTCGTGGTAAGTACAAGAGTATCGCGACCAACGTTCCGGGACTCCATATTTGCGAATTGTTGCCAAAGACATCGCAGGTGATGGACAAGTTGACGCTGGTGCGCAGCGGGACTCACGAGAACGACCATCACGAGACCGCCACTAACTGGGTTTTGTCGGGCAGATTCGGAACTCCGTTCGGAGACCATCCTGCCATCGGTGCGGTGGTGGCGCACGAAACGGGATTCGCCGGAGTCGTCCCGCCCTACGTTGCCGTGCCACGAAATCCTTCGTTCACCTGGGAACTGGGAAAAAGCGTGTGGCTGGGTGGGCGCTGTGAATCCTTCAAGGCTGGGAATCCCAACGACGAAAATTACCGAGTTCGCGATCTCGCCATACCGACCAGCGTAACAGAGCAAATGCTCGATCGCCGCAAATCGCTACTGGCCGCGGTGGATCATCTCGCTGATAAAGTCAAACGAAACGACCAGATCGAAACGTATGATGAGTTTAGTCGCAAGGCTGCCGAAATGGTCCTTTCGCCGCACGCGCAGTCGGCGTTTGCGATCGATCGCGAAGAGCCTGAAACTCGCGACGCTTATGGTCGAAACGAGTTCGGGCAGAGTGCGCTGTTAGCCAGACGCCTGATTGAAAACGGCGTCCGCTTTGTGACGATCAATTATGGCGGATGGGACCATCACGATGAGATCTTCAAAGGACTCGACCGAAAATTGCCCGAGTTCGATCAGGGGTTCGGCGCGTTGATCGATGACCTGGATCAGAGGGGACTTTTGGACGACACGTTGGTCCTGGCCATGGGCGAGTTCGGGCGGACGCCGAAGGTGAATGACAAAGGTGGCCGCGATCACTGGGGCCGCGCGGGTTCGATGCTTTGGGCCGGTGCCGGGGTAGCCCGAGGGCGCGTGATCGGGGCGACAGACAAGAATGGGGCGTTCGTTACCGATCGTCCTGTCAGTCCCGCGGATGTAGCTTGGACCGTCTATGATGCGTTGGGCATTGACCCCGCCAAGGAATTGATGACGCCCGAGGGACGCCCGGTATCGATCCTGGCCGAAGGGGCCACCATTACGGAACTCTTTGCATGAAACGCGCGTCGCTGGCTGTGGTCGCATTGGTTGTTTTTGTGGAAGGTTGGGGGCTGAGTTCTGGTCATCCCGGAGTCCACACGAATGTTCGAGCGGAAGCCGGAAAAGGCGAAGCCGCAAGTTTGACAGCGACCGAGCCTGCCGCGCTCGTCAGCGGCGAAAAGACGACTTTTAAAGTGCGTGGCTTTAAGCTGAAGGAAGCCACGGAACTGCGATTCCCGACTGCGGACACGATCGGCGTCGAGATCAAGGAAACCAAGGATGCCGGCGCGCCGAAGGGGCTGGACAATCAATTGGTCGGCGACACGCAAATCTCCGCGGAAGTGATTCTGCCGGCTGACCTGCCGATGGGACTGCTGGAATACGTGGTCGTAACGCCCGCCGGTGAAGTCGCCGGTAATATCCTGGTGCTCGCGGCGGACTCGGTGATCGACGAGCAAGAGCCCAACGACGGTTTTCGTGAAGCTCAAGAATTGCGACCGGGCCAGTATGCCCGGGGCAGCATTCAAAGCGACAAGGACGTTGACGTCTTTGGCTATCCCGCGCGAACCGGGCAGCAATTGAAGGTCACTGTGACCAGTGGCGGCCCGTTGCTGATGGATGCGATGCTTCACTGTTACGACTCGCGTGGCCAATTTCTTGCGGCCGCCGACGATGATCAATCGCGAGATCCGGTCTTGACGCTGAAGCCGCTAGCCGACGGCATGGTGTTTCTTTGCGTCAGCAGCGCGCATGACGTCGGTGGCGAGTGGCACAGCTATTTGTTGACCGTGGAGGAAGTGAAGTGAGACCATTCCTTTGCGGCGTCCTGTTCCTATTCTTTACCGCGGTGAATGGCGCCTTGCTTACCGCCGACGAAGGGCCGGTTTCCTTTCATCGCGACGTGCTGCCGATTCTCCGCACAAACTGCATCGTCTGCCATCGGCCGGGGAAACCGCAGGGTGGGCTTGATCTCACGACGCACGCCGGTCTGCTAGCAGGCGGTGATGAAGGCCCGGCGATTGATGCCGGGGATGCGGCGGGTAGCCGGTTGATCGCAACGATCGATGGCGACGAACCCACGATGCCCAAGGATGGCGAACCGTTGCTACCGGAAGAAATTGAAACGCTACGGCGCTGGATCGCTCAAGGGGCCTTGGCGGACGAACCGGCCAGCCTGTTCTCGCTACGCCCTGCCGAACCGCCCGTTTACCACTCGTTGCCAGCGGTTCACGCGTTAGCATTTTCTCCCGATGGAACCCTGCTGGCTGTTCCGGGGCGACACGAAATCCTACTGCACCACGCGGACGGTTCGGGTGTCGCGTCCCGACTATTGGGTGATTCGCCTCGTCTGGAATCGGTCGTCTTTTCCCGCGATGGCACCTTGCTGGTTGGCAGCGGTGGTGCCGCCTCGGAGTTCGGAGAGATTCAAATATGGGACACCGCCAAACGGGAACCCGTTCGTTCTATCAAGGGCTCGAACGACGCGTTTTATGGAGTTTCCATTTCCCCTGACAATTCCCAGGTCGCCGTCGGATGTGCGGACAAACTGGTGCGTGTGTTTAACGTTGTTGACGGTATCGAAGTCATGCGGTGCGATAACCATTTAGACTGGGTGTTCGGATCCGCCTTTACGAACGACGGCCTGCGGTTGGCCTCCGTCAGTCGCGACAAGGCCGCGAAGCTGATCGACATTGCCACTGGTCATCTGGTCGACGACATCAATCGATCCCGCGATCCGCTGGTCTGTTTGGCACGCCATCCCATCGACGATCTGATTGCCACTGGCGGGACGGAAGGGAAGATCCGGTTGTTTCGAATGGAACCACGTGGCGGACGTTTGGCCGAGGGTGATAACAAGGAAGAAAGTTTCGTCCGGGAGTTTGAGCACATCGGTTCGCCTATCCAGTCGGTCGCATTCAGTCCCGACGGATCAGCGGTCGCTTGTGGTGTGGCTAGCGGAGAGGTAAGGATTTTTAAGACCGAAAACGGTCAACGTCTTGCGCAAATCAAAGCCAGCCATGGGCCCGTTTTTGCCGTTGCATTCAATGCAGATGGAGATTTAATCGCAACCGGTGGGCAGGATGGGCAAATCCGTTTCTATAAAACTTCAAACGGCGAACTGGTTCAAGAGTTCCCAGCGGTACCACAATATCGCCACACCGAAACGCCGTGATCGGCAGCGTGGTCACCCCCGGAAGATGCCGCCCACGAATGGCGTTGTCGCGTGATTGGGATGGGCGAGCCGCACGGATAGGGTGACGGGAAATCGGTTTCAACGTCTGGGGGTTTGACCGTCGCGGCAGGCGGCGAATATGCCAAAGGGATCGAAGCTAAGCACTTCAACAGGTCTTGTTGCGCATAACTTGAGCGCGCAAATCGACACCCCGTTGGCCAGCTTCGTAGATCATACAGAATTAGTCTTGTCACGCTACTTAGCGGCACGGCGCAAGCCGTCCGGTACGTCGACAGCGGCAATACCGGAGGGCTTGCGCCCTTCTGCTAACCTGGCGATCAACGTGGCCAATCGTTGGTTTTTGTTTTTCGGAAGGACACCTGCCCGGATCAACGGATGGTGCCACACAGGTTGCGTTCTCACTCGTACTCAGCGCACGCGGTACTCGTGCTCAGCGCACGCGGTAATCGTATTCGGTTCCGCCGCCCTGACCGGCCAGCCTCCCCCTAACCGCGTCCGTCATCGTCGCCCTTTCGATAACGAGCACGAGCACCGTCGCTGGCGCGACTGAGCACGAGAACGATGAACCCCGCGGCACGCTGCCACCGCACCTTCTGACGCGCTTCTATGCCCACTCCCGTCGCAAGCGGCACGCCGCGAAACCGATTGGCAGCGGCCGCGCCGGATCTGGCTTATACTCAATCGCGTCACTCGTAGCTGTCCGGTCCGACTTCACCCGCCCACCCTCCCTCTCCCGCCATGTTTTCATCCCCCTTTTTGTCCCTGTCGGCCGCCCGTCGATTTTTCTGCGGCGTGACGTTCTTCTGCGTTTCACTCGGCCTGTCGGCTTGGTCGACTGCCGACGAGCCGTTCATCCCGCGGAAGCAAAGCCAACCGCCGGGACCGCCGCTGACTCCCGAGCAGGCGCTCCAGCGGATGGTCGTCCCCGAGGGCTTTCGGGTGGAGCTGGTTGCGAGCGAACCTGATCTGGTCAACCCTGTTGCGATGGCGTTTGACGACGCCGGACGCCTCTACGTGACGGAAAGCTTCGAATACCCGCGGCGGTCGCCCGGCCCTGGGCGTGACCGAGTGAAGTTGCTTGAAGACACCAACGGCGATGGCCGGTTCGACTCGGTGACGGTTTTTGCGGACGGCTTGAATATCCCGTCGGGGATCGCGGTCGGCCATGGCGGAGTCTGGGTCGCCAACGCGCCCGATATTCTGTTTCTGCGAGATACCGACGGCGATGGCGTGGCGGACGAACGGACGACGGTCGTGACCGGCTTCGGACGGGATGACACTCACGAGCTGCCCAACGCGTTGACCTGGGGCCCCGACGGCTACCTCTATGGGCTCAACGGCGTCTTCAACCGCAGCGTGATCCGCCAAGAAGATCGGACGATCGAGTTCACCGCCGCGATGTTCCGCATCGATCCGGTAACCCATCGCTTCGAACTCTTCGCCGAAGGGACCAGCAACCCTTGGGGGATCGCGTTCGACACCGAAGGCGAGGCGTTCGTCAGCGCCTGCGTGATCGATCACCTTTGGCACCTGACCGAATCGGGTTATTACCACCGGCAAGCCGGAGCCTACCCGCCCCACACCTGGAAGATCGATTCGATCGTCAGCCACAAGCACCAGATGGCGGCCTACTGCGGGCTGGAATTTTTCGATTCGCCCGCCTACCCGCCCGAGTACCGCAACCGCTTCTACATGGGGAACATCCACGGTGGCTGCATCAACGTCGACTCGGTCGAGCGGCACGGATCGACCTATCGCGGTTCGCCCCATCCCGATTTCCTGACGGCCAACGACGTCTGGTTCATGCCGGTTGCCCAAAAGATGGGCCCCGACGGCTGCCTCTACATCCTCGATTGGTACGACCGCTATCACTGCTACCAGGACGCGAACGCCGACCCGGATGGTGTCGATCGTGGCCACGGCCGGCTCTATCGGGTCGTGCATGACGAGCGACCTGCGATCGAACATCGCGACCTGCAAGCCAAGCATGATTCGGAACTGGTCGACTTGCTTGTGCATCCCAACGGGTTCTACCGTCAGCGGGCCGCCGTGCTGCTGAACGAGCGGCTTCGCACTGCGGGACGCGAAGCCAACGCCGCGACCTTTCAGGAATTGCTGACGCGTCTGACCGCCGACCCGGCAGCGGCGTCGATGGAACTGCTGACAACCACCGTCTCGGCCCCTCAAATCCGCCTTTCCCAACTGGCCAAATTGCAGGCCGAGACGGCCGAATCAGACCCGCGGTCGTCCGCCTGGGCCGTCCGCGCCGCCGGAGAGCGATTGAAGGGAGTCGATGCGGGACCAACTGACGACGCCGAATCGCCAACCGACAGGTGGCAAGTCGGCGAACAGCTTTTGGCGCAAGCCTGCGTCGCCAAGGACCCACGAATCCGCCTGCAAGCTGCCATCGCCCTCGGCAAGCTCCCAGCCTCCCTGGCATCGTCCAAGACGACCGAACGGCTGCTGCAAATCCTTCACGCCGCACCCGATGACGGACTGCTGCCGCGAATCGTCTGGAAACATCTCGAGCCTCGCGTCCGAGCTGACCAAGCGGTCCTCGTTCGCGAAATCGCCAAAGCCGACCCGGCGGACGTACGATTGCGGGAACTTGTCCCTCGCATCGCGACCCGGTTGTTGGCCGACGTCCGATCCGATCTGTCCAGACCGGAAGATTCCGAGACGCTCGCGTCGCTGCTGCGGATCGCCGACTCCTTGGCCGCCGGCCCCCGTTCCGAAACCCCAGCCGATCAACCCGCAGCCGATCACCCCGGTTCGGCCGTCTTGAAAGCCGTGTTGACGAAATTGCAGACCGGCGAAATTCGCCCCGCAGCAGCCCGCCCGACGCTTGCGGCTTGGGCTGGCGCGACCCGCGACAACTCCCTCGCCGCCGCGCAGTTGCGAGCACTCGCTGGCGATCCGGCAGCGATCCGCGGCGTCGCCGAGCGATTGCTGGCGAAGGAGATCAGCCCGAGCGACCGGCGAGAATTGTTGGCCACCGTCTCGTTGACCGCTCCAGACCAATTGTTGCCAGCCGTCGATCGCTGGGCGAACGATGCCCGGGCCTTGCGTCCGGTGGATGAAGGTTACCGCGACGCGCTCGTGGACGCCGTCGTCTTGCGGGGCGACGCGCCGACGCAGCAGGCCCTGTTGAGGTACTGGGAACAACTCCCGATCGGAGCCCGCGCCCGAGCGGCCTCGGCGATGCTGCAACGGGAGTCGACCGCCGAGCGACTGCTCAACGAAATCATCGCCGAGCGATTGGAAGCCTCCGACGTCGGCCCCGAACAGATCCGTCAACTGGCCGCCAGCCCCTCCGCCACGATCCGAGATCAGGTGCGAAAGATCTGGGGCACGGTTCGCCTGCAGGACGCGGCCCACCGGCAACAGGTGGTTCGCGACACAACCCAGTTTCTGTTGAAGGATGCCCACGGTGATCCGCAACGCGGCTGGGCCGTCTACGACCGGATCTGCGGACAATGCCACCGCATGCACAATCGCGGCTACGAAGTCGGACCGGAGCTGACTCGCAACGGCCGATCAAACTTCGAGCAATTGGTCGTCAGCGTCTTCGACCCCAGCTTGGTAATCGGAGAGGCCTACCAGAGCGTGACCGTCGTGACCGCAGACGGCCGAGCACTGAGTGGCCTGGTGACCGAACGTTCCGACCAGCGGATCGTGTTGAAGGTCCAAGGTGGCAAAACCGAAATCGTCCCGACGGACGAGATCGAAGAACTCCAACAAAACGTCCAGTCCATGATGCCGGAAGGGCTGGAGGAACAGATGACCCGCCAAGAACTGGCCGACCTCTTCGCGCTGCTCACCCTCGAACTTCCCCCCGAACAGACCGACAACCGCGTGATCGCCGGCACCCCCGAAGGGCTGCACGCCCGTCCGTAAGCTGCAATGCTTTCCCACTATTATTTTAGCCTTTTTGGAGTTTTGGATCGATGAGCCAACGCATCAACCGACGCGATTTCGGACGCACGACCCTAGCCGGATCGCTGGCCGCGTCAGCCGCCTGGGCGCTATTGCCCGACAGCCTGCGAGCCGAAACGACGACCGCCGTCGGCGACTTGAAACTCGCCCGCTTCCGGTTCGACGTCACACCGCCGACCGGCCATTCGCTCTGTGGCGGTTGGATCCAAAGCGTGGTCGACGTCGACGACGAACTCGAAGCGATCGGTTTGGTGCTGTTGGGAGCCGGCGCCCCGATCGTGCTCTGCGCCGTCGATTGGACCGGGCTCCTCAATACCGCCCATCTGAAATGGCGAGAAACGCTCGCCGAAGCGGTTGGCACGACCCCCGACCGCGTCGCGGTTCACTGTGTTCATCAACACAACGCCCCGTTCGCCTGCCTCGATGCCCAGAAAATCGTCGCGGCCCAAGGCGACCTGCCCGACATCGTCGATCCCGAGTTCTTCGCCGATTGCCTGCAACGTGCCAAGTTGGCGGCGGCCGAATCGCTTGCCAAGGCACGCCCGATCACACACGTGGCGGGGGGCGACAGTCGAGTCGAAAAAGTCGCGTCGAACCGTCGGATCTCCCGCAACGCCGCCGGGCAGGTGCAAGCGATGCGGGGTAGCGCCACACGGGACGAGGCCTTACGCGCCATGCCCGAAGGGCTGATCGATCCGCTTGCCAAAACGATCGCCTTCTACGACGGCGACGAAAGGATCGCGGCCTGCCATTACTACGCGACCCACCCGATGAGCTACTACGGTGACGGCAGGGTCAGCAGCGACTTCGCCGGGTTGGCGCGTAAACGTTTGCAAGCTGCCGAGCCCGATTGCACCCACCTCTACTTCACCGGTTGCGCCGGCAACGTCACCGCCGGCAAGTACAACGACGGATCGAAGCCGATGCGTGAGATCCTGACCACGCGGCTAGCCGATGCGCTTGCGAGCGGCCTAGCGCGGCTGCAACCCGAACCGATCCGCGAAGTCGGTTGGAACGCGGTCGATCTGCTGCCGCTGCCCAACCCCAACCTGTCAGCCCAGCGGATCGAAGCGCAAATCGGCGATCCGTCCCAATCGGTCGTCAATCGCAACCGGCCGTCTTATCAGCTCGCCTGGATCCGCCGGATCGAGTCGGGGATGCCGATCGTGATCAGCTCGCTGCACATCAACGGGCTCACCACGCTGCACCTCCCGGCAGAAAGCTTTGTCGAGTACCAACTGGCAGCTCAGGAAATGGTCCCCGGCAAGCTGTTGGCAACGGCGGCCTACGGTGACGGCGGCCCGTGGTACATCCCGACCGACCCGGAATACGACTGCGGCGGCTATGAAGTCAGCGTCGCCTTCGCCGACCGAGCGATCGACCCGGCCATGAGGCAAGCGATCCGGCAAGTCATCGCCCCCGCCTGACCCGCAGCGTCAACAGGCCAACC
>RECD01000250.1 GCA_007694185.1 Planctomycetaceae bacterium
GCAAAGCGAGCCTGCGCTCACCCGGGGCTACTTCCGGTCGCCAGCTTCGCGGCTCGAAGAGCAGAGGAGACGGAGTCGTTTTTGGTTGAGGTTACGCCTCAACTGAATCCGCTTTTTTCTTTGTATGTTGAAGTTTAGCGGTTCCAAAAAATAGCGCGGAAGGCGCCACTCACCCGGGGCTACTTCCGGTCGCCAGCTTCGCGGCTCGAAGAGCAGAGGAGACGGAGTCGTTTTTGGTTGAGGTTACGCCTCAACTGAATCCGCTTTTTTCTTTGTATGTTGAAGTTTAGCGGTTCCAAAAAAGTAACGCGGAAGTTGCCACCTTCGTGGGTGGGTGGTTTCCGCTGGGGGTGCGGGGGCTGTTTTGATGCGTTAGGGGCTGATGAAGGTGGCGCCGGCGGGTTGCTTCGGTCCTTTGGCGGCTTCCAAGGGAACTTCGATGTCTTGGACGGTGTCCCCGGGGGCAATTTCGAGACTCATTTCATGCCGGGCGAACAGCACGGTTGCGGTGACATCTTCGCCGGAGGCTTCTCCGCTGGTTGGCGCTGCCCCGGGGTCGATGCCTTCGATCGCCACGATCATCGCCCCGGAGTGGGCTCCCCTGCCGCCGGGCAAATTGGTGTCGTAGGCCCCGTTGACGATATCTGCGAAACCGGTCGGGCCGCTGTTGCCCTTGGATGAGTCGGGCGTGAAGTAGATTTTACCGGCAGGAACCGGCTTGCCGTCGAACGTGACCATTCCAGAAATGCGATTCCCATCCGGCCCGCATCCGACACAGAGCACGACCAAAGCCAGCGGTGCGAACCGCAGCAACCCGACAACTTGGGGAAATCGGCAAAACATCGAGTAGGCTCCAAATACCGAGGATTCAGACCGGCGAACGCGCCGGCCGAATGGTCCTCTTCCGTGATGAAAAATGAGTTCGCGGTCAACCGATTGAAGGCATGACCCGCGTGAAGCAAGAACGTCTGTTCTTGATGAATCGGCCGGGAGGTCGGCGTCCCACGCGGGGCCGTGCGGCCCCACGGGGGATTCAGCTAGGCGTGCGAACCGGTAGTTCGCATCGTGAAGCCGACGGATCAGTTGTTGGACAAGCTAACAACCGCACCTTCGTTCATGCTCGCCATGCACTGGTAGATCGCCATGTCGATCGATTCGCTCACGAATTGAACCGACGCGTCTCCTAATGCGAAATGAACGCCACCGGGGTGCTGGCTGGCGAAGCTGATGTGGTTGAAATTGTTGCTGCCGTTGTAATTCGTCGAATTGATCGGGTAGGTCACGTTTTTGCAAGCGCTGACGCCACCGTGATTCCCCCGAATCCAACTGCGGTAATCGTTCAGGGTTCCCGGCAGGTGCAGCGACCGCTCGCCGACCATTAGGGTGTTTGAAGTGCCGTCGATGACGTCCGAGAAGCGAACGTTCCGATTCGTGCTGATGCTGCCGGCGGTGTTGCGGAAGTGACTCAGCATGCCGTGGGCGGACCAAGCGCCGTTCACGGCCGGGTCACCGACGGTGAAGTTGTAGGTCATCCCGCCGAAAATGAGCGGGGTCGGGTTGGTCAGGCCAGCGGGGCCCATCACGCCGACGTAGTGGCTGGGCGGGTTTCCGTTGACGCCACCGCCGTTGGGGTCGACGTATCGACGGGGCGCGGGACCTGACGGGCAATAGAGTGCAGGGACGATCGTGTTGCCGACGACGCCGTTCTCAACGCTGTTGAACGGCAGCGAGAAGTCATAGATTTCATACAGCGCTTGTTGCTCGAAAAAATGCAGCGTGTGAACGATCCAGGTGGTCCCCTGAATCGTTGTCACCGTGCTGGCGGCGGGTCGTGGCCGCGGGAAAACGTTGTTCTCCGCACCGGGCGGGAAGCGGTTGTACGTGTCGTGGTGGTTGTGCAATGCCAAGCTGAGCTGCTTGAGCTGGTTTTGGCAACTCATTCGGCGGGCGGCTTCGCGGGCCGCTTGAACAGCGGGCAATAGCAAGCCAACCATCACGCCGATGATCGCGATGACCACCAGCAATTCGACAAGCGTGAAGCCGCGAGCAGCGACTGGACGGGATTTGGGTGACACGGCGACGTTCTCCAGAATACGGATAAGTGCGGGGGCAATGCGGAATCAAGCCGAACCCGGCCTTAACGTGAGAATATCCATGTTAAGCGGCCGTTTGCAAGTCCCAAAATACCGCTAGGTGCCATTATTGGGCGGAATCGGCGCCACTAAAGCCACTGAACAGCACTCGTCGAAGACCGCCCGCGACAGCGATGGGGCTGGATTTGCGGACAAAATTGGTCCTTAACCAACGAGGGCTTCGTGAACTCTTCCCAATGGCGTCCTCGGTATGGACGAGGGCATCGTTCGTTTTGGTTTCCGGAACGAGGCGGGAACTTCGCAGGACACCGGTGAGTAGCGAGTGGGGCGGCCCGGGCATCGGATTCCGGCGGGATTGCTCCGGGGGGACCGATCAGGCGGCCCAAATCCATTGACCGGGTGGTCGGATCGATCGACCGGGTGATCGGAAACGGACGATGGCGTACCCGATCGGCATGGCCGGTGCATGACCGTGATCGCGGGTCATCCGGGCTGAAATGCTAATTTTTCGAAGAATTCGGTTGACGCGGCACCCCGACGGGCTTGATACTTTCCCGTGATCCGGTGGCTTGACAGCGCTGGGTCGCTCGTCGACTCGTCGAATCGGTACTTCGGCTTGCCTGTTTTTCGGCAAGCCGGCGTGAAGCAGATTGACGATTCAGACGAGATCGGATTGACAACATTGAAACTCCGTGCGGTGCGGAGGGGTTGGCACGAATCACGATCAAGACGCTGAGGCGTCCGGTGGTGGGAGATATCCTGCCGATCGCGATTTAGGCCAGCCATGCATTTGGCTCTTGCGATTTGGGATTTGCATCCCGACAGAGGTGTTTGTTTTTGGTGGCCTTGGCACGACGTAGCTTCCAGACGGAGCAGCGCGATTCGACGCGCATTAATTCTCAGATTCGGATCTCTCCGGTTCGGGTCGTCAGCGAGGATGGAGAACAGTTGGGAATCATCCCCACGGATGACGCGTTAGCTCGGGCCCGCGAGGCCGGCTTGGACCTGGTCGAGGTGGCTCCGAACGAGCGACCGCCGGTTTGTCGTATCATGGACTATGGGAAGTTCAAGTACGACAAGAACAAGAAGAAAAACAGCGGCCACGCCCCGCACACGAAGACGAAAGAGATTCGTTTGCGGCCTAAGACGGGTGACGAAGACATCCGGACGAAGGTGCGTCAGGCTGAGAAGTTCCTGCAGCACCGGGACAAGGTCCAGGTCAGCGTTTTGTTCCGTGGTCGTGAAATGGCTCACATCGAAGAGGGCCGCCGGGTGATGGAATCGGTCATCGCGACGTTGGCCGAAGTGGGCAAGGTGGAGACGGCTCCGCAGCAACACGGCCGCCGCATGATCTGCATGATCGCGCCCAAGTGAGTTTGTTCGGTTACGGGCCTGCCGACGAGGAACGCCGGGAGGGTGTCGAGCCTGGCACGCCGATCGAGATCGATCGGCTCTGCCAGCTGTTGGGTGAACTGGCGCCGCTCGGTTTGGCTGAGTCGTGGGACAACGTCGGTCTGTTGATCGGTGATCGGCGGCGTCCTGTCCGCCGTGTGATGACCTGTTTGACGATCACACCGCAGGTCGTTCGGGAGGCGATCGGGCTGCGCACGGACCTGATCGTCGCGCACCATCCGTTTCCCTTCAAGCCGCTTAGCCGGATCACTGCCGACACGCCGGTCGGTAGCATGCTGTTGGAATTGATCGCCGGCGGCGTTGCTGTCTACAGCGCACACACCGCGTTCGATTCGGCGGTCGCGGGAATCAACCAGTGCTGGGCGGAAGGCTTGGGGTTGAAGGACATCCGGCCATTGATCCCGGTCAACGCCTCGGCTGCGGCCGCTGCGATCGGGGGGCGAACCGGTCCGGCGTCTGGTGCGTCTGTCAAACCGCCAGCATTCCACTCGTTATCAGGCAGCGGGCTATCAGCCGACTCGGCGGGGCTGGCCACGGTGCAAGCCGCTGTCGGCGGTGGTCGATGCGGGCGACTGGTGGAGGCCGTGTCGTTGGAGGCATTGGCGGATCGGGCAGCCAGGTTCAGTGGGACGGGTTTGTGTCGAATCGTCGGTAGCGGCGACGACATCGTCAACGTGGGAGTCGCTTGCGGCAGTGGCGGTGGGTTTTTGTCGGCAGCGGAGGCCTGCGGATGCCAGGCCCTGATCACCGGGGAGGCGACCTTTCATACCTGTTTGGAAGCCGAGGCGATCGGCGTGGGGTTGGTTCTGGTCGGTCACTACGCGAGCGAACGCTTCGCGATGGAGCATTTGGCGGGAACTTTGGCGACGGCGTTTCGGCAAGCCGAACTTGACTTGCAGGTTTATGCGAGTGTTGCCGACTCGGATCCGCTGAGAACGATGCCGCCGGCCGACCGCGAACATTGACCGACCTTGGCCTGGTCTTACAATGATTTGGAAATGTGGCGACCGACAGGTCGTCGCGTTGCCCGCCGAAGTTTCCTGCTCCACTTCTTCCCACCCGATCGAATCGCTGCATGTCAAAACGCGAAAAGTGGCTAGCGGCATTACCGGTTTTCAACGAAGTCGGTTATGTCAACCCGATCCTTGATCAGGTCTTGCAGTATTCACACGACGTCTTGGTCGTCGACGACGGGTCGGTCGACGGCACGTCGGAATTGCTGCAGGCTCGCGACGACATCCGGATCGTCCGGCACGGCACGAATCGGGGATACGGCGCGGCCTTGCGGACGGCGTTTGATTATTCGATCGCGGAGGGATACGCCGGGGTGGTGACGCTGGATTGCGATGGCCAGCACCAGCCGAAGCGGATCCCGCGGTTCATCGAAGCCGCCCGGTCGGCCGATCTGGTATCCGGCAGCCGGTACCTGAAGGAGTACGCGGGCGATGACCAGCCGCCTGCCGAGCGGTTGTTCATCAATCGGCGGATCACCGCCGAGTTGAATCGGCGTTTGGGACTGTCGTTGACCGACGCGTTCTGTGGTTTCAAGGCCTATCGGCGGGAAGCGATCGAGAGCTTTTCGATCACGGATGATGGCTACGCGATGCCGCTTCAATTGTGGGTGCAAGCGGCGGCGGCCGGGTTGCGGATCATCGAGATCCCCGTGCCGCTGATCTATCTCGATTTGAATCGATCCTTCGGCGGTTCGTTGGATCAAGCGGAAACGCGGTTGGCTTACTACAATCAGGTCCTCGACGGGGCGATGCGAGCGGCCGGGATGGCTTGTGCAAGTGACGATCTGTCCGTACCAGTCCGCCATCCCAAACTCGGTTGAGAGTCGTCGCCGCCTTGTCCGCACCAGAGTCCTACCGAGCCCCTTCGCGTGACGGCGAGGCCTTGATCGTCCCGCCGATCGGCCGAGTCGAGCGTTTGGTAGCGGACAACCGCCGACGGTTGGCGGAAGCCGACAGGCAAGCGACCGATTTGGCTCTGGGGGCGCTCCGCCGCGCGGCGCGGCAGCAGTTATTGCGGGCTGCGCGGTCTTACACGGGCTGTTATCGAGACGTCGGATCGATGGGCCAGGAGCTGGCGAGCGACCCGTATTTGGTCATGGCAGGTCACCAGCCGACCCTGTTTCATCCGGGCGTTTGGTTCAAGAACTTCGCGATCGATCGTTTCGCGGAACGTTTGACGGCGGGTTCGTCAGGCGGCGGGCGTGAGGCGATCGCGGTCAACCTGGTGATCGACAACGACGTCTCGACCGCGTCTTCCATCCGAGTCCCCTTTCGCGACCCGATATCGGGACTGGCACGGTGTTCGCCGGTCGCCTACGACTCGGTTGCCGGCGGCGTGCCGTTCGAGCAGAACCGAATTCAAGACTGCGAAACGTTTCGTTCTTTCGCAGGCGCGATCCGTTCTGCGGTCGGCTCGTTGGTGGCGGAGCCGTTGATCGATCGGTTGTGGCCGCACGCGGTGGCGGCAGCATCTCGTTGCGAGAACGTGGCCTGCGCGATCGCCCAGGCGCGGCACGCGTTGGAAGCGGAATTGGGACTGCGGACACTGGAATTACCGCTCTCGGTGCTTTGTCGGGGCGAACCGTTTTGCCGGTTTGCGCTCGCGATTCTGAACCGCGCCAACCGTTTTCGGCAGGTGTACAACGGCGCGGCGTCCGAGTATCGCGCGGCGAACCGGATCCGCAGTTCGGCTCACCCGGTCCCCGATTTGGGAATCGACGGGAATTGGGTCGAAGTCCCATTTTGGATTTATGCTGACCATTCGCCTCAGCGACGCCGGGCTTGGGTCCGCGTCGTCGGCGGGCGATTGGAGGTTTCGGATCGTCGGGATTTGTCGATCCGACTGAGCTCTCGCACGAGTGACGACGGCGCCGAGTTGGCCGGCCGGATGGGGCCGGAGTTCAAGTTGCGACCGCGAGCCTTGGTCACCACGATGTTCGCGCGACTGGTCCTCAGCGACCTGTTCGTCCACGGGATCGGCGGGGCGAAGTACGACGAATTGGGTGATGTGATCACCGCGCGTTTTTTCGGTGTACGTTCACCGGCCTGGATGGTGGTGTCGGCTACGTTGCTGTTGCCGGTCGACCGACGACGGATCACGGAATCGGCTTGGTCGGTATCGGAGATCCGTCGGCAATTGCGGCGAATCCGGTTCGCCCCGGAGTCGTTTGCGGGGGAGGCGGAATTGCCGGAAGGGCT
This sequence comes from Planctomycetaceae bacterium, assembly GCA_007694185.1. Classification (GTDB taxonomy): domain Bacteria; phylum Planctomycetota; class Planctomycetia; order Pirellulales; family Pirellulaceae; genus UBA6163. Next base: position 6,719 of record RECD01000250.1, read on the forward strand.
CTGTCAGGAAAAACGCGAGTTGATCGCGGCGGTCGGAACCGAAGGCAACAAGAAGGCTTGGCATGATCGGCTCGACGAGACCAATCGGCGGTTGGCGGCGGATCTGGGAGCGGTGCGGCAGCAATGGACCGAACGGTTGGCGGTCGCTCGTGCGGTGGAGTCGTCGGAAAAGATTTTGAACAGCCGAGAGTATGCTTTCTGTTTGTATCCGCTCGGACATCTCGCGAATCACTACTCCCGGTTGCTGAGTCAGGACGGGGCCGGCGGTTAAGCCGAATCGGAACCGAGGCGAGCGCCGCGTTGCAGCCGGTAGCCGCGGAGAAATTCGTTGCCGCCGATTTCGCCTCGGCCTGCGACTTGCAGCCGATCGATCCGCAAGTTCCCCTGGCCGGTCGCGATGATCAATTCGGCGTCATCGCGCAAGGTGCCGGGGGGAAATTCTGCGGAGGGGCTGGTCGGCCAAACTTCGTCCGACGGCAAGGCGGAGGCTTGGCGGATGGAGATTCGCAATGGCGGCTTGTCGGGATCGATCTGCAATTCGGTGAAGGCACCGGGCCAGGGCGACATGCCTCGGATGTGCCAATCGAGTTGCGCCGCCGTCCGTGACCAATCGATCCGGCCTTCGTCCTTGCTCAGCCGCGGGGCGCGGCAAACCTTGGTCGGATCCTGAGGCGTTCCGATCGGCTGGTGCCCGTCCCAAACCGCCAGCAGCGCGGTCGCCTGGAGCGTCGGTTCGACGCCCAAGCGGGCGAGCCGATATTCGAGTTCGCCAGCCGTTTCGTCGGGAAGAATCGGCGTCTCGGCCGAGGCCAAGATTGGACCGCCGTCGAGCCGGGGTGTCATGTGGATCACCGAGACGCCGGTCACCGCATCGCCCGCCAGCAGGGCACGTTGGACGGGCGCGGCACCTCGGTAGGCGGGCAACAACGAGCCGTGCAGGTTGATGCCCCCCAGGCGGGCGACGGCCAAGGTGTCGCCCGCCAGGATTTGGCCATAGTCACAAACCACCAGCAGGTCGGGCCGCAGCGAGTTCAATTCGGCGATGACCGCGGGGTCGTTGATGCTGGGCGGATCGATCAGCGGCAGGGAGAGTGAGTTCGCGAACTCACGCACGGGCGACGGGGGCGGCCCACGACGGCTGCGCACCGGGGGGGCGGGACGGGTGACGACGCTGACGATTTCGTAACCGGCAGCGGTGAGCGCCTCGAAAGCCGGCACGGCAAACGGGCCGGTCCCCATCAGGACCAGCCGCAAACGGCTCGCGGGACTCGGGCTCGCGGGATTCGGGGCCGCGCCGGCGGATACCGGATCATTCGCTGGGGCAGACACGACGGCGAGGCTCCTGCGGAACGAGGTATGCGATCAGGCGTAGCGAGATTCCCACTCGGCCAATCGGGCCACGAGTTCTTCATCGGACGCGATCGAACCGGCGGCCTGGCGGGCCCGAAAATCGCTCTCCAGCTCCTCCAACCCTTGGACCAGGTCGCAGCGAGCTTCGTCCGTCATCCGGTCGAAGAAGTAGAGGCCGTTCAAGTGATCGAACTCGTGTTGAACCACGCGGGCTAAGAAGCCTTCGAGTTGGCGTTCGATCGGGTTGCCCGCGAGGTCGAACGCGCTGAGTCGGACCCGTTCGGGTCGCTTGACTTCGCCATGCAGTCCGGGCAGGCTCAGGCAGCCCTCCGAATCGCTATCGCTCCCTTTGGGAAGGTTCAGTTCGGGATTGATACAGACCAATTCCTCCCCTTCGCCCCGCTTGCCGGTGGGGTTGACCACGAACACGCGTAGCGGCACTTCGACTTGGTTGGCCGCCAAGCCGACGCCGTTGTGTTCGTACATCTGGTCGAACATCTCGGCGATCAGGTTTTTCAACTCGCGGTCGACGCGACGGATGGTTTTGGCGGGATACCGCAGGACGGGATGCGGAAAGGGAACGATGCTCAACGACATTGCGGGACGGGATTGGTGAAACGAAGCGGGAAGTCGGTCATGAATCGCCACCAGAATGACCGATCGAAGGGCCGCTGTGCAGTGGGGCAAGCTCGGCGGATTCGCCCTCGCTCGTTTCTCCCCGCAAGCCGCGACGCTCGTGATGAAGGATTTCGAGCAGGGTCTGCAGGAACACGACGACCATCGGGCCGACCAAGATCCCGATCGGTCCGAAAACCTGCAGCCCCCCCAGGACACTGAGTAGCGCCAGCAGGGGATGGAGTTGCGAATTGCCCTGCAGGACGTACACGCGAACCAGGTTGTCGATCGTGGAAACGACTGTCAAGCAGTACACGACCAGCAGCAGCGCGGCCAACCAGCGGCCTTCGACCGATGCCAGGTAGATCGCGACGGGCCCCCAAACGACCGTCGGCCCGAGGAACGGGATCAGCGACATGAAGGCGGTGGCCAGGAAGAGCATTACCAACGAATCGAGCCCGCAGGCCCAAAAACCGAGAGTCGCCAGCGCCGCTTGGGCCAAGGCGCTCAACACGGTGGCCAAGACGACCGCACGGCTGGTATGGTCAAACTGAATCAACAATCGCCGCACGGAGCTTTCGTCGAGCGGGCTGAGCCGCATCAGGCTGCTGATCATCGACGGCCCATCGGCAAAGAAAAAGTAAACCGCGATCACCAAGATGCCCAGATCGATGATGGTCTGCAGCATGACCTTGCCCGCGAGTTGGGTGAACGGAAGCACGCGGGGTTGGATGTATTCCTGCGCCCCGGTGATCAGCGACCGGAGGTCCGATTCGCTGGGGTTGGCAAGCAGGGTCAATCTCGACCAGATCGAATTTCCCAACAGCGAGCGGAGCCATTCTTGGTGAGCGTTGCGGACTCGCCAATGTTGGTCTTTGTAGGCACTTCGGGCGTCCTGCCGGGCAAGCGAGTCACTCGACTCTCGAGCTCGACCCCAGGATTCGGCGAGTTGTTTCAAGCCAGTCAGTTCGTCCAACAGGGCCGCCGCCGGTGTCAGCTGCTGGTCGATTTCTGCACCGCCGTTCTCCGCAGTCGTGATTTGGTCGGAACTGCCGAGCGACTCCGTCAGCTGCGTGATCAGTTGTTCGGCTTCGGCCATTCGTTCGAGAAACGGCTCCATCGCCCCGGGTTCAGCGATCGCGTCGAGCGCCAGATCCAATTGGTGGAACTGATCCGCCTTGGGCAGGTCGAGCGACAGGCGGTCGCGGAGCCGATCCAGGGTTTGGTGCAGGGCATCCCCTTGAATCCCTCGATAGAAGTCGATGCCTTGAGCGATCGCCACAAAACCGATCGTCCCGGCCGGCAGAAGCACCAACAGCAAGATGCTGATCGTCGTTAGGATGGAAGAGACACGGGGCCGTCCGACGTAGCGATTGGAAATCGCTTGATGCAGCGGCCGAAAGATGACTACCAGTAACGCGGCCAAAAACAGCGGCACGAAAAAGCTGGCCATGACCCGAAAAAACAGCACTCCGATGACCAACGTGGCCAGCAGCAGGGCGGCGATCGAGATCAAACGAGCCATCGACAGATCGCCCAGGTCGGGGCCGCGTTTACCCGACTGGCGCGACGACCGCGATTTACCGGCATTTCGCTTCGAGGACGCCCGGCCGGTGGTCGGGGTCTGCCCCTTCGATGCGGGCTTCTCCGGCGAGGTTTGGTCGGATTCGCCAGACGGGTTGGCGTCGTCGCGGTCTTCGGGGCCTTTCTCCTCTGACACCACTCTTCTTTTCTCCGGGTTGGCGTGTTTGTCGGCGGGTCGCAGTATATGACAAACTCTGGTCTGACATCATCGCCAGAACCTATCGCGGGGCGGTCGCGGGGGATCGCGATCCGCTTGTTGAAGGCGTCGCTTACGCTCATCGTGATCGCCGCCGTCGTATTTTCAGCTCGCGGGGCGTTGCAGGCGTGGCACGAAACTAAGGACGCCAATCGGATCGGTTGGCAAGACATCGGTTGGTCTTGGTTGTGGGTTTCTGCTGCCCTTTACGCCTTGTCGCTGGTACCCTCCAGTCTGGTGCTGAGCCGAGCCTTGGCGTCGCTGCATCAACCGGTTTCGCTGCCGCTGGTCGTGGCGGCACAGTTGGTCGGTCATGTCGGCAAGTACGTACCGGGCAAAGCGATGGTCATCATCCTGCGGGCGTCCATCCTCAACCGGGGAACGGCGGAGGTTTCTATCAAATTATCGGCGATCGCGGTGATCATCGAAACGCTCAATTTGATTGCGGTCGGGGCGACGCTCAGCACCGTGTTGGTGATCGTGTTGGATACCCCCGAATGGCTCCGCTGGGGCAGCGGCCTGATGGCGCTCGGGGCGACGATCGCAACGTTGCCGCCGGTGCTCCGTTTCGCCCTGTCGTTGAAGTTTCGGCTCCGAAGCACCGCGGCCGCCTTGCGTCGACGGGACCGGAGCCAGATCGATGCCAGCGAACGAGATCGCGAGCCGCTTACTTGGGACAGCTCGGACCTGCTCGCCTCGTGGATCTGGTGTACGATCTCGTGGGTATTCACCGGACTGTCGATGGCTGCCGTTGTCGCGGCCTTGGTGCCGTATAACCAGGTCCCGTCCGTGATCTCGCTGATCCTGATCTGTTCGGCGGCGATGATGCTCGCCTTTGTCGCCGGCTTCGTGTCGCTCTTGCCCGGCGGTGCCGGGGTTCGGGAACTCGTCCTGACCGCCCTTTTGGAACCGAGCCTGGGGGCCGGACCGGCGGTTGTGGCCGCGATTCTCGCCCGCTTGATCCAGCTCGGGGTCGAAAGCCTTCTGGCGGCAGCGGTGTGGTGCCTGTTTTTGCCACGCTACCGGGAAGCGAGCCCAACTCCGATTGCGGAAACCGAGGTGTAGCGTTTCGTTTCCCGCGGAAACCGGGACAATGCTAAGCATCTCAACAAAATTTTTTCGGCATGATGCGCCCGATGGCCCAACGTTGGCGGTGGATAACGAAATCAAATGCTGCTGGGCGTGAACGTCTGGCCGCGTTTTTCGCGCGGTTAGCGGAAGGGCGTAAGTCCTCCGGTATTGCCGTTGCCGACGTACCGGACGGCTTGCGCCGTGCCGCTAAGTACCTCCGGTCTGACGTACCGGACGGCTTGCGCCGTGCCGCTAAGTACCTCCGGTCTGTCGCGAGTGTCTGCGGCGGACGTCCAGAGAATCGACGGGCCAAAGAATTCATCCCGCCAGCCGAGACCACTTCAAGCGGTTGATCGGCTGGGGCGGGACGTCGATGCGAACCGCTTGCTGTGGCTGCTACGCAAGCGAGACCGCTTACGGCAGTTGCCGGTAATCAGCGGCACGCAATTCGGACTCGGATTTCACCGGTTGGTCCGCGGTTTGGCTAGCCGTCGCCACGACCAGCGACGCGTAGTGCAGTTCCTGGGGGTGGAACCACATCGTCATCCGCTTCGTCACCGGATCTTGGCTCTTCGGTTTGTTGGCCAAGAAATCCCAGGCCAGACCGTCCATCAGGTGCCAAGCCGCGGCCTGAGCCACGTTTTGGGAAATCTTGTGATAGCCCAACATGCGGCAGACCTCGTGGACTCGCGAGTCCTCGGTGAACTGATCGACCGGGATCATCTTGTAAGCGACGCGAGGCGTGGGGTCTTTCTTGCCATGCTCCAAGCAGACCGTGGCGACTTTCACCTTGAATCGCTTCTCGGGGGGAATCCGCATCATCATGCCGCCACCCATGCCACCCATGCCGCCCTCGAACGGGGTGCGGGCGCGTTCCTCGCCGTCCACGCCATACTGAA
>RECD01000171.1 GCA_007694185.1 Planctomycetaceae bacterium
GGAATGTCATTCCAAAAAAACTATAAAAAACTGAGTAAAAACCGCAGAGTGTTTCGTGTCGCCTATAGGCGACACGGCTGTTTAGCTTTCCGGGTTCGAGCGTGACGGCTGTTACGGGCGGAGATCGGGCCGTAGTGGGGGCAGAAGGGGCCGTCGCCGCAAATATGTGGCGTCAGCATGCGAGGCCGCGTGTGTCGCCACGTTCGGATAAACCCTTGGAACGGACGGGCTCCAGGCCAGGACGATACGAGCGGCGGTTGGTAGTGCAGGCGCGGCCCAGGCTCGATCCGGCCGCCAACCTTGCAGGTCGTCGCCAGTGAACAAGCCGCCACGATCAAGCGGCGGTGTACAGCCGCCCGCGCTCAAGCGTCCGGCGTGATCGATTGGTAGATCGCTTTGGACAGGACATCAAACGCCATGCTGCCGAACTCTTGGTCGTCCATGTACCGCGTGACGATCTGGTCGTTCTCAGCCATCCGCTGCACGATCAGGTTTTCGAGGATGCCGCGCAGTCCGAGCTGGAACTTGTCGAGAGGATTCGCCTGCCGCATTTGAATCACCTGTTGGTTGGTGACGGCCTTCTGGTGGATCTGCTCGAAGAACAACCGATCTTCCTCGGTAAAGGCCGTCCCGAACCGCTTGTTCAGCGCCGTGATGATCTCCGACAATGGGGCGAGTTTTTCTTCCGTCTGCCCTGTTCCGACATCGGTGGGGCTTTTGACCGTTTGCGGATCACCTTCGCGAATCTCGATCGCGCCGTCGAACGTTTCCTGCATTCGGAAGTACTGAAGCTCGACCTCGTCGTCGATCCGTACCTGCTCCGTATCGCGGTTCGTGGACAGTTCACGCAGCAGCAACCAACCGTAGCTGTAGAGCATCTCCAGCTCACTATCGGTGTAGGGCATGATCTGGCTGAGGAACGCGTAGAGCCGCACGTAGCTTTGCAACCTGTCGCGAAACGCCTTCCGTTTGACTTCCTCCTCGATCGCCTGGAAACGGTCGATGGCGGGCTGGAGGTACTTTCGCAACTCGGCGTGATCCTTGGGACGCTGCCGCGCCGTCGGTTTGTAGAAAGCCTTGGCGAACGCCTCCACGTCGATCCAGTGGTAGACCTGGGCCGCGTTCAATTCGTCTTTCAGTTTCTCCAGCTTGTGCGGGTCCGATACCTGCTCCAATCCGGTCGCGTCGTAGTAGGGCTTGAACGCCTTGTAGATGTCCTCCGACTTGTTGACGAAATCGAGCACGAACGGCTCGTCCTTCCCGGGAATCTTCCGGTTCAACCGGGAAAGGGTTTGCACCGCTTGGACGCCGTCCAGCCGCTTGTCGACGTACATGGCGCAGAGCAACGGCTGGTCGAAGCCGGTTTGGTACTTGTTGGCGACCAACAGCACCTGGTAATCGGGCGACGCGAACCGTTCGGGCAATTGCTTTTCGCTGATCGGCTTGCCGCTGACGCAATCGACGTTCATCCCGGGTTCGGTGTATTCGCCGCCGGTGTCGGGGTCGGTGACCTTCCCGCTGAACGCGACCAGCGGCCGGACATCGGGGATCTGGTTGTCCGCGATGTATCGCTGGAACGCCTCCATGTAGCGGACGGCGTGCAACCGAGACGAAGTCACCACCATCGCCTTGGCGCGTCCCTTGAGCCGCGTCATCACCTTTTGCCGAAAATGGGTGATGATCACCGCCGTTTTCTGTTCGATGTTGTGCGGATGCAGCGTCATGAACTTTGCCAGTTCCCGAGCCGCTTTCTTCGTCGGTAAGTTCGGGTCGTCGTCGATCGCCTTGACCAAGTTGAAGTAGGTGGCATAGGTCGTGTAGTACTGGAGCACGTCAAGGATGAAACCTTCCTCGATCGCCTGCCGCATCGAGTAGAGGTGGAACGGTTCCGGCAAACCGCCAGCACCCTTGCGTCCGAACAGCTCCAGTGTTTTTCCCTTGGGCGTGGCGGTGAAGGCAAAGAAGCTGAGGTTGGGCTGTTTGCCCCGAGACTGCATCACCTGGTTCAGCCGATCCTGCCAATCCGGTTCCTCGTCGCCATCCTCGACGGTAGCGGACGCTCCCCCCAGGATCTCCTTCAGCTCGCGGGCCGTCTCGCCGGTCTGGCTGGAGTGCGCTTCGTCGACGATGACGGCATAGCGGCGGCTGGCGATCTCCGCTTCCCACGCTTTCGCCTGGGCCTTCTGGGCTGTCGTTGCCTGCTCGCCACGCTCGACCCCGGCCGCGTGCAGCAGCCCCTTCAGGACGAAGGGGAACTTCTGCAACGTCGTGATCACGATCTTGGTGCCGTCGATCAACGCCGCGGCGAGCTGCTTCGAGTCTTGGTCGATCGCCTTGACGACCCCTTGGGCATGCTCGATCTGGTAGATCGCGTCCTGCAACTGCCGGTCGAGCACTTGGCGATCGGTGATCACGACGACGCAATCGAAGACCTTCGTGTCCTGGGCGTCATGCAGGCTGGCCAGACGGTGTGACAACCAGGAAATGCTGTTGGTCTTGCCGCTGCCCGCCGAGTGCTGAATCAGGAAGTTGCGTCCCGGCCCTTCGCTTCGCGAGGCGGCGACCAGCTTGCGGACGGCATCCAATTGGTGATAGCGGGGAAAGATCATCGTCTCCTTGGTCACCCAGCGCTGCCCGCCCCGGCCGTCGTCGACCTTCTCGTCCGCCTTTTCCAGGAACAGGAAATGGCCGAGGATGTCCAAGAAGCTGTCGAACTGGAGCACCTCCTGCCAAAAGTAGCCGGACCGGTAACCCGAGGTGTGCTGCGGATTGCCTTTGCCGCAAATGATCTGGCCCGGATGGCTGCCGCGATTGAAGGGTAGGAAATGGGTCTTCGCTCCGGCCAGTCGCGTCGTCATGTAAACCTGGTCGGGGTCGGCTGCGAAATGCACGAGCGCCCGCTTCTTGAAGTCAAACAGGGGGGCCCGCGGGTCGCGGTCCTCGCGGTACTGGCGGACGGCGTGCTGCCAGTTCTGGCCGGTACCGGGGTTTTTCAGCTCGATCGTCGCCACGGGCACCCCGTTGACCGCCAACATCATGTCCAGCGTACGGGTGTCGCCGGGGTGACAGGGCGCCTGCCGCAGCACGGTCAGCCGGTTCTTGCCGTAGAGCCCCAGCACCTCCGCGTTGGCCCCGTGAGCGGGCTTGAAGTAGGCCAGCCGAAACGACTTGCCGTAGAACTTGAAACCGTGCCGCAGCACGTGCAGCGAGCCCTTGGAGTCGAGTTCCTTGACCAGCGTGGTGAGCAGCAGTGGTTCCAGCCCCGTGCCGTGCAACGCCTGCATCTCGGCCCACAGCTTCGGCTGCGTGTCGGCGATGAACGCCATCACCTGAGCCGGGAACAGGGCCCGTCCCTTGTCCCAATCCGCGTGGCTAGCGCTCGTCCAGCCGCTCTCGGTCAGCAGGATCTCCTCGACGTAGGATTCGAAGGCCAGCTCGTTGGTTTGGTTCATCGTGTCAAACGACCGTCAAATAAGGCTGGGGGGCCGGTCCGTTGAAAAAACCTGGTAAATCCGGCGTGAAACGAGGCGTCCGGCCACCGCGGTGGGCTTGTAGGAGCCGTCCCATCAAATAACCGTCAAATAAGGCAACCACGCGGCGTCAGGCCCACCCGGACCGAGCGACGTTCACTTCATTCGCCTGACAAGGTCTCGCCAATTGCCGCATGACCAAGCAAGCGACGGGGGCAAGGGCGGATCGTTCGTTTGGTTCGCGCATCGATCCGCCAAGAACCTCGCAGCGTCGGCCGCCTGCCGGTTGTACTGAACACGGGGCCCCTCCTGCGACTCGTCCGTGCTGCCCGTGTGCAAGAATTGAATCCAGTTCTCTAAGCGATCCTTCGCGAACGCGAAGACGATCTGGGCAAACTCCGTTTCGGTGATCCCGGCATCGCGGGCAACCCGCCAAAACTCAGCCTTCAACGCTTCGCAATCCGGTTTGTCGTGATCGACATCGGCGAACACGACGAGGGTTGTATCGGCCCCCGCGCGGATGCAGGCTCGCAACGCCGCTGGAACCCGCTGGATCAACTCGCCGCGTCCGCCACAGGGGATGGGCCGAACCAGATTGCTGCCGACGAAGGGACGAATCCAACTCGGCTTGAGTGCTTTGACCAGGGCATTGATGAACACCGGGTCGATGCTGCGTCCCTGCTTCCCTTCATGCAGGCAGACGATCTGGGTCCGCTTAGCCATGGACCCACCCCCGCGCGACCGCCTCGCCGGGGCTGAGACCGGCGGGTACCTGGAGCGGTCCGATTCGCGTCGGGGAGAGGTGAGTGTCACGCCACAGGTAGATGCCGTCCTCCTCGCCCGCGCTGCCGAGAATCTCGGGATGGTGGGAAATCAGGATCGCTTGATGGTGCTCGTCGAGCAGTTCGCGAATCGCCAGCACCCAGGGCTGCAACTCGGGCAGGCCGACGTAATTGTCGGGTTCGTCGATCACCAGCGTGCTCGCCGCGTTCGTTTCCAGGGCGGCACGAATCATGTACAGCCCGACAAGCGACTTCTCGCCGTCGGACAGCTCATGGAAGAATGTGTCGACGCCGTCGAAGCGGAGTTGCAACGCTTTCGTGTTCATCCCGGCGTCGACCAGCTTGAACGACCGAAAGTCTGGCCAAACCGTCTGCAACGACTCGCGGAGGGCGTCGGTCCATTCCTGCTCCTGGGAGAGCGACCGGTACCAGGAAATCAGATTGGTCAGGTGGAACGAGGGGCTTTTCGCCTCGCCTCGGCTTTCCGGTTCCATTGCGGTGGGGTTGGGGCGGAGGATCAGGAGCCTGGCGAGCGCCGTTTGCAGGATCTCGATCTCCCTCAGCGGACCGTTCGGTTGGATCGCCCCGAGCGCAGCCCGCCGCCAATCGAGCGGGAATTGTCCCGGGGTACCGTCCCACTTGGTGAACCGGACGCCGTCCAGATCCCGCACGAACAGCTCTCGGCCGTCGCAGACCGCTCGCTCGCGGACGACGCGTGGTTTCAGGGCGTTATCCGCTTGTTCCAGATCAAGCTGGTACTGGAACATGCGACCTTGGGACGTGACCTCCAGCTCGAACTGCTGCGTCGTCTGGTGGAGCCATTTGGTGAACTCCAGTTGCCGGACATCCTTGTCTCCGTCGCCCCCGAGGTAGGCGTCGCCCGTCGCCAGGTCGCGCAACAGCTTGATCGCTTCGATCACGGAGCTTTTGCCGGAGCCGTTCGGCCCGCACAGCACGCCGAAGGAAGCGAACTTGGCCTCGAAGGCGACGAGGCAACGGAAGTTGTTCGCGTAAAGTCGAGTGATCATGCCATCGAACCGGTGAACGGAAAGGCGGAATAGCCGAATGAATTGTACTCGGGGGTGTCCGTCACGACGCACCCGCGTGCCGGACCGCGGGAACGCTCTCGGCAGGCCAGACTTCCCCAGGGTAAAGGATCGGCGGTGCGAGCGACGGGTGGCAAGGGAATCATGCGACCGCCGCCTCGCGGACATCGATCTTGCCGGTGACGGCGGCGGTGATCAGGGCGGTGCGGTATTCCTGCAACCGCTCGATCGCCCCCTCGACCTTGGTGACCAACGCATCCAGCTTGGAGGTCTCGGCGTCGAGGTAGTCGGCGATCGCGGCTTGCTCGGGGAGGGGCGGTAGCAATGCCGGAAATCGATTGAGGACACCAGACTCCAGTTTTCGCGTACCGTGGGCGGATTCGTCCGCAAAACTCACGAAAGTCTTCTTGAATCCAATGAGCATCCATGCCAAATACAGCGGCGTAATGCGATTGCCGCATGTCAGTGCCTTCATGTCCTGATTGATCGTCACTGGAATTGACGTTCGGGCTACTGGAAATGAGTGGGCGAGAATCATGCCACGAACGACAACCAAGACCGAATCAACTGGATGCAGGCTGAGCAGTCCTGCGTCAAGCACTTCCTGGGTAACGTGGTCTTCAGAATCAAGTATCAGGGGAACTTTCATATCTTTCGGTGTAACCCATGGAATCGTTCCCTCCCAAAAAACTGCTCGCGATTTATCTGGCGTGGCGCCGCCCCTGAATTGCACCAGATAGCCGAGAGGAACCGCCTCCCAGTGTTCCGGCATCTCCCCCAACCACTCGACGCCGGAGGGTTTGAGGGTTGGGTTTTCGGGGAGTCCGGCTTTTCGGGCGGCGGCTGGGGGCAGGCCTCGGGTGACGGTGCGGGCGATGAGCGCGGTCCGTTTCTCCTTCAGCCGCTCGATCAACTCCCGCTTCTTCCCCACCAACCGATCAATCCGCGCCGTCTCCCGATCCAAAAAGGCGGCGATGGCTCGTTGCTCGGTGAAAGGAGGAAAGGCTGCGGGCGTATCCAGGTAGCAATTGGAATCAAGGTTCTGAATCCCAGTCGTTTGCTTGATCGCGACGTAATTTAACTTCCCTCGATAGAGCGCTGCGTGAACGAAGCACCAGAACCTGGCGTCCATACCTTCTCGGACCGGCATTCGAGCAACAAAGTTTGAGCAAACCGCTGGAAACTCATGGCCGAAATAGACGACCTGTCCGACAAGCTGCCGTTCTCCTCCACCAGATTTTTCTAGCAGCAGCTCTCCCTTTCGCAGTGCCCTGGTCCTCATTTGCGAGCGCTCAACAGATCGCATTGTCGACGACTCGGGATCAACCAAGAAGTTGTCTCGATCGAAGTCCGCCACACGTACACAAACGATGTCTTCGTCACCAGTGGGTTCTTCTCCCCAAGTACCATTGATGCAACCACGCACTGACCATTTGACTCTGGTCGTTTCCCAATGCTCCGGCACGTCCCCCAGCCATTCGATGCCGCTCGGCTTGTATACCGGATAGCGCCTGCGTTTCATCTCTCCCCCCTTCGCGTTTTCGCGTCTTCGCGTGACACGCCGGACCCCTGACTCACGCGAAGTCGCGAAGGCGCGAAGTTCGGATGCTGGTGTTCCAATCCCGTCATCCCGGTCTCCCCCTTCGCGTCTTCGCGTCTTCGCGTGACACCCCGGACCCGTGACTCGCGCGAAGTCGCGAAGTTCGGATGCTTGTGTTCCAATCCGGTCATCCCCGTCTCCCCCTTCGCGGCTTCGCGTCTTCGCGTGACACCCCGGTCTCTTGACTCGCGCGAAGTCGCGAAGGCGCGAAGTTCGGATGCTTGTTTCCGAAGTCTTTCATCCCTCTCCCCTTCGCGTCTTCGCGTGACACCTCGGACCCTTGACTCGCGCGAAGTCGCGAAGGCGCGAAGTTCGGATGCTCGTGTTCCACTCCCGTCATGCCCGTCTCCCCCTTCGCGTCTTCGCGTGACACGCCGGACGCTTGACTCGCGCGAAGTCGCGAAGGCGCGAAGTTCGGATGCTTGTTCCCGACGTCTTTCATCCCTCTCCCCTTCGCGGCTTCGCGCCTTCGCGTGATACCCTCGGTTCCTGATTTACCCGTAGGCGGGATGACGCGGTATTCTTGTGATTGTTCACGATGCGTTTGGTTCCTTCCTTGAACGTTGCCGCCCCGAAATTAATTAGCAAGCCTAGCGGCAGGTTCAAAAGTCGAAGGTACGTGAGAACTTGCTTGGCGTGTACGGGCGCCAAATTCTCTACGGACTTGAGCTCCACCAACAACATTTCGTTCACGATCAAATCGGCTCGGAACCCTTCGTCGAATTTCAATCCCAAAAGCTCGATCGGCACCGCCGTTTGCCGCTGGACATGGAGGCCGCGCCGCTGGAGCATCTTCGCGAGGACCACTTCGTAAACAGTCTCCAAAAGTCCTGGCCCAGCCTCGACGTGCAGTTTGAAGCTACAATCGACTACGATTTCAGACAGCTCCTCCACGTCCTTGGGTGGCGCTGCGCCATCGTGTGAGATGTCGTCGCTCACGCCGTCACCTCCTTGAGCATCTCCAGGATCTCGGCTTCCAACCGCTTGATGTCGGTCTCGATGACTTCCAGCTCTCGCGGCGGCTCGTAGCGGTAAAAGTGGCGGTTGAGCGGGATCTCGTAGCCGATCTTCGTCTTGCTGGCGTCGATCCAAGCATCCGGCACGTGCGGCAACACCTCCCGCCGAAAATAGTCCTCGATGTCCTCCTTCAGCGGCACGGTCTCGGTATCCCGCAACTCGGGGTCGGACTCGGGGTTGCCGTGCTTGTCGACGCAGATTTCGGCGCCGGAGTCCCGTTCGCCGAGCGCCGCCAGGATCAGCTTCTGTTCCGCGGCGCTCAGCCGCAGCTTGCGTTTGCGGACAAACTCCCCGAGTTCGTCGAGGAACTCTTGGCGGTCCAGGAACAATTTCTCGTTCGTCGCCTTGCCGAAGGCATTCAGCAGCTTGCGGATTTCCTGCTGCCGTTTTTCACCCGCCGCGATCTCCTGCTGGCGAACCGCCTCGGCCTTCTTGGCACTGGACGCCAGTTTCTTGAACGCGGACTGTTCATCCAGCAACGCGATCCGATCGGGGCTGGGCATGAAGTTTAGCCGCAGGGGGCGTTCGACCGTGATCTTGGCGTAGCCGAAGTCCTCGTTGTCGAACACCTTGCTGACGACTCGCTGGCGCTGGACCGGCTGGTGGGTGATCGGGTCCTCCTCGGTGAAGGTGCGGGTCTGGCCGTTGCGGAAGTTGCCAAAGATCTTCGTCAGTTCGCCGATGTGGTCGGGGTCCTTCGCCTTGTCGGTCGGATCGCCGATGCGGCGGCGTTTGTTGCCGAGGCTCTTTTCCATCTGCACCCAGAACTGGCGAGCGTCGATCAGTTGCACCTTGCCCCGCCGTGGCTTCTCCTTGCGATTCGTCAGCACCCAGACGTAGGTCGAGATGCCGGTGTTGTAAAAGAGTTGCTCCGGCAGCGCGACGATCGCCTCCAGCCAGTCGTTTTCGATGATCCAGCGGCGGATCTCGCTTTCCCCGCCCCCGGCGTCGCCCGTGAACAGCGGCGAGCCGTTGAACACGATCGCGATCCGGCTCCCTCCGTCATCGGCCGGACGCATCTTGGCGATCATGTGCTGGAGGAACAGCAGCGCCCCGTCATTCACGCGGGGGGTACCGGCGCCGAAGCGTCCGCCGAACGCCAGCGAGTCCCGTTCGTTCTCGACGTACTTCTGTTGCTGCTTCCATTCGACGCCAAAGGGCGGATTGGCAAGCATGTAGTCGAAGGTCCATTTCTTGCCGTCGGGGGCGCGGTCGAAGCCATCCTTGGTGAACGTGTCGCCGAGGATGATGTTATCGGCGTCCTCGCCCTTGATCAGCATGTCCGACTTGCAGACCGCCCAGGCTTCGTCGTTCCAGTCCTGGCCAAACAGCTTCGGTTGAGCGTCGGCGTTCAGTTCGTGGATGTACTTCTCGGCGACTGACAGCATCCCGCCGGTGCCGCAGGCCGGGTCGTAGATCGTCTTGACGACGTGGCTGCGGGCAAGGTCCTTTTCGGGGGAGAGCAGCAGGTTGACCATCAACTTGATCACCTCGCGCGGCGTGAAGTGCTCTCCGGCTTCCTCGTTCGATTGTTCCGCCCCGATCCGGATCAGCTCCTCGAACACGTAGCCCATTTGGACGTTATCGACGCGATCCGGTGACAGGTCGATCGCCGCGAACTGCTTGACGACTAGGTAGAGCAGATCCTTGTCCGTCATCCTGGCGATCTGGGTCTCGAAGCCGAACCGTTCCATGATCGCCCGGACGTTCGGCGAGAAGCCGTTGATGTAGTTGTTCAGGTTGGGGGCGAGCTGGTTCGCGTCGTCGAGCAACCCGTTCAACCCGCTCTTCTCGGGTGGTTTCGCCAGGGTGAACTTGGAGAGGTTGTAGAACGGCACGCCCGCGACCTGCGCCAAGCGATGGCGGATGATGTTGTCGCCCTTACCCTTGAGCAACGCATGTTCCTTCAGTACGGCGGCCCTGGTCGGCGCCAGGATGCAATCGAAGCGGCGGAGGACGGTCAGCGGCAGGATGACCTTGCGGTACTCGTTCCGCTTGTAGGGCCCACGCAGCAGGTTGCAGATACCCCAGATGAAGCTGGCGATTTGCGAGTGGTTCTCGGCGGCCATTCCAGTATTTCGTTCCTAGTGTGTCAAAAGTGGCGTCGGTGCCGTGTGACGCATCCGACGGCGCTGCCGGTCCAAGCCGAGCGGCGGATCATTTGCGACCCTGACGCCCTCCGCGAGGCCAAGCTCGGGCGGGGTTTCTGGGACGCGTCCATCTCGGCGGCTCGGTAGGTCGTCAGGGAACTCCGTCAGACCAGCGTAAACGCGTCCCAGCCCCAAGGTTGTCAGGTTTCAGGGATGCTGCGTGCCTGCGGCCAGCGGGCGTTCGGGCGGGCTTGTCACAGCATCCGCCTTTTCCCCCAGGCGTCGACATCGATCGGCAGGTAGCCTAACCCATCGCACGGGCCTCGATCACCCACGTGGTGAAGTTTGGCCCGCTGTCCGAAGCCCCGGGTCGGAGCGATCGCCATTTCGGCGGTCAGGTGTCCCGTCAGCGGCGAACGCACGGCGGATGTGTGGCGTCGCGACAGGGGTCAACAGCCTCGCCTCGCCCGAGCGTGCAACCGAAGCCACGGGGACCACAGCGAAGCCGTAGGTTCGCCGCACACGTCCAGACTGGCGGGGACTGGTTTCGCTGGACGTGCTTGGCGGCGAACACGCGGCAGAGCCCGTTTCAGCAGGCCACGATCGGCCCTGCCGTGGATGGGGCTCCGTCGCGCCGGAGGCGGAACTCCAGCGGCGTCAACTCGAGCCACCGCGCCCAGCCCACGGGCCGGTGGGGACCGATTCGGCAGTCCCCATGGGCCGCAAAACGCGCGGGTTATCAATCCGCTGAACCGGCGGATTACGATCCCGATAGCGAAATCGACGAACGTGGTTGACCGGGCAGTAGCAATCCGGCTGGCTTTGCTCGCAGCCCAGGGTCGCGTTGTGTGTGCCGACTGCCCCAGCCGGTGGACCGGCAAGCGACTGGTGCGCCGCGATCAAGCAGAGCGCATGGCCCAAGCCGGGGACCATACGAGATCCGCGCGGCGGTCACCATTTGCGGTCAGGCTCGCTCGCGGCCTTCGGGCTGATCCCGCCGCGTGCTGATCGGCTCACTTGCTCGGCTTGCTCCGAGAAGCCTTCTTTTTCGGCTTGCCGCTCGGCTTCGCTGTCCCTTCCCCATCCGTGGGGGCTGCGTACTTCGGCGCTTCCTCGGCGACGCGACCAAGCTCGTCGCGAGTGAAGCCGCTGGTTGACTGGCGACGGCCTCGTTCGACCACCTGACGATCGACCCCGATCATCCGTTCGAGGATCGATAGGCGAATCTCGGGCTTCCCGTAACGGGCGACAAAGGCCAGTACGGAAACCAGATCCGTTGCCTCGAGATTGCCGCGCACGACGTGCTGCGAAACCCCCGCCTTGGTTAGGCCGGTGATCTCCTGCAAATCCTTGTAGGTGAAGCTGAAGAGTTGGGGCTGGTGAGCCATGGTTGAGTCCGCGTGTTTCGCGAGCAGGGAGATTCGGTAGACACATTGTCACCTCTGTGGCGTTGTCTCAGCAAGGGGGATGCCGCGGTTTTGCGAGGAGCGACGATCGCGACCGACACGCGTTTGGTACCGACGATCGCTTGCTGGGGCGACGGACGGTTGGTAGGGAGCGGATGCGTTGCCATGGGCAGCAGCCGGGCCGGTGGCAGGAACGGGTTGAACTTCAGTCGATCCGACAGTTTCGCAAAAAACCGAAGAACAGTAGTTGACGCGGTGTCGCCTACCGGTAAGATCCTGCGGTGACGTGACGGAGGCTGCTTCTCGCAGCCGGCATATCGTCACGTTGCGGTGAGGGCGGCGCACTTCGCGTCTCACCTTCGCCCGGTAGTACACAATCGTTTGCAGGAGACCGTCCGATGGTCTTGTCCCCTAAAGAACTGGATGCAGTTGCCGAGGGCGTTGCTGCCCGAATTCCGATGCTTCTGAGCAGTCAACCGCGACTGCTCGACCGCAATTCCCTTGCCGATCGCCTGGGCGTGTCCTTGGCAACGATCGAGCGATTGACTCGCTTTGGCAAAATCTCCGTGATCCGCGTTGGAAGCCGATGCCTGTACGACGCTGACCAAGTCGTCGCAGAGCTGGCCACAGGCCGTGGTTCCGAGCGCAAGGGGCGAGGCCCCAAGACGGCGCCGTCGACTCGCATGAACCGACCCCTTTCCCTGCACGATATGGCTGAGTTGCTCGGAGTTTCCGATGCGTGCCTGGCTGAACATGCGGCTACGGGAGAGCTGCCGTCGCAACCCAACGGCAAGGAATTGCAGTTCGATCCGCTGGAGACCATCCATGCCGCCTGTGATTTGGCGGAGTTCCCGCTGTCGAAGGAGAAGCGGAAGTCTCTGCGTGTGATGCTGGTCGCGGAACTCGCGGGCCGGGTTGATGGAACGACCGGCGAAGGGATCGAACGCGAGCGCAGCGGGGTGGTCCAATGATGACGCCAATCGACATGGACAAACTCGGTGCGAAAGTCGCCGAGATCGTTACGGCCAAGCTAGCGAATCGCCCGCGCTTGGTCGATCGACACGAACTCGGACGCATCCTGAAATGCTCAGTTCCGACTATCGAGCGGTTGCAGAGGAAAGGTCTGTTTCCAGTGGTACGTCTTGGACGGACCGTTCGGTACGACGTTGACCAAGTCGTTGAGGCACTGACAGCCAAGGGCGGTGGGGAATGATCACCGCAGAGCAGGTCCCACCAATTGGACACTCGACAGCGAGCAACGTCTCGCCCGGGTCAGTCGACGATGCCTATCAACTGGCTCGGCTGTACGACTCATTGGGATTCTCCATGATTCCGATCCGACCGGGCACAAAGGTCGCTGCCAGTGGCTGGAAGCGAAATCAGACGGAACGCGCGTCGATCGATGAGGTGCTCCCCTGGATCGCGGCCGGTAATGGCTTGGGTGTTGTGCTAGGGCAGGTCAGCAACGGCTGGGTTTGCCGTGATTTCGATGACGAGAGCGCGTTCGAGCGTTGGGCGGAGGCATACCCGCAGTTGGCAGACTCTCTGCCGCGGTCAAGGACCGGAAGAGGGTTCCACGTTTACGTTCGCGTGGCCGAAAAAGCGAAAACCAAGGCCTGGCGCGATGGAGAATTACGGGGCGACGCCGCGTATGTTGTGATCCCGCCGTCTGAGCATCCAACAGCGGCTGGTGCATACCAGTGGATCATCCATCCGCATCAAGGGGAACCGGCAAGGGTTCTGGCAGCTACCGGCCTGAATCGATCCTGGCTTGTTACAGAGAAGATAGAGAAACAGAGTACACAAAATGGCTTTTCTGCCGACTCTGTCGTCTCTGTCTCTCTGTCGAAAACCGTTGGGGCCGTATCGGTAGGCCAGTGGGAGGCAATTCAAGACGCTATTGAATTGACGGTGCCCCCGGCCATCGGCAACCGAAGCGGCGGTAAATTTAACGGGCTGTTCCGTCTCGCCAGGAAGGTGATCGCAATCCTTGGAGGACGGCCTGGCCCGGACTTAACGGAGCAAATCGGCATGGCTTGGTTCGAGGCGGCACAGCATGTTATCGGAACAGGTGATCCCGGCGTGACTTGCGCAGATTTCGCACATGCGATTGAGAGCGTCCGTGCGCCCGATTCTGGTGATCCTATCGCAATGGCGTTCGAAGCTTCGAAAGCATTGCCGATACCGCCATTCGTTCAGCGGTTCGCGGCGTTCAACGAATCTGCTCCGACAATTCAGCTCGCAAAGCTGGTGGTGTCACTCGATCAACGATTCAGTGGCGGCGTCTGGTACTTGTCCTGCCACGTGGCTGGCAGGCTGGTGGGTATGAAACACTCGCACGCTCACAGCGTACTGAAAAAGTGGGTGAAAGATGGCATTCTCAAGATCGTCGAGCCTGGAAAACCTGGAAAACCAGGCAACAAAGCAACTCGTTACCAGTTCGTTGGTGGACGAGTCGAGAATTCGGCTGAAGCGTAGGTCGAAATCCTACCCATGTCCGCTGCTGATCCCAGAAGCAAAACAGTCGCCTGCTTGCGGCGTTGCAGCGAGTGGCAGACAGCAAAATACCTCCTTAACCACCGATGGACCGGCTTCGCAATGAAAGCTTCACGTTCCGGGCTGCTGGCGGTTGTACATCGTTACGGCGACGGCGCGATAACCAACACGCCAAGACCCATTCCCCCTTTTTTTTCGTTCATGGGCTGCATGCCCTGGAGTAATTGCAATGGCAGGTGTGACACCTCTGGTCCGAGACGGCCGGGAAGGTTTTCGCGTTCGGTTCTACGATGCGGCCAAGCGGCGGCGGGAAATCTACCTGCCCGGATCGGGCCGATCGGTCCAGCGGCTGGCTAAAGCCGTGGCGGCCCACTGCGATGCCCTGGTCCAAGCAAAGGGGGCAAACGTCCCGGCCGATCCTGCGGCGATTGCCTGGGCCAATGGGACGGAGGGCAGGTTGCGGGAAAACCTGGTGGCGTGGGGGCTGGCCGATCCCGTTTCCCCGAAGTTGGCGACCGATGCCGGTCGCTACCTGGGGGCGTTCGTCGATGCCTACATTGAAAGCCGAACCGATGTGAAGGAGTCAACCCAAACCAACTACAAGCAAACCCGGCGGCTGTTGGTCGAGTTTTTTGGGGACCGTCAACTGCTGCGTTCCATCACTGCGGGGGACGGTGCCCGTTGGCGGCGATGGCTGTCGGCCGAAAGGGGGCTGGCCGTGGCGAGTTGTTCCAAGCACACGAAGCGGGCAAAAACCCTGTTTGCTGCTGCGGTGGCCGATCGACTGATTGCCGAGAGCCCGGTTGCCGGATTGAAGGGGGGCGACGAATCAAACCCGCTGCGGCGGCGATTCATCACCCCCGAAGTATCGGCCCGGGTGCTGGCGGCCTGCCCCGATGCCGATTGGCGGCTGATCTTCGCGCTGGCTCGGTGGTGCGGGCTGCGGTGCCCGTCCGAGGTGCGGGGGCTGCGGTGGTCCGATGTCGATTGGGAAGAGGACCGGTTGCGGATCGAGAGCCCGAAAACGGGTCTGCGGTTTTGTCCGATCTTCGCGGAGGTCCGGCCGGTGCTGGCCGAGGCGTTCGATCTGGCCCCGACGGGCTCGGAGTTTTGCGTGTCGCGGCACCGGGGCGGATTATCAAACCCGCGAACCCAATTCGGCCGGATTTTGAAACGGGCGGGGGTGGTGCCCTGGCCGAAGTTGTTCGTCAACCTGCGGTCGACCCGTCGGACGGAATTGCAGGAAATGTTTCCGGGGCATGTGGTCGATGCCTGGTTGGGCCATTCCGGGGCGGTGGCGGCCAAGCATTACCTACAAGTGACCGATGAGCACTGGGCGCGTGCGTCTGAATCCCGTCCCCCCACCAGTCCCCCCATCGTTGCCGATCCGAGCCCATCCGCGGCAATCACGGACATAAAAAAACCCCGGGAAAACCCGGGGTTTGATGGTTCCGGCTATCTGCCGGATGCTAGCGAAGTGACCCCTACGGGACTCGAACCCGTGTTACCGCCGTGAAAGGGCGATGTCCTAGGCCGCTAGACGAAGGGGCCGTTTGACGTGACGATCGAAATCGTCAACGCCGCAAAGATTGAAACATGTCGGCCGGGAAGCGTCAAGGGGCTGGTTTCAGGCTTCTGCCGATTGGCAAGAAACTAAGAAATCAGCGGAAAACCGGTATCGGTGGCGTGCCAAAACCGGGCAGACACAACGCCACATCACGCTTGATGGTCAGTGGCGATGTGGAGCCCTGGATTCACTCGGACGAAATCGCCCCGGCAAAACGGGTCGACCGATTCAGTCCGGACATGGCTGGTCGCTGATCACGACTCCAATGCGGTGTCGCCCGTTTCCGCTTCCCGCTGGTCCTGAATCGCCTCGAAGACTTCGTGGCGATGGACCGGAACTTCCCGAGGGGCCTCGACACCCAGTCGCACCTTGTCACCGCGGATTTCGACAACAACGATTCGGATATCGTTGTTGATCACGATGCTTTCGTTCTTTTTTCGTGACAGAACTAACATAATTCCATTCCTTTGCTACCGCCGGTTGTTCCTCGGCTGCGGTATGACGGAGCCCCGCGGGCTTCCCAAATCGTTTTGCAGGGCGGTACGATGACTCGGTTAGGCGATTCTCACGGCCGCTTCCACACCTTACTCTACGACATCCCTCATCATCGTCAAGCGATTGCAACCCCTAATTTGTCTTTTTGATTGGTTTTTTTAGCGTTTTTTTCGATAAAGCCGGATTAATCTGTACCGATTTCGTCTCCGGATGTCGCCAGCGGCAGGTTTGCTGTCGATAATGGGTTGAAAGCGGTTCGGCGGCTGGCGGATCGCTCGGCTATCGATTTGCTTTCCTGCGGCCGGCTAGTCGTCGTTGCGTCCCCGGTTTTTCTGCGGTACCGAAGGTCATGTTCGCTTACTCTCCTCGCAAAGGCCATCCGGCGTCGCAGCCTGATTCGATTCGGGATGGGATCGGGCGTGTGTTGCCGCAACCGGAGCGGTTTTTCACGGTGGAATCCGCCAATCGATTATTGCCGCTGGTTTGTCGGGTCGCGAGCGATTTGATCCTGTTGGATCAGAGTGCTCGCCAGCAATCGGACCAGTGGCGGGGGATCGAAGCCCTGCCGGCGACCAGCGACCTGCGTTTGTTTTCGGAGGAGTTGGCGAGTGTCAAAGACGCGTTCCGAGCCGATGAAGAGCGGCTCGACCGCGTGCGGGCTGAGTTGAGTTCACTTGGCGTGGAAGTCGATTCGCTAGCGGACGGGGCCTTTGACTTCCCGGCATTCCGCGACCAACGGCCGGTGCGGCTCTGTTGGCGGTTGGGCGAGCCCGAAATCGGCCATTGGCATGAAGTCGGCGAATCGTTTCACGACCGACAACCTCTTTAGTCGCTCGCCGGTGGTGACGGGATCACTGCGATCAGGCCGCGGCGGTGAAGCTGCGTCCAGACTTCGGGTGGAACAGGGTTGTGCGCGGCCGCGACGAGCGATTCGACGCGCTCCGGTCGGCTGGTGCTCAGGGCCACTGACCGGATGCCCGTCGACGACCCGCCGAACGCCACGGCGACATGAAAGGGGTCGACCGCAAGTTCGCGACAGGCCTGATGAAACCGTTCTCGCCAGACCAACTTCGCCTGGTCGGCTGGTGAACCGGGATCGAGCCGACGATAGTCGCAGTGGTCGCCGCCGGTCAGGAATCCCCCGTGCATCAGTGCGGAGTTGATCACCCAGACGTCGCGGGAAGCCAGCGACGCGATGAATGCGATCAGTTCGGGGGGGTGTCGCATGATCGTGAAGCTGTTGGCCAGCATGACCCAGTCGAAGTCGCAATGCTGGTCGAGTTCGCGGATGATCGTCCAGTCCTTGGCGCCGACGCCGATCGCGGCAACTCGGCCCGCATCCCGCAGTTCCCTGATCGCCTGATAGGCCGAGATGATGTCGTCCAATCGGCGGCGGCGGTCGTCGGGGTCGGATGCGGCGGCCAGGTATTCGTCCGGGTCATGCACCGACAGCAGATCGGCGTGGTAGGGGGCTAGTAGTTCATCGCCTTCGGACCAGCAGCGGAGGATGCCTTCGCGGCTGATGTCTTGGACGGCGTCGTGCCGGACGTCGACCCACGCCCCCGGTTCGAAAGTCGGCTCTGGTGTGGTCAGTGGCACGCGTCGCCAGCCGAGCTTGTTGCTGAGGATCACTTCGGACGGGTCGATCTGGAGTGCGGCCAATTCGCGGCCGATCACTTCGAGGGACAGTCCCGCGCCGTATTTGCCTGCGGAATCGATCGCGACGGGCCACGGGCCGAGTTGAAACCAGCGCCGGATCAGTTCTCGCTTTTGGGAGTCCGGGGGGGCAACGAACAGATTGCCCAGAGTGGTGGCGCCGAAAATCAGGCGGGGCAAGGCGAAGGGCATCACGAAATCTCAGCGGCGACGGGTGGGGCGTTCACCCGGGATCGTTCGGGACGTCGAGCTTGTAGATTCGGGTAGCGTTGCCGGAGAAGAGGGCGAACCGTTCGGCGGGGCTGAGCGAGCCGGCGAGTTCTCCGACGGTTTCCAGCCAACGCGAGTAGGGCGTGCGGAGCAGGCAAACCGGCCAATCGCTGCCGAACATCAGTCGATTGGGGCCGAAGGCATCCAACGCGACATCCCAGTAACGGCGGATCTGCTCAACCGACCAGTCTTCGTCCCGATCTGTATCGGCTGAGGGGCGGATTTCTGTGACGACGCCCGAGAACTTGCAACTGACGTGGGGGCGTTTGGCCAGTTCCCGAAAATCTCGTTCCCAAGCTACGTCGAACCGATCATCGGTGATGGTCGGCTTGGCGATGTGGTCCAGCACCATCGGCAGCGTCGGGTGGGCGTCGGCCATTTCGATCGCGGCCGGCAATTGCCGGGCATAGATCAGGATATCGTAGACCAAACCGAACTCGGGCAGCATCGCCAGGCCGCGGTTAAAGTCGGCTCGGAGCAGAAACCGGTCATCGGGCTCATCCTGGGCAACGTGACGGACGCCTTTCAGCCAGGGCGATGCGGCCAGTCGTCGGAGCGGTTCGTGTGCTGTCGGCGAAGCGAGCGGCACCCAGCCGACCACGCCGAGCACCCGCGGGAACCGCGCGGCGATCTCGATCAGCGACTCGGTCTCGGCGATCGATTGTCGGGCTTGGACCGTCACGAAGCCGTCGATGCCGGTCGAGCGGGCGACTTCTTCCAGATGTTCCGGCAAGAAGTCGTCCCGGAGGATCGCCATGTCCTCATCGATCCAAGGGTATTCCTCCGCGGAATAGGTCCACAGGTGATGATGGCTGTCGATCAGCATGACGAAGGGCTCGCGGGGGACGACGCTTCATGGGTGGTCGCACGGATCGTGATCGATCCCAAGGACGCTCAGCCTTTGGCGTTGGCGAACAGTTGGTTGACGAAGTCCCAATTGACGACATTCCACCAGGCCTTGACGTAATCGCCACGCAGATTTTGGTACTTCAAGTAGTAGGCGTGTTCCCAAACGTCGATGCCCAGCAGCGGCGTCTTGCCCGCCGACACGGGGGTGTCTTGATTGGGCGTGCCGACGACTTCCAGCTTGTCCCCACTAGCAACCAGCCACGCCCAGCCGCTGCCGAACTGACCCAGGGCTGTCGTCGTGAAGGCCGTCTGGAAGTTTTCGAAGCTGTCGAAGGTGGAATCGATCGCTTGGCCGATCGCGCCGCGGGCCCCGCCGCCACCGGGTTTCATCATCCGCCAGAACAACGAGTGATTCAGGTGCCCGCCACCGTTGTTGCGGACGGCGGTGCGGATCGATTCGGGCAGGCCATCCAGGTCGGCGAGCAGTTTTTCGAGCGGCATCGCTTCCAGTTGTGGGAAGTCGGCCAACGCATTGTTCAAGTTGTTGATGTAGGCCTGGTGGTGTTTGCCGTGATGGATTTCCATCGTTTTGGCATCGATGTAGGGCTCCAACGCGTTGAACGCGTAGCCCAATTCGGGCAAAGTCGCGGCGGCGAGTGCCGGACGGGCGGACGCTCCGAACATCGCGGTTACCCCGCACGCACCGGCGATCGCCATCATTTCACGTCGATTCAAGTTGTTCATGTTCTGCCTTTGTGGGTTAGGAGGGCTCGGCGGCCATGGAAGACTTACCGGCCTCGCATTGTACACGGATGCACGGAGCAGGTCAGTTGTGGTCGCCCGGGGTGGACTCCAGGGTGGGCCGAGACGATGCGATCCGGATCGGGGAACTGAGCCGCGGAGGGGCCCGCAAGGCCAGGGGAGATCACTGGGCCGATTCGTTGGTGGGCGCCGAAGTCGGGCGGCTACCGCAAGATGTGCATCTTGGCGGCGTCGATCAGCAGCGTATTGAGTTCGCCGACGGAGACGTCGCCTTGGACGAGAACCACGGAATTTTTTTCCACCCCAAACAGTTTACGGGCATCGATCGGGAGCGGGTGGCCCTGTTCATCCAGGAATCGGACCATCCCCTTGGGGGCCTTCGCCGCTTTGCGTTTGCAGAACGGGCAGTTGTCGGCATCGTGCCCTTCGCCGTGTCCTTCGGCGGGCAATTCTGAAATCAAGAAAGCGGCCGAACCCGGTTCCCAGGGCTCGAAGTCGCCGGCAAAGATCCGACCGATCACCCACACCGAACCGGATGGGGCGATGCCCGGAACGGCGACGGGTTCTGCGGCCTGGTCGTCCGCCGGATCGACCGATTCCGTTGCCGCCTCGTTCGCCGAATCAACGGATGCGTCCGGCTCGCCAGCCCCGTCCGGCTCATCTGCGCCGGGCGTTTCACCAGGACCGCGTGGCTCACCCACCAAGGCAAGCATCAGTTCGCTGAGGGTGCGGGTGTCCTGCGGCGATGGGGTCGACGTCATCAGCAGTCGATCGCGAAGGTCGGCGTGCTCGGCATCGGGGCCGACGCGGCCGCAGCCGGCGGCAAGCAGCAGCAAGCCTGTCGCGACGATCACGTGCCGGCGGCCGGTCGGGATACCATTCATGGCGGTCACCTTCGCAACGGATCTGTGGGGCCGGGTCACTCGGTCTTGGGTAGGTACATCCGCAATTGTTCCATCGCGGCCTCGACTTCCGCCTGGACTTCGGGATAGTCCTTGCCCTCTTTGTCGTGGAACTGGTCATCGACGGCACCGAAGGCCTCCATCAGCGTTTCGACGGCGGACTCGATCGCCGTGAGCCCTTCCTCACTGACGCCATCTTTCTTTGCCAATCGGACCAATTCGTCCAACACATGGCCTACCTCGTGCAGGGGGTCATGGGCGGCGTCGACGTCGCCGTCGGCGAAAGCTTTTGCGACCAGGCCCCGCATCTCATCGAGTTCGGCGACACCCTCGGCATAGGTTTCGGCGTGTACGTGGTCCGCTTG
Organism: Planctomycetaceae bacterium; assembly: GCA_007694185.1. Lineage (GTDB taxonomy): Bacteria > Planctomycetota > Planctomycetia > Pirellulales > Pirellulaceae > UBA6163. Next base: position 20,774 of record RECD01000171.1, read on the forward strand.
GTGTTGTTCCAGTTCGTCGATTGTCACGGGTGGGGCATCGCCGGTCGGTTGGGTGCCACCCCCACAGCCGATCAGGGGCAGGCAGGCCGTAGCGGCCAGCGACAGAAACAGCGGGCGAAAGTCTCGGAACATCGTCAATTCCTCCGGATCGAAAAAACGGCCTTCGGGGCAGCCCCCTGCGGATCATTGTGGACGGGTTTATGAGAAAAAACAACGGCGAATCGGCGGCCTTTGCACTCGAATTGCAACTAATCCGGCGCTGGGGTGGTCGGCAGGGGCTTCGTGGTCGGAGCGGGCCGCAGCCTGCCGGGAGCAAATTCAGATCTTCCGGATGTACCGTTCGGCGTAGGAGCGGACTTCCTTGCCGTTGAGCACATGAACCATCCGCAGTTGCTGAACCTGCTCGTTGCTGAACGCCCCGAGCGGGACATGGATCAGTTGTTTTTTGAAGCGTCGGGCGATGCTTCGCCAAGCGGCCCCGGGGGGGAGGTTGGCGAGCAGCGCGACTTGGTTGCCACGGGAGTAGAGGCAGGCGGCGGCGATCAGGCGTTCCTCGAGGGTGGTCGCGAAGTCGATCCGGCGATCGTCCCAAACGTCGGGGATCTGGACCGGCGGAAACAGGAACATCGCACCGCCGTAGGTCGCCAGGGCGATCCCCGGTCCGATCATTTCCTGACGGAAATCGCTCGCGAAAAAAGCCAATGTCGATTCGGCGGCGTGTTCGGCAAACCAGGTGGCCCGCCAGGGATAATCGCGGGGATCGGCGGGGCTGTCGAACAGCATCACGCAGGCATCGAGTGTGCCGCGTTGGGGCGGCAGCACCTTGACGTAGATTTGCTTCTCGTACCAATGCCGCAAGGTATCGCGGATGTCGATCCCGTCTTTGACACTGGTCGTGAACTTTTCGGTCCGGGCCAGGTCCGCGCCGGAGATCGCCAGTGCCCGTTCGAAGACACGGTTGCGGAACGATTCGATCAGGTGGTCTTCGGGAGGGTAGCTGCACTGGCCGAAAGGGTTCCACCGGTAGGCCCACTTTTCTCGTTCGTCGGGGGTCGGGCGGCGATGGAGTTCGATCGTCCGCCACATCCGCGGCGGCCCGGGCAGGCGGTTGACGAGCGACACGGTATCGCCGTTGGGCAGCCTCGCCATGTCGATGCCGAGAGTGGCTCCCTCGCCTTCCTCCGGCGGTTCGATCCCGACGATGCCGAAGTAGTCACGCGCGCGTTCCACGACATGGATCGCGAACGGATCGCCGAGAATCTGCTTGGCGGCGATCACGATCGTCGCCAGGTCGGGAGTCAGCCGACGTTGGATCAGCGACAGGTTGCGGATGTACTTCAGGCATTGGCGGAGCAGCAGCGGTGGTGTCCGTCGGCCGCGCGAACCGAATTCCGCTCGATAGGTGTCGCGGGCGGCGAGCAACAACTCCTTCACGCCGTCGATCGACAGGTTTTCGTCGTCTTCCAGTTTCGCCCGAGCCCGTTCGTACAGGCCGGTGATGAACGGCAGTTCGTCGAACAGGAACAGGAGCGTTTTGGGGTCGACGTTGTGTACGACCGGGTCCAGCACCGCGTCGTGCTGGGGCCGTGTCCCTTGGGCGGCGCGATCATCCCCTTGGGCGATCCGCAGGTTTTGGTAAGCCTCGTGCAGCCAGGGCCAGTCGAGCACGCTGGCGACAACCAGGATACGGGCATGCTGTCGCTCCAGTTCCCGCAGGCGGATCGCCATGTGCAGGATCCGATTTCGCGTCTGTTCGTCAGGGGGGCGGCTGATGCTGGGGAGCAACGCGGCGGCGAACCTTTCGGGCGGCACGTCGCGGAGCGCGAACGGGTCGGGCATCACCGCGGCATGTGGCAGAAACGGATCGGTTTCTAGGTCGATGTATTCCCGTGGGATGTGTTCCCCCATCGCCGCACGGATCGCCATGATCACCGGTTGGCAGGGATCGATCGGGACGTAGCTGCAGGGTGGGGGTTGGCCGTCGACGTCATCTTCTTCTTCGGACCAGCCGCCCGACGCCCCCGCTTCCCGGTCCTCCCCGGGAGCCTCTTCGGAATAGCCGTAAGGTTCGTCGGAAAAGCCCGAGCCCGGGTAACGCGACTCGCCGTAATCGGCCGAATCGTATCGCGGGTGAGAAGGCTGGATCACGATCGAGGGTTTGGGCAGTTCCAAGACCGCGCGTTCCACCGGTTCGCGGAAGGATGGTGGCAACGGCACGGCCACGGAATCGAACGGATGTTCGAGCATCCAGCGACGGACCGAGAGCGCACATTGGCCACTACCATGAATGATCGGCAGCACCGAGATGCGGTTGCTGATGCGGAGCAGATCTGGGATTTCCGAGGCCATCGGCCGGTTCAGCTTGAGGTGAGGGACATCAGCGGCACGCCGGCGATCAGAGCCAGGGCGAGGGTCGCTGTCAGGTAGACGCCGGCGATGATCAGGCCGCCGGAAAATTCGAGTTCGAAGGTGAGCATCGCGGCGACCGACCCGAACCCGAGCATCACGAGCAACGTGATCCCGCCGAAGAGCAGCGGCAGCTCCGAGGCCCGGTCGTAGTCGAAGACGTAGGGGGCGATCAGCACGTAGATCAACCAAGTCGCGACCAGTACCGCGGAGGAGATCAGGACGCGGACCAACAGTTCCGTGCTGTAGAACGGCTCCAGTTCGGAATCTCGGGAGATCGCGTAGCCGAAGCGAACTAGGGGCGGGGCCACCAGCACCGCCACCAAGGCGATCACGGCGGCTGGGGGGCCGCCGGTCAGCCGCATCGCGATGGCCAATCCGATCGCGCCGACCACCCCGCCGACGCTGCCGAGGATCAAGCCGCGACCGATTTTCACCTCGCGGCGTTTGATCGGCTTGAGAACGCTCTGGCCCTTGCTATCCTTGGGGGCCACATCCGGCGGCGCGTGAATGACGACCTGTTCGGACAATTCCGGAACGGTGATTTCGAACTTGCACTTGGGGCATGGCCCCTTTTTGCCGGCAAACTTTTCGCTTACCGAAAACCGGGTCAAACATTTAGGACAGGTGACTGCGATCGGCATGGGTGCAACGGGAGCGGATGACGAGGGGTGTGCTACGGACGGGGCTGGCGGCCCGTCGCCGCTCGCCCACGTGGTACTGTACCAGCCGCAGATTCCCCAAAACACGGGTAACATCGGGCGGACGTGCGTCGCCACCGACTCGATGTTGTGGATCGTCCAGCCGGCCGGGTTTCAAATCGACGAAAAGCGGGTCCGGCGGGCAGGTCTCGATTATTGGCAATACCTCCGCTGGGCCGAGGTGCCCAACTGGGAGACACTGAAATCCCGGTTGCCCGGCAAGCGATTTTGGTATTTCAGCCGGTTCGCGCGGCAGACGATCTGGGACGCCGATTTTCGCGCCGGCGACGCGATCGTCTTCGGCAGCGAGTCGGACGGTTTGCCACGAACGATCTTCGACCCGCAAGCCGATGACGCGGTCCGGTTGCCGACCGATCCGCGGGTCCGCAGCCTGAACCTGTCGGCCACCGCGGCGGTGGTACTGTATGAAATGCTGCGGCGGCAAACCGCCGGCGGCCGTCGCGATCCTGCCGGTTAGGATCGTGCGGTAAAAAAGTGCCCGGAACCTTTTGTGCAAAGCACCCGATCTTTCGCCAGCCTTCACTGGCCTTCGCCGGCAGACAATTCTCGTTGAATCGCTCGGTCGCCTTGTGGGGGGCAGCGTGTTAACATCGTTATGTCAGGACCTGATTTTTTGTCATGACAATCGGTGCCCCGTCCGAGTTTCTTGGAGATGAACAAAATGCGATGGTTGATCTGGATCGGCTTGGTTCTGGGCAGCGGTATCACCTCCGGTCACGCGGCGGACCCGGCTACGGAGGAGGCTCCGCGGGAAGAGCGGATCGTTAAGTATTTGAGCGGCGCGAAGTTTGTTGGTCGCTACACGACCGACCGTGAAGACTCGGGTGCCGCCAAACCCGAAACTTATACGATCAGCAAAGTCGAAAAGCTTCCGGAGGCGAACCGATATCGGTTGACGAGTCGGATTCAATACGGCGAGACCGATAGCGAGGTGCCGATCGACCTGGAAATCTTGTGGTCGGGCAACACCCCCGTGATCACGCTGGACAACCTCTTCATCCCCGGCATGGGACGCTTCTCGGCTCGGGTATTGATCCATGAGGGGCGGTACAGCGGCACCTGGGCGCATGACGAGAAGGGCGGGCATCTGTTCGGACGCGTCGTCAAGGAGTGAGCCCGGCAGCGGGAATTCACGCGGGCCTTTCGAGACGGGTAAGCTGCTCAGTCCGCCTCCTCCGGAGGCAGGGCGAGCAGGCGATTCATCAGCGGCGGACAGATACGGTCTGCATAGACCAAGGCCTTGCCGCCGAGGCTGAGGATCACCTCACTGCGCCGCGCCTGGATCGCCGCCAACGTCGCCACCGCTACTCGCTCGGGCGACCAACTGCCCCAATTCGGCGAGGTCGTCCCCGGCGTGGAATCGATCACCGAGTCGAAGAACTCGCTTCGAGTCGTGCTGGGGCTGACCAGCGTCACTTGAATCCCCAGCGGTCTCAATTCGGCTCGCAGCGAATCAGACCAACCGTGCAACGCAAACTTGCTTGCGCAGTATTCGCTCTTGTTCGGCACGGCACGATGCCCCAGCACGCTGCCGAGGTTGCAGATCACGGCGTGGCGACCCTGCTTGAGCAGCGGCAGGGCGGCGCGGGTCAATTCGACCGGGGCAAAAAAATTGACTTCCATGATCCGCCGCAACCGCTCGGGCGTCGCCAGTTCGAAGGGGCCGATCCCGCCGACGCCGGCGTTGTTCACCAGCAAATCCAACCGGCCGTCGCCCAGTTCCGCAGCTCGTCGGACGAGCCGTTCGCGAACTTCCGGGTCCGACACGTCGCCCACAACCGGTTCGGGCAGCGGTACGGCGGGGACGATTCGGGCCAATTCGTCACGGAGTTCGGACAGGCGTCGCTCGCGGCGGGCGTTGGCGATGACGATCGTACCGGCGCGGGCCAGCCGCCGCACCAATTCACGACCGATGCCTCCGGAAGCGCCGGTTACGATCGCGATCGCTCCTTGCGGATCGAATCGGGCCACCGTCACCCGACCTCATCCGTAGCATCGTGCACGACGCTACCAAGATCGTCCGAGCCCTGTTGGGCTCGCACGGTTTCGGTCGGGGGAACGTCATCCCGGGGGCCTGGCGATTCGGCTTCCGGGGTGATCGCGGGTGTCGTGGCAGCGTTTGGCGAGTCCGGGTCGGTCGAGGGTGGGCTCGGCAAGGCGAGCGGCCGGATCGACAGGGCGCGCTGGCGAACCATCCCCATGGCGGCGGCCGGCAGGCGGACATGCAGCGTCACCGATTCGTCGGAGTAACTCTGTGAGAGGATTTCGCCTTGAGCGGCGAGGTAGGCCAACAGTTTGCCATCCGACGACGAGACCTCAACTTCCAGATCGAGAAAATTTTCGCTCAACGCCCTGCCGACGGCTTCGGCCAACGGTCCCAATCCCTTGCCACTTTTGGCACTCACGGGGATCGCGTGTGGGTAGCGATCGAGGACTCGGTTGAGCACTGCGGTGGAGCGGATGGCGTCGATCTTGTTAAGCACCAAGAGCGTGTCCTTTTCCTCGATCCCGAGTTCCTGGAGGACGTTGTAGACCGAAGCGATCTGATCGAACACGACGGGGCTGGAGGCATCCGCGACATGCAGCAGTAGCGCCGCTTGGCGGGTTTCCTCCAGCGTCGACTTGAAGCTGGCCACCAACGAGTGGGGCAGGTCACGGATGAACCCCACCGTGTCGCTGAGCAAAACGATTCCCCACCCCTTCAGCTCCCAGCGGCGGGTGCGGGTATCGAGCGTGGCAAACAGTCGGTCGGCCGCTTCGACGCCGGCACCGGTCAGCGCGTTCATCAGGGTGCTTTTGCCGGCATTCGTGTAGCCGACCAGCGAGACCGTCGCGACGCCATCTCGCGAGGCGACCTGGCGTTCGCGACGGTGTTCGACCTGACGCAATTCCTGTTTCAGATCGTGGATCCGCTTGAGCGCCAGGCGGCGGTCGGTTTCGAGTTGCTTTTCACCGGGACCGCGGGCACCCACCCCCATTTTTTGCCGAGACAGGTGGGTCCACATCCGCTTCAGCCGCGGGAGCGAATACTCCAATTGGGCTAGTTCCACGGCCAGCCGGGCCTCGTGACTCCGGGCGCCCGCCGCGAAGATGTCGAGGATCAACTCGGTGCGGTCGATCACCTTGCACTCGACCGCCTGTTCGAGATTTCGCGTTTGTGCCGGCGTCAGGTTGTTGTCGAAGATGACAAGATCGGCGTCGGTCTGATCGACCAACTCCTTCAGTTCGGCGACCTTGCCCTTACCGAGCAGGGTCGTCTTATCAGGCCGGGCACGCTGTTGAACCAACTCCTCGACCACCTCGGTGCCGGCGGTGGTTGCCAGGCGGTAGAGTTCCTCGAGCGGGTCGTCCTCGGGCGGCGAGTCGTTGAACACGACGCGGGCGAGCACGCTTTTTTCTTTTTCCAGGTTGTCGAGTCGGTTTGCCTCATGCACGGTGGGGGTGGTATCTCCTGCGGGTTCGAAAGGTGTCACAAGGATCGGCGAGGGGGCGGAATGCCGCCCCGGTCACAGGCGATGCGGGTCAAATCAGGGCGTCTTGATCGCGACCCGGCACAAGCGGCTGTCGGCGGTGATGTACAGCCAACCGCCGTCGGGCGTGAGGGCGCAATTGCTGGTCCGGCCTTCGGTCACGATCCGTCCCAACAATTTGCCGTCGGGGTGCAGGACGTAAATGCCGCCGGGACCACTGCCAAAAATCGTCCCATCGGCACCGACCGCTAAGCCGTCGGGCAAACCGGGGAACTCTTTCATCGCTTCCTTCGCATTGTACAGGACACGGCCTTCGCCGAGTGTTTTGTCCTCGCGAATCGGGAAGGCCATCCAGATCGGCAGTTCGGGGTCACTTTGGGCGACGTAGAGCGTTTGCTGGTCAGGGGACAGCCCGATGCCGTTGGGCCGCGCCAACTGCTTCGTCAGCAGCGTCAATTTCCCGTCCGGGTCGAGTCGGAATACGCCGCAAAAATCGAGTTCTCGGCGAGGGTCGTCAGCCCGCTCGGGCAAGCCGTAGGGCGGGTCGGTGAAGTAGATCGAACCGGTGGAGTCAAAACAGAGGTCATTCGGGCTGTTCAGTCGCTTTCCCTCGAACGAATCGACCAGGGTCATTTTGCCGCCTCCTGGCGTCAGCACCGACAGGCGTCGGTCACCATGTTCGCAGGCGACGAGCCGTCCGTGGGGATCGATCGCGAGACCATTGGCGCCGGGTTCCAAGCCGTAAAAGCTGACTCCGGTGTAGCCGCTGGGGTGCATGAACAGTTCGATGCCGCGGGCGGCGGTCCAGCGAAAGATGCTGTTGCGGGGGATGTCGGTGAACAGCAGGTGCCCGCCCTGTTCGTCTTCGACCCAGACCGGCCCTTCGGTCCAAGTGAAACCTGAGGCCAGGACCTCGATTTTGGCACCGGGGGCGACGATCCCGTCAAAAGCGTCATCCAGTTTTTCGATCCGGCCGATCGTATCCTCCGAGACGGCGGAACGGGTCGGCAGCGATGCGAAAGCGAAGGCAAGCAGCGTCAACAGCCAAGGCGAGTAGCGACGGGTGGCAGCGCCTTGCGGATGAAGCGGGCGAGCGGTCTGCACGGCGGGGCGGGCTTGTTTCACGGTGAGGCTCTCGGGAGAAGGGGAAGGAGGCGCGATGTCAGCGCAACCCATCCGGCGGCCGGGTCGTTCGCCGGCAGCCGCAGGTTGCTGATCCGAACCCCATTTTAATCGGCCGGGAGTCGCCGGAGTAGCAAAAAGCTGCGTCGTCAGCGCGGGGCTTAGCGGCGACGGCGGGTCGACGGTCGGTTCATCGGGTTGAGCCGTCGTGGGGCGTCGACCGGCACGACTTGGGCCGCCGCTTCCGTCTCGGCCGCTTCGACCTTGGCTCGCGAGAACGACACCCCGGTCGGCTCGAAGCCTTCCAACTTGTCGCGGATCAGCTCGCGATTGATCCGCTGCTCGATCGCCGTCAGGATGTCCCCTTCGCCGGGCATCACGAAGGTGTACGCGACACCGTCTCGTCCCATCCGGCCGGTGCGGCCGACGCGGTGAACGTAATCGTCGCAGTCTTGCGGGACGTCGAAGTTGACGATGTGCGAGATCGTGCTGATGTCGATCCCCCGGCCAACCACGTCGGTAGCGACCAGGATCTTCAGCTTGCCGTCGCGGAGCCGCTGCAGCACCCGGTCTCGATCCCGCTGGGCCATATCACCATGCATGCAAGCCGTTTCGGGAAAGTCCTCTGACAATTTCCGCTGCAACTTGTCGGTCCCGCGGCGTGTGCGGCAGAAGACGATCGCCTGAGCGGGTTGTTCGCGGCGGAGCAACCGGACCAGCAGTTCGATTTTGCGTTCGGGATCGACCGTGAAGTATCGCTGTTCGATCGTGTCGACCGCCATCGCCGTGGTGCTGCAGTCGACCACCAGCGGGTGGTGCATGTAGGACTCGGCGAGTCGGCGAACGGTCGGTGGCAAGGTCGCGGAGAGGAGCAAGGTTTGGCGATCCTTGGGGCACTTTCGCAAGATCCGTTCGATCTGCGGCCGAAAACCGATGTCGAGCATCCGGTCGGCCTCATCGAGGACGACGCACCAGATCGAGTCGGTGCGGAGCGATCCCCGTTGCAGGTGATCGTGAACGCGACCGGGGGTACCGACCACGACTTGGACGCCATTTTGAAGCTGACGCAGCTGACCCGTCATGTTCTTGCCGCCGGCCAACACGGCGATTTCCGTTGGCACCCCATAGGCGAGTCGTTCGGCTTCTTTGCCGACCTGATCGGCCAGTTCTCGTGTCGGAACGAGGATCAGGGCTTGTGGGTCGCGGGTTTCTTCTAAGGAGTCGAGTTGTTCCAAGATCGGAATCGAGAAGGCTGCGGTCTTGCCGGTTCCTGTCCGAGCCTGGCCGATGACGTCGTAGCCTTCCAGGGCCAACGGGATCAACGCGGACTGGATCGGGGTGGCCTCTGTGAAGCCGGCATGTTTCAGAGCCCGATGGGTGACGGGCGACAGATCAAGCTCGGAGAACAGCTTGCCCTGGGGAACGGGAATGGGGGCAGTCGGGGTATCCATTAACGATGGCATCTGTGGCGTAGCGGTGGCTGGTTCGAACGGGGAATGGGTGCCCCATCCGATGTGGGTGGGCTGCTGTCCGTCGATGCCATCGCCGAGCCGGTGCAGCAGGGCTGAGGCCGTGCGGCGTGGGATGGGCTGCGACGCGGGACGATGAGACGGGACACGTTCGGCACTTTGGCCGCTTAGTATAAAGCATCGAAGGCCAATGGGGTATCGTAGAAAACATCCTTTTGGGCCGTCCGCCGGCGTTCTTATTTCTCCACCAGCCCGCACGATTCGGTGTACCCGTCGAACCGGATCAGTAGGAACGGGCGACAGCGAAATCGGCCAAAGCATCCAGCGAGTCTCGGGCTTCACCGGCAGGCAATGCCGACAGCGAGCCTTTGGCGCGGTCGCGGTGTACTTCGGCAACTCGAAGGGTGTATGCCTGCGCGTCACCTCGTTCCATCAACGGTCGAGCTTCTTCCGCCCTCCGCTCGGGAGGCCCGCTCAAAATCGCTACGAGCGCAGCGCGGTCAATCGAAGATGCCGTTTGCAGCGTTCGCAGCACCGGTAGGGTCCACTTCCCTTGGAGCAGGTCCGAACCGAGCGTTTTGCCCATCGCCTGGTCGTCGCCCCACAGGTCGAGGTAGTCGTCGGCGATCTGGAAGGCGATCCCTAATTCCTCGCCATACCGTTGCAGGGCGGCGATCTGCTGGGGCGAACCACCGGCGAAGTGACTTCCCAATCGGCAAGCGACCCCGCACAATTCGGCGGTCTTTCCGCGGATCATTTCGACGTAGGTCGCTTCGTCCAGATCGAGAGCGTCGCGAGCCAAAACCTGGCGCAATTCGCCCTCGCAGACCTGGCGGGCCGCTTCGCCGATCCAGCGGCAGGCGACGGTCGAGGGGAGGGTCGCGGCTAGGCGGAAGGCCTGAGAAAACAGGTAGTCGCCGAGTAAGATCGCCGCGTGTTCGCCCCAGATCGAATGCACCGTCGGCGACCGACGTCGCAATTCGGCCTCGTCCAGCACGTCATCATGGATCAGGGTCGCGGTGTGGACCATTTCCAGCACCACCCCCAACCGGACATGGCTTTCCGAAACCCGGCCCGGATCGATCACTGCGGCGGAGAGCAGCACCAGAGCGGGGCGAAGCCGTTTGCCTCCCAACTGCGCCCCATGACGCAACAACGGCGCGACCGACTCATAGCGGCTCTGCAATTCCGTTTGCAAAGCTTCCTCGACGCGGGGCATCCAGTCGCTTATCGGACCGTAGAGTCGCGACTTCAGTTTCTCACGAGGATCTAGCACGCCGAGCGCGGTCCCACGACCCGTGATCATCGGACCGCTCCGGTCGCTCGACGCATTGGAGAGCCTTGCGGATGGATTCGTACCACCGGTTGTCGTTGCGATACCCATTTTGCCTCACCTTAGCCGTGAGCGGTAAAAAAGTGTCCGTCACCTTTTTTGCAAAGCACCCGGAGGGTGAGTTCCTCGCAAAAGGTACCGGACGCTTATTTCCCTCACGATCCTTAGCCCTCAGACCTCTAAACCTCGCCGGGTCAACCGCAAACGGCCCGGAGCGGCAACGCCCCCAGTGACCAAAACCGGGCAATCCTCCTTGCTCTGACCCTTCGGCATGGGCGTGGGGCCTGTTTCCGTTTGGGTTTCGGGCGGGGCTGGGTCGAATCGGCTCGGACTCCTAGAATGGGCGTGGGACCGGTTGATCGTCAGAACGAGCCCTTTGCCTGGTCCTTTTTGCTTCGCAGGAACGCACCTTTCAACCCGAGAACCTTGTCGTGCCTGGCCTACGCCGTTGCGTCTTGACAGTGATGATCGCCCTGTTCTTGCCGGCGTTGCCTTTCGCCGAGCCGGCGTCCGCCCAGGCGCCATCCGAGACTGCGGCACCGATCTTGGAGACGCGTGGGCCGACAATGGGGACGGTCTACATGGTCAAAATCTTTAACCCTCCGCCCGGTTTGCCGGAGGATTGGAGAGAGCAGATCGATCGGGAGCTTCGGCAGGTCAATGACCAGATGTCGACCTATTTGGAGGATTCCGAGATCAGCCGTTTCAACCGATCGGAGTCGACCGAGTGGTTTGAGGTCAGTGCGGCGACGGCGTTGGTGGTCGGCAAGGCGTTGGAAATTCATCAGGCCAGCGGCGGCGCCTTTGACATCACGGTCGCCCCGTTGGTCAACGCTTGGAGCTTCGGGCCTGGGAAGCGATCGCTCGCCCCGCCGGAACCGGAGCGGATCCGCGAATTGCTCGATCGGGTCGGATCGGCGCAGCTCGAAGTTCGGGAGCAGCCGCCCGCGATCCGCAAGGCGCGGGGCGACCTGACGATCGATCTGTCCGCGATCGCCAAGGGGCATGGCGTCGATCGGGTTGTCGAACGGTTGGGGACTTGGGGGGCCGACAACGTGTTCGTCGAAATCGGGGGAGACCTGCGGGTCCGCGGCGACAAGGGGGGCCGACCTTGGATGGTGGGGATTCAACAACCGGATGTCGCCGGCGACGTCGTAGCCAGGGCGATCCCGCTGCGGGATCTGGCGATCGCGACCAGCGGTGACTACCGGAACTTTTTCGAACACGAGGGCCGGCGTTATTCCCACACCATCGACCCGCGGACGGGCGAGCCGATCCGGCACGCTACCGCTTCGGTTTCGGTGATCGCGGAGGATTGCATGACGGCCGACGGTTGGGCGACCGCGATCAACGTCCTAGGGCCTGATGAGGCGCTGGAAGTCGCGGAGCGAAACGGACTGGATGCGTTGGTGATGGTTCGTGGCGAAGACGGTTCGCTAGCTGCCGTCACGAGCGGGTCGTTGTTGGTGCCTGACGACAACCCGACCGTTGAGCCCTCCGCAGTTGCCGCGGGTCTGGGAGTCGGTGCGGGTGAAGCGGCTGCCGGGGAGGCCGGCCGAGACGCGGGTGGCAGCACCGCCGTCGGCCGCTGGTTTCCTGTCGTTCTCGTCACCGCGTTCGCGTTTGCAGCGGCCCTCGGGGCGATGGCGATCGGCGTGATCTTCGGCCGTCGCTCGATCAGCGGTTCCTGCGGCGGGTTGGCCAATCGTCCCGACGGCGAAGGGGGAAGTCGCTGCTCCCTGTGCAGCCAGCCGGACGAGGCGTGCAGTCGCCTGCGGGAAGCGGCGGCCAATGCGAGTTCATCAGGGTCCGAAGGGGTCTGATCCGCGATCGAGGAGTCGGAGCTTTCGTCTCAACGAACGAACCCCGCCCGGGATTGATATCCCGAACGGGGTTGGACGTTGATCAAGTTTCCCGGTGTTGCCACCGCGACTCACTGCGACCCACCGCCGGTCGGGCGGAGGTCACCGGCGGCCGCGGAACAGTTCCTGGATACCGAAGATGAAGAAGGTGCTGATCCCGAAGTTCACCAACTCTTCCTCGCACTTGTATTGCAGGATCAGGTAGTCGCCGGCTTGAACCAGCGGCCGTTGACGCGGGTCGTTGATGGCCCTGCTCAAGTCGACTTCGATCGCGACTTGGCCGTTGCAGGGGGTTTGCCGCAGGATGTACAGCATACCCGGCGGAACGATCTGGCCCATGCCGCCGCCCATGCCGCCCATCTGCATCCCGCCGCCGCCACCTCGACCGGCCGTCCCGGCTACACCCATGCCGGCTAGCGAGATCGCCCCCAGCACGTCGAGGTCGTAGTCACGAGGCAGCGGGAACTCGCCGCCCGGCAACAGGCCGCCGGTGTAGTAAACTTCGGAATCGCGGGCCTCGATGTAGACGATGTCGCCATGATCCAATCGGACGTCGTTCGGGGTGATCTGCGGGACGACGCCGGGCGGGACTCGCAGCGGGATCCGCAGCACCGTCGGGTCATCCGGCATTTCAGGCGGGCAAGCACAGGGGTCGAGCAGGGCGGCTTGTTGCTGGGCGCCAAAGGCTCGCATGAACTCTGCCCGCTTGCGACGGTCGGCATCTTTGGCCCGCAGCACCTTGACTTCGTTTCTGGCGTTCAAACCGGGCATCCCGCCGGTTTCGACCAACGCATGCAGGATGTCGTTCTGACCCGCCGGCAGCTTGACCTGGGACGCGTTCGCACTCAGGTCGCTTGTCCCGCGGATCACGCCGGATTGGCCTGCCAGGCCGCCCAAGCGGGCGCCACCATCTTGCCGCACCACGATCACGTTGTAAGTCCGTTCCTTGATCAAGCTTACCAACGGCCGGGCCTTCTCGGGACGCAGGATGTCGGTTTCGATGTAGGCCTCGCGGACCCGATCGCGGATCTGGTCGATCGTCAGGCCGCGAACGTTCAGCGGTTCGATCAGCGGCAGGGAGATCGTGCCGTCCTCCTGCACCGCGATCGGAAACCCGAGCGACGGGGGCAGCAGGCTGTTCTGGTCGGGGAAATTGATCGGCGGCGGTGTCGGCGGCACGTTGGGATCGTTGAAGGGGAGCACCCCTTCGATGTACATCCCCAAGATGTCGCCGCTATCGACTTGGTATTCCCGTGGCGGCTCGAGCGACAATAGCGAGATGTCGACCGGCACCATGTTGTTCTTCGGCTGGCCGAAGAATTCGGGAGGCAACCGTCTCGCCGGCACGCCGTCGATCGGCGACAGCAGCGCCGTGCAACCTGTCAGTGTGACGGACGCCAGCATCGCGGTGAGCGATGCCGCCCGCCGGGCACGTCGGATGGTGGCCGACCCAAGTTTTTCAGAACAGAGGTTCATCGTACTTCCACTCATTGGCTTGCCCTCTCGGTGGAGCACCGACAGGCGGGATTAACTCAGGTTCCAACAGGCATTCCGTCCGCGCGTCCGAGAGCGATCTCGGTTGGCGTCTCGCATCGATCACTTGTCGGCTCGACCGCGGTCGAGCGGGGTCAATTCGTTGTCGGCAGGTTCAACTCGACCGACCGACCAGATGGCGGCGGGTTTTCGACCGGCAGCCGATTGGAAACCGGTGAGGCGTTGAACGGCATACCGGCAGTCGGCAGCTTGATTGAGGGCTGGCCCAGCGGTTCGGGGTTCGCCGGCGTCGGGATCGACTCGGGCATGAAGTTCGGGTCCGGGACCGGCGACAAGGGCTTCGGGCCACCGCCGGGATGATCTTCCGTCCAGGGGGGCATCGTCCCCTCAGGGTTTTGGGCCGGCGAATGGAACGAGGTCACGACGGCACCCCAATGGGCGATACCGTCCTGCTCGGCGGCACGAACCCCCAACGGGTAGCCTTCGAACCAGGCGTTCATGCGTTTTTGGCCGTCGGGCGATTGGTATTGCCAACCCCAATAAGACCTTGGGCAGACCGGCGGCGTGCATCCGCTGCCGCCCGCGGCGACGTCTTCGTAGCCTTGTCGGAACCCGGCTTCCAAGTCGGCTTTATAGGGATGATGTCGGTAACCCTGCTGGTTGCACAGCCAGGCCCGGGCCGACCACGCCCGGTTGCGATGACTGACCAGGAACTCGTCCATGCCGTCGTGTCGGCCCAAGTTTTTCTGGGCGTTGGCCAGCATGGTGCAGCCGGCATGAGGAATCAACACCGACGCCAGCAGCGCGGCGGCGAAAGCACGCTTGGCCAGCCGAGCCTTGCCACGATCGGCCGTCGGGACGGCCTGGCTGGGCTCACCCGGCGCGGAGTCGGTTGCATGTGATGCGAAGCGAAACGCCATCGGAGTCCCCCTGGCGACTGACGGTATCCAAAGAATCTGCGGTCCAGCCGAGTCCGTCTGCGACTGCGGCAAAACGGCTGTTGTCCTTTTTATCGCCTAGAGGGAAGGTGATAGTTGAAGCAAAGTTGACGAAATGCGCGGCTGTGACGGTCGCAGCGGTTCGGCCGGGGACGCTGGACCCGCCGCCCGTTTTGTCTCATGATCGATCGAGCCGCCTGTCACGATGCGACGATTCGACAATGCCGGTTGCCTGAGCGGGCCGTTGCGGTTCCAGCCACGTACTCGCGAATAGCGTCCGGCCGTCAGCCATTCACCCTTCGCACCGGGGCCATGCCCGGGCCTGTCAACCATGCCGATCCTCAGTTCCGAACCTGATTGTTTTCCTGAAAACCTGCTGGAACAGCCCGCAGGCGATTACCAGTGGTGGGCCTGTTACACCCGGTCTCGTCAGGAAAAGCAGTTGATGCGATTGCTTCGGCAGGACCAGATCGCACACTACGCACCCGTCATCTCACGGCGATATCGCTCGCCTGCCGGTCGGATTCGCGAGTCATTTTTGCCGCTGTTCAGCAACTATGTCTTCGTCCGTGGCGATGAGATGGCCCGCTACCATGCCGTCTGCAGCGGTTGCGTTTCCAATTCGCTCGCCGTGGTCGATACGGCCCAATTGGTCGAGGACCTCGCTCGCATTCAGCAGTTGGTCCGCACCGGTGCGCCGCTCTCCCCGGAAGCGAGAATCGAGTCGGGCGACTGGGTGCGGGTCCGTACCGGGCGATTCGCCGGCTTCGAAGGCACGGTGATCCGACGGCACCAAAAGACGCTGCTGATCGTGGAGGTTCGGTTCATGAACCAGGGGGCATCCGTGGCGCTCGACGACTGCCAGTTCGATTTGCTGAAAAAGGCTGATCCGGAACCGGAATGAGACTGATTCGTCGGCCCGTCCGTCGGGTGTGCCGTAGGTCATACCGCTAGCGACCTTTTGGGATGCCCGGGAAATTGGCCGATGGGGAAGTTCGTGGGGCTCGACCGGCGGCCCGGACACCGCGTCCCCTGTCGGTTGCGTTTGTGATCGCTGTTTACGTTCACT
This sequence comes from Planctomycetaceae bacterium, assembly GCA_007694185.1. Classification (GTDB taxonomy): domain Bacteria; phylum Planctomycetota; class Planctomycetia; order Pirellulales; family Pirellulaceae; genus UBA6163. The sequence goes on from RECD01000171.1 coordinate 36,659, forward strand.
CGTGTGTTTCTCCGCTTGTCGTTGCCTCCAACGTGGCGTTAGGCCACGAACCTCCACCCGTCGAATTGAAACCAACATGATCGCGATCATCGGGCTCGGTTACGTCGGTCTGCCACTGGGGATCCAATTCGCCAGCCGGGGTGAAAAGGTCTTGGGGGTCGATGTCGATGCGGGCAAGGTCGCCAAGATCCGTGCCGGGCAGTCCTACATTCGACACATCCCGGCGGACCGGATTCGCGCCGAGTTGGACGCCGGCCGGCTGGACGCCACCGCCGACTTGTCGAGGGTTGCGGAGTGCGAGGCCGTGATCATCTGTGTGCCGACCCCGCTGAGCAAGAACCGCGAACCGGACATCTCGTTCATTCTGAATACCGGTGCGGGGATCGGCCCACACCTGCGGCGTGGCATGCTCGTCGTGCTCGAATCGACCACCTACCCCGGCACGACCGACGGGGAACTCCGGCAAGTGCTCGAAGCGAGTTCCGGGATGGTCGCCGGCCAGGACTTTCACCTCGCCTTCTCGCCCGAACGCGAGGACCCTGGCAATCCGCGCAGCCAGGTCGCGGACATCCCGAAGGTGGTCGGCGGGCTGACCCCCGCTTGCTGTCAACGGGCCTCGGAGCTCTATCTCCGGGCGGTCCGGCAAGTCGTGCCGGTATCGAGTTGTCGCGCCGCCGAAGCGACCAAGTTGCTGGAAAACATTTTCCGCAGCGTCAACATCGCCTTGGTCAACGAATTGAAACTCGTTTATGGCGCGATGGGGATCGACGTCTGGGAGATCATCGAGGCCGCGAAGACGAAGCCCTTTGGCTACATGCCGTTTTATCCCGGACCGGGGCTCGGCGGACACTGCATCCCGATCGACCCCTTCTACTTGACCTGGAAGGCTCGGGAATATGGCCAGGCGACCCGCTTCATCGAGTTGGCGGGCGAGATCAACACGTCGATGCCCAAGCATGTCGTCGGCCGCGTCGCCGAGGCGCTCAACCTGCACCGCAAACCGCTCAACGGCAGTCGCGTCTTGTTGATCGGCTTGGCCTACAAGGCGAACGTCGACGATGACCGCGAATCACCCAGCTACGTCTTGATGGACCTGCTGCACGATGCCGGGGCGGAGGTCGCTTACCACGACCCGTTCGTTCCCCGCATCCGGAAAAATCGCGAGCATCCTCACTGGGCCGGGTTGGCTAGCGTCCCCTGGAACGAGCCAACGGTCTCCGGGTTCGACGCCGTGTTGATCGTCACCGCCCACGACGCGGTCGATTTTCAGCAGCTCGTCGATTGGGCACCGTTGGTGATCGATACCCGCAACGCCACTCAGGGGTTGGTCGGCAAGGCGGTCGTCCGCAAGGCTTGAGCCGCCCCGGACGTCGCGGTTGCCCCGCGACCACGCCGGAGTCGACCGAGTCGCATCAGCCGCTCTTGGGACGGGGGATTTTGGCGCGTTTGATGCCGGTCGCCTTCTTTTTTCCGCGGCGTTGACGCCCGCCATCGCCCCCCGCAGGAGAGACGCTCAGCTCCACCTCGGACAACGGTTTGCCGATGTGTGGCTTCAGTTGCAAGACCCGGTCACGGATCGATGCCGCCTTTTCAAACTCCAGCTCTTCGGCGGCCTGCAGCATCTCCTGTTCGAGCGTTTCGATGTACTCGAGCGTGATCCGTTGGCCATCGTCGGCGTGGCGGGCGGCCGCGGCGGTCCGTTTATGCTTCGCGGCGTCCGATTCGATGCCGGCCCGCATCGATTTGCGGATCGACGTCGGGACGATGCCATGTTTTCGGTTGTATTCCTGCTGGATCTCGCGTCTGCGGAGCGTTTCGTCCATCGCCGCCCGCATCGAGGCCGTGACGGAATCGGCGTACAGGATCACCTTCGCGTCGACGTTTCGCGCGGCCCGCCCGATCGTCTGGATCAGGCTCGTTTCGCTCCGCAGGAATCCCTCCTTGTCGGCATCGAGGATCGCGACCAACGAGACTTCGGGGAGATCGAGCCCTTCGCGCAGCAGGTTGACACCGACCAGGCAATCGAACCGGCCGGCGCGGAGTTCTTGGAGCAGATCGACCCGTGCGAACGCGTCCAATTCGCTGTGAAGCCAACGGCAGCGAACGTTCTGTTCTTGCAGGTAGGTCGCTAAGTCCTCTGCCAACCGTTTCGTCAGGGCGGTCACGAGCACCCGCTGATCGCGTTCGGCTCGCAGGCGGATCTCACCCAACAGATGGCTGACCTGGCCCCGCGCCGGAACGACCTCGACGACGGGGTCGAGCAGTCCGGTGGGGCGGATGATCTGTTCGACCACCTCGCCGCCCGTCTTGCCCAATTCGTACTCGCCGGGGGTCGCCGAGACGAAGCAGATCTGGCCGTTTTTCGCCTCCCATTCTTCGAACCGGAGGGGCCGGTTGTCCAGCGCGCTGGGCAGCCGAAAACCGTGGTCGACCAGGGTCAGTTTTCGGCTGCGGTCGCCGGCGTGCATCGCCCGGATCTGAGAAACCGTGACATGCGACTCGTCGATGAAGGTGATGAAGTCTTCTGGGAAAAAGTCGTACAGGGTGTCGGGCGTCGCGCCGGGCGGTTTGCCGGACAGCGGTCGGCTGTAGTTTTCGATACCCGGGCAATGGCCGACTTCCTGCAACATTTCCAAATCGAATCGGGTGCGGGCCGCCAACCGCTGGGCTTCCAGCAGTTTGCCCTGAGCCTGGAAGGTCGCCAGGCACTCCTCCAACTCGGCGCGGATCCCGCGGATCGCAGCCTGGATGCGGTTTTCCGGCATCACGAAGTGCTTGGCCGGGTAGAGATAGAGGTAATCGAGCGATTGCAAGACCTCACCGGAACTCGGTTTGATGATCGAAATCCGCTCGATCTCGTCGCCCCACATCTCGATCCGATAAGCGAACTCCTCGTAGCTCGGCCAGACCTCGATCGAATCGCCCCGGACCCGAAATCGGCCCCGTTCGAACGCGATGTCGTTGCGGTCGTACAACACCTCGACCAGCTTCATCAGCAGATGGTCGCGACGCAGCCGATCGCCGCGGTGCAGGCCGACGACCAATTTCTTGTAATCGTCCGGCGAACCGAGCCCGTAGATGCTGCTGACCGAGGCCACGATCACCACGTCGCGGCGGCTGACGAGGGAACTGGTGGTGGCCAGCCGCAACCGATCGATCTCCTCGTTGATCGACGAGTCCTTTTCGATGTAAACGTCCCGCGCCGGGATGTAGGCTTCCGGCTGGTAATAGTCGTAATAGCTAACGAAATAGTGGACGGCGTTTTCGGGGAAGAATTCGCGGAATTCGGCGTAGAGCTGGGCGGCCAGCGTCTTGTTGTGGCTAAGGATCAGCGCCGGCCGTTCCAGCTGGGCGATCACGTTCGCCATCGTGTAGGTTTTCCCGGTACCGGTCGCCCCCAACAGCACCTGAAACGGCTCGCCACGCTTGAAGCCGGCCGTCAAGGCGGCGATCGCCTCGGGCTGGTCGCCGGCCGGCGGGAAGGGTGGGCGGAGCTTGAATTCGGCAGGGGGCAACATCGGCAAATGCAAAGATTCGACGGGGCGGACGGGTCCCAGCGGGCCGTTCACTGTTGCCGTCGAGACGGGCGTTGACAAGTCGTCTCGGTTTCGGTTTCAGTCGAGTTGTCGCAGGACGGGGCCCGCCGCGCGATCCTCGGGGCTCCAATCGCGGATCTGAACGTCGTCGATCACGACCTCCCCGGCCCCGATCAGCTCGAACCGGACCGACACTTCCGCGTCCTCCAGCGTTTGGCGATACAGCCGCACCGTCTGCCACTGCGGCGTCGCCCGCACCAGGACGCCCAATTCGGGCCCGGCGATGCTATCATGGACCAGCACCCCTTGGTCCGCGCCGCCGAATCCGAGCGTCCGAACCTTGGCGTCGATGCGGATCGCCGTCTTGGGAGCGAACCGAACGCCGGGGCTGCGGATTTGCAACGTCGTCCCGGCAAAGCCGCCTGTCAAAGCTTGCGGCGTCGACGCGGTGACGGTGGCCAACAAACACCCCGCCCCTTCCACTTGCGGCCCGTTGACGATGCCGACCTGCGACTCGATTCCCGGCGGGGCATCGGGGCGTTTCCCCACGACCCATCCGGCATCACCGAGCAGGTCTGCCGAATCGAGTGAACCGCCGACCAACCGATTGCTTCCCCAAGGGGCGTCTTCCATGAGCGGCCACCACATGACCTGCGCGGCCAAACCGCCGACGGACAGTAGCGGCGGGCAACTGACTAACGGGTCGAGTACGCGGCCGGGCGCCAGTGCCGTGTGAAGTTGCCACTGGGCGCGGAGCGCCCACGCGTCTGCCCGCCGCGCCATCCGCAACGCCGATCCGGCGTCGCCCGACCGCAGCAAAGGCTGAGCGTCTCGCAGCGACCGTTCGGCCGCCCGAAGCAACTCTGGCGCCGATCCACCCGCCGGTACGATCCGGCTGGTAACCGCCAACCGGGTGTCGTCGCTGATCCGGTCGAGCCCTTCGCGGGAGAGCTGCAAGCGGTCCATCGCCGCCCGCTCCGCCAGTTCCGACAAAGCCCGCGAAAGCCTACCGCCCGCGGCCGGGTCTCCGGTCAGGACGATAGTCTCGAGCAGGTCGGGAGAGACCACCTCCAGGAAGGCCTTCCCGCCGGATCGCTGGACCGCCAACCGTTCGGCCGTGAAATGGGTCAGTCGCCAGGCGAGCTGACTGGACTGATCTGACGGCAGGTCGATCCGCAAAGCGTCCCCGTCACCCGCCAGCGCCAACCCGCGATGTTGGGTGCGCGTGGTCGCGATCCACAGTCGGCCGCCCGGGAACGTCAAGCCACCCACCTCGTACGCCGCGCCGCTCGATTCGGGCTGCGGTGCGGGTTTGCCGGCGGCAACCATCCCGCCGACCGCGTCGAGGTAGCGATTGACATAGCTCAACGCCACCGAACGGACTTGGTCCTCCGGACGACCGCCGGTCAATGGCCGGTCTGAACGGAAGACGATCGCGCGGGGGGCCGTCTGCAGGGCGCGGGCGACCTGCAACAGGGTCGCTTGCCAGAACAGGTCCGTCCCTCGCGGCGCCCCGATCGCGGTGCTGATCGCGTCAAGCTGGACGCGCAGTCCCGCCGGAACATCGGTCCGGATCCCGACCGCGTCCAATCCGGTGCGGCCCAGCCTGCCGGGCGAATCGGTCAGGATCGAAATTTCCTCCGCACCGGACAATCCGCGGATCGGGGGGGGGAGATCGAACACCAAACCGTCTGCGATCGCCGCGTATCGGCGTGTCGCCTCGGCCGGAGCGGCGATCAGGGGTCGCTGCCACAATTCGGGCCAGCCCGCCAACCGTTCGGCCTCCGCCACGGCGACCGGCAAACGGGCCTGCGACATCGAGGTTCCCAAGTAGTACCCCGCCAGCGGTTCCAGCAGCGGCACCAGCCCGGGGTCGGGGGCTGTCGGCAGGGGCGAATAGACCTGCACGCCGGTCCGCATCGCTTCGCTCAAAATCGCTCGGTCCAGCGGCTTGCTCAGCAGAATCGCGTCAAACCCCAGGCTCTTGACCCAATCGAGCGGCTCGCCGTTGTGTTGCAAAATCCGCGTCACCTTCCCGGCCGGAAAGGCGGACCGCGGAGTACGTTGACGGCTGCCGGCAGCTATCGTCCGCCCACGGCCTGCGCCGGCACCCGCGCCCGTCGCGAACCCGCGGCCTGCGTCCGGCTCGGCCGCGGCCAAGTCTCGCATCGAGACCAGCGGCACCATCCCGTCCACGGTCAAGTTGTCGATCCCCAGGGTCATGTCACCAGGGCCGGTGTAGGCATTGATCACCACCGCGTCGACATACGGATCGCCCAGGTCGGCCGTGGACCCGTGTGCTTGGCGAAGAGCGAACGTCTTTAACCGCAAAGGGGCCTCGATCATCCCGACCCCGATCCGCTGCCAACTTCCCGCCTCCCGGTAGCTCGCGCCCGAGATGATCACGAACAGCGATTGTCCCGTTTCCGGGTCGAGCATCCGGGGGAAGCGAACGCGCAGCCCGATCGACGCACCCGTCCGAATCGACTTGACGTAAACCCGGGCCGTCAACTCGTCGATGACCCGCGTCGGTTCAATCCTGTACTCGAGCGTCGCGTGGGTTCCATGGCCACAGCGGAGCGTGATCGATTCGCAACCGCCGTCTCCCAGGCCGCCACTCGGGTCGTGCCCCTGCCGAACCACGCGGGCGTCACAATCTGAATCGGCCAGCCGCCAACGCGGCGGGTAAGCGTCCAGCGGGTCAACCAGTTGAGCCGCGGCGGTCGACCCGAACGTCGTCAGAAGCGACCAAACGAGCAGGACCCCGAGCCCTCGCCTGACCCGGCGGGTTTCCCCGATCCGTCGATGCGTCACCCGATCGGGTCGATTTGGATATCCCATCGTGCGGATTCATTGACCATGTGGCAGGCCGTGAACACACTCCATTAGCGGCCTGGCGTCGTGGCGAACAACAGGTCGCCGTGGCGATCACGGCGGGACGGATGTCGGCAGGCTTTCCTCGGCTGTGGAGAGCTCGCCGGTGCGATGTCCGCGCCGGAGTCTACGGTGATCGGTCGCCCGCGGCCAAGTTCAATCGTCCCGTTTCTGCCAGCCATCGCGTCAGTCCCTACGTTTAGGCTTATTCGAGACCCCGATGCACCCATCGTCACGCCCTGTCGAACCGACTGCCGAGCCGATTCCCGCCGAATTGCGAGAATTAGCCGGTCTGATCGGTCACCTTCCTGCCCGTTACCGCGATCACCTGCTGCCGGCGATCGACCGCGCGATCGATGCCGGCATCCGCCGACGGCGGATTTTGAACCTCGTTCAGGAAGCTTTGGCCCAATTGCGACTCGACATGAAGTACTTGATCTTCGACCTGGAGGCGACCCGTCGGGAGCGGGACCGGTACAAGGCGATGCTCGACGAGCCACGGGATTGACCGCCGCCTGGCCAGTCGTTGTTGATAATAGTTCTCATTATTGACTTGCGGCGGCCCGGTGATTCGACAATAATGCCTGTCGAAATCGGGTTGGGCAGCGTGCTCGGCCCGGAGTCGGGCCGGCAATCGTCGGCTCGCGGCCTTTTCCTGCCGTGACCGCAGTCGCCAGATGACGAATGAGCCCCCCGCGGAACCGTCGGATGCCGGCCCCGCTCCGGCAATCGCGAGGAATCGGCCCCCGACCGACGGCCCCGATGGGGCGTCCGAGGTCATCCGGGCCGGTTCGGGGGTCAATCCCTCGCTCCCCAAAATCATCCCGTTTCAGACTCTGGCCCGCTGCGGGGAGGAGATTTGGATCGAAAACGACGGCCAGATCTACCGCTTGCGGCGGACGAGGCAGGGAAAATTGATCCTGACCAAGTGATCAAATCGGCGAAAAAAGTTGAAATAACCGCTGATTTTTGCCTGCTTGCCCCCCGAATCCGTCTTGCCTCGGACGCTGGGATCGGTAAACTCTGCATCCCGTCCAACCGGCCAGCGTAGCTCAGTTGGCAGAGCAGCGGTTTTGTAAACCGCCGGTCGTGGGTT
>RECD01000252.1 GCA_007694185.1 Planctomycetaceae bacterium
CGGATGCCGGTGTAGAGCCAGTCCGTGAAGTGTTCGTGGACGTGGCGGTTGTAGTAGGTGATCGGGTGCGTTTCGACTTGTTTGAAGGCCTGACGCATCGCGTCCAGCAAGGGCGTGTCCTTGGCGTAGGACCAGAGCGCCAAAATCCCGCTTGGTTTCAGATGGGCTGAGGCCGCGGCCAAGCCATCGACCGTGTAGAAGGCGTGTTTCTCGGAGCCGAGTTGGTCCTCCGGCGAATGATCGACGTCGATCAGGATCACATCCGATCCCGGACCGCTCGGCGGCAGCGTCAACCGTTCGTAAATGTCGCCTTGGGAAATCGCCAGCCGTGGTTCGGAGTTCAGCGATTCGCTCAACGGCGTCAAACCTTCATGCGTCCACCGGATCACTTGGGGCAATAGCTCGACCACTTCCACACGGGCGACGCGTTCGGAGGCGAGTGCCGCGAGGGTGGTGTAGCCGAGCCCCAGACCTCCGATCAGGACTTCCAGTCGGTCACCGGCGACTTGCGCGAGCGGGATGCGTGCCAAAGCCTGCTCCGAATCGGTGTGCAGGCTGCTCATCAAGAACTCGTGGTTCAGCGTGATCTCGGTGACCCACTCGGTCGGTTCATCGAGGGTCCGCCGCTTGCGCAAGCACAGCGTCCCCAGTGGTGTCGATTCGTAGGCCAGGATTTGCAGGTTCGGGGACATGGCTGGGGCCTTCTAAATGGCTCGGTAACGTTTTGCTCGGGCACTGCCGCTGTTCGGATCGGCCGACTTGTCGACGCGCCGGAATAAGCGGTCCGACCGGACGAATGGGGCGGACAGGGGCGTGCCCGGGTTGCGTCATGGTAGCCGGCGAAGTCCGGCGTTGGCCTCACCGTGATCGGAAGACCGATTCCCAGACGAGCCGCACCTGATGCAGGTCGCGTCGGCTTGCCGATTGACCGCCATAGACGATCCGGTTGTAGGCTGCGGTCAACTGTTCCATCAGTTGGCGGTCTGCGGCCGTGGCGGTCTGCAGTCGACGGACGTACTCCTGAGGCGTCTCGTCGCGGCCGCGGGGCTGACCCTGCTCGCGATACCATGCTTCGGTCGCTTGGAACGTCTCGATCACGGCTCGACGGGGATCGACACCGGTGGCCAACGGGTTGGTGAACGCCGAGAAGGGCTTCGCTGGGCGACTCGGTTCAAGAATCGCGGCGATCGGTTCGGCCGATTGCGAGCTGGCAGGTTTGCCAGCCAGCCAGGCCTGCAAACGTTGCCAGAGTTCCACGATGGTGGCTCGGTTCACCCACACGAAGGCCGCCAAGACCAGCAGCAAGACCAGATAGATCAAGGCCTTAAGCAGCCACAACACGGAGCTTGGGTCGAACGAGGGACTTCTGGGTGAAGAGGCGTCCGGCGGAGGCGTCGCCGCGTCAGGGGGCGATTCTGCTGAACTGTCCGAGCGATCAGATGAAGGCTCCTGGGTCTCCGGTGACTGCTTTGGCGTATCTGCTTCAGCGGACGGCTGGGGTCGCTCGGGTCGGTCGGAGCCCTCTTCTGTCCGGTTCGCAGGCTGGTCGGCTGGCCGATCGCTCGTGCCCTGCGGTTCACCTGGCGGTCGGTCCTGTTGCCCCTCTGGCTGGGCCGTTTGCTGTTGATCAGACTCCTGTCCCTCTGGTTGAGGGGCTTGCCGATCGCGTCGGTCGCCGCCCTGCTGTGCGCCCTGTTCGTCGCCTGGACGCTCCCCTTGCCGGTCACCCGCTTGATCATTTGACCGCCCACCTTGTTGGTCGCCTGTTTGATTACCCTGCGGATCGTCCTGCTGACCACCTGGCTGTCCGTTCGGTTGATCGCTGGACGATCGATTCTGCGATGGCTGGCCCTCCGGACTGGTCCCCGAATCGCCATCGCGAGCATCGGCCGACTCTTGATTGGCGGTTGTAGCTGGGCGTTTGGTGGAATCGCTTTGGCCGTCGGATTCGGCTGTCTCCGACCCCCATCCGAAACGGCTGGGACCGAGCCCTTCGGGCGATTCGAGCCACTTGGGCACTTGCAGATCAGCGAGTATCCGCCCGGGTTGCGGCAACAGAAAGCTGACCGACAGCAACAAGGCGACCAGCGCGATGCCGCCGCCGAGCCAGGCGACGGAGACGTCGCGGGGCATGGCGACGCCACGTCGCCGCAGGTAGCTGCGCACCCCCAAAAACGACGTGGCGACGAGGAGGGACAGGGCAGCGAACAGGTAGACAGCCAGGGCGCGAACCGAGGCGGCGACCGCGTCGGGTTGCCCGTGCAGGGTAGCTTGTCCCAACCCGAACATCGGCAACGCGGCGGCGGTCAGCCACAGGACGGTGCGACCGGGTTGGCGGGTACGCCGACGCCGCGACCGGCGGGCTATTTTTTTAACAGCATCCGAGCTCGCCGGATCGACGGGTTTTCTATCCGCCGTGGCAGCAGTATCGGCAGTGTCGGCGGCGACCACCTGCGGTTCGAAAGCCTCGCCGGGCGGCCGGGTCAGTCCGTCGAGCAGTCCCTGGTCGCCGGGATCTTCGTCGTCATCGATCAGGGTGCAGTCGTAAGTCACGCGGTCGGCCAAGAACCAGACGATCGCGATCAGGGCAGCGGTCACGAAGGGAGCGAACGCGGCGGCTGGACCGGAAACGACGCCCAACCTACCGAGCACAAAGAACGTCGCGAGTCCCAGGACTGCCGCATACCCAAACGCGTACTTGCGGCTCTGCTCGATCGACAAGCGGGCGATGTTCACCGCCCCCAGAATGAACATGAACCAGATGTATCCGAGCCGTCCCGGGTAGCCGCCTTGGTAGACGCAGAGAATCAGGAAGTAAACCAGACTGCTCAACAGCAACACGATGAGCGACGGGCAGATCGCCATCACCGCGTAATCGCTGATCGTCAGTCGATGGCGTTGAGACATGGCCGCGGGTCGCTGGGAGAATACCGGCCGCGGGAAACGGTGACCGGGTTGGTCGCGGGAAAAGGCGACCTCGTACGGCTATTCTATCCTGTTGCGGCAATCCGGCGGACGTTTGTTCGATGCAGGCGTCCGGCGTCGGAACCGAACTTCGCAGACCTGCGGCTTGGCAAACGTTACTCGTTCGCCGCATTGATCCGGGAACCGACTTCGTCAGGCCGCTTTCACAGGTTCGTCCGCACGGGTCCGTTCGTCCGCCGCGGTCTCCACGGCGGCGACGGTGATTGATTGCGCACCTGCTCGTGCGGCCTCGATCAACGCTTGCTGTGCCAGTTCGACCAGCAGTTTAAACCGGCCGTCACTCCGGTCGTGCAGTCGGGCGATCGCTGCGGGTTCGAACAAATCCGGGCGTCCGCCGGCGGCTACTAGCCCCTGCCGCAGAAAATCGGCGGTGTCCTCGAGGTTCAACGGCGGCAACGCGAACCGTCGGGCCGGGCGACCGAGCCGCGTCGCGGTCTCCGCCGCCCTGGCCGGAGTGACGGCCAGGACGACTCGTAGCGAGCCGTTTCGCGTGATCAGGTCGCCGGCGAGGTCGGTCGTCACCGGGTCGGCGCGGTCGATCAGCCACAGCGGCAGGATTCCCGATCCCGCGATCTGCTGGACGGTGTCGTCGAGCCGAGGGGGGGAAGCGTCGGCCAGCGGATCGAGCCCCCAAGCGATCGCCAGTCGCGACCAGGCGGAGCGAGGTGACGCGGCGGGCCCCTGCGAGACCACCGCCTGAATCGCCTGTCGGCCGAAGCCGGAGCTGCCGGCCCACCAGCGGAGCCAAGTCGACGTGCCGCAGCCCGAATCGGCGACGAGCAGGGCGGCTTGAGACCGGCCGCCGAGCCAGCAATTCAAGTCGGCCGTGGCCTGCCGCTGGGGGGTTCCCGCAAAGGGGAGTTCGCCGGCAGCCGCTGCGGTGAACGGCCAATGGCTGAGTGACCAGTGTTGCAGGGGATTCATCGAGCCGGCTGTGCTGAGGGGGTCCGAGTGGAGCGGCATCGCCGAAGCTCCCCGCGAACTTTAAAATCGACCAGTCTCCCGAGCAGGCTTGAGCCGTTTCGGCCGTATGGGGGTAGGCGGGCGAGCGGCCTTCGTTTCGGCGGCCGGGGTGCCCAGCGGAACGTCACTTGAGATCATCTGGGAAGATTCCTGCGGGTGATCGGAAGCCTCGCGGAGTTGCCGTGACCCAGCGTTATTTCCTCCCCCAATTGCCCTTGCAGGGTGGCGACATCGGTTTGCCCGACTCCGAGGCGCACCACGCCGTCTCGGTGATGCGGATCAAGCCGGGGGCGGAGTTGATCTTGTTCGATGGACAGGGAAACGAGGCGTCGGCGACGGTGCGTTCGGTTTCTCGGCGTGAGGTTCGCTGTGACGCGGCTGCGGCGGTTTATCGCCCGCGGCAAAATCGCGTTCAGCTCCACCTGGGCGTCGCCATGCCTAAAGGGGACCGAGCCCGAGAGTTGGTCGAGCGGCTGACTGAACTCGGCGTCGAACGGTTGACCCCGCTGCACTGCGAGCGTTCGCAATGGGAAGCGTCCGCTTCGGCGATCCTGAAGTGGCAGCGGGTCGTGGTAGAGGCTTGCAAACAATCGCGGCGAAACAAACTGCTGCTGATCGACGCCGCTACCCCGGCGGCTGACTGGTGGGAGGGTGACGCCGAGAGCCGGGCGGCTGAAGCGGCGGGCCGAGGCGTGTCCTGGATCGCACATCCCGGAGGTGGGCCGTTGGTGGAGGCCATCGGGCAACTACCGGAAGTTTTCCAGCGCGATCCCGCGGAAACTAAAGATGGGGTAGAGTCGCGGCCGGTCGTGCGGATCGCCATCGGTCCCGAGGGCGGGTTCACGACGGCGGAGGCGGCAGCGGCCGAAGAGGCGGGTTGGACACCGATCGGTTTGGGCGAAACAATCTACCGCATCGAGACCGCGGCGGTCTTGGTCGCCGCCGTGATCGTGGTCGGCGGCTGAAGCGGTGCGGAGGGCGGATGTCGGCGGCAAATACTGGCGGCGGATGTCACAGCCCGGGCGGTCGATCGGATTGCGTTGGCGATGACCAAGATTTTCCCGCTGGGCGAGTGACCGAAACCAGCAAATCGGAAGGACGATCGATGAAATGCCTGCTGTTCAGTGATCTGCACTGCGACTTGGCCGCGGCGGAGCGGTTGGTGAACCTGTCACGAGACGTCGATCTGGTGATCGGTGCCGGCGACTTTTCGATCCGACACGAAGGGCTGGCGGAGACGCTCGCGGTACTGGCGAAGATCCGGATTCCCGCGGTGCTGGTTCCTGGCAACGGGGAGACTTTCGAAGAGTTGCGGGACGCGGCCGCGGTCTGGCCAGAAGCGACGGTGCTGCATGGCAGCGGTTGTCAAATTCTGGGGCGCAACTTTTGGGGTGTCGGCGGCGGCATTCCCGTCACGCCGTTCGGCGCCTGGAGCTATGACTTTAGCGAGGAAGAGGCGGAAGAACTTTTGGCGGGATGTCCGCGCCGGGCGGTGTTGGTCGTACACTCGCCACCCTTCGACACGGTCGACAACGACGCGTCGGGGCGGGTCCGCGGCAGTGAAACCATCCGTCGGACCGTCGAGGACCGGCAACCGGCGTTGGTCGTCTGCGGGCACATCCACAGCGATTGGGGAAAACGGGTAGAAGTCGGCACGACCCCGGTCGTCAACGCCGGCCCGGCCGGCGTGGTTTTCGAACTCGCCGACGCGCAGGCCTGAGCCCCGCAGGAGCAGGCCTGAGCCCCGCAGGAGCAGGCCTGAGCCCCGCAGGTGATCGGCTCGACCCGCGTCGCACCGGGCCGAACGGTCAGACGCCGCTGCTTCGGACTGCAAACCACAACCGGGCCGAAGAGCTGACCTGCGGCTAGCCCGGGTTACTGCGAGACGATCGCGGCGTCAATCGCCACGGTATCGGCGTGGTCGTAGCTATGGAAATGTCTCGCGATGCGAGCGGCCAAGACCCCGAGGAACAGTTTTCGGAATTTGTTTTCGGTCGTCTCGCTGGTGTACATCCCCGCACTGGTCGGGTAGGTGAATTCTTCGATGTGGCGACGGAATTCCATCGTACCGCTTTCGGTGTCGAAGACCTTCACGGTCACGTCGGCGCGGCCGCGATAGAGCGTTGCCCCGTCGCGGAGTCGCAGGTTGACCATTTCGATCCCGACGACCTTGTCGGCTTTCACGCCACGGCCGATGTCGAGAAACTCGACGGCGTCCCAGCCGTTGCGATCTCGCCACTGTTGGACTTCGTCCTCGCGGACCAACTTGATGTTCTTACCTTCGTTGGTCAGGATCTCCACCACCCGTTGGCTCAGCAGCCGTGCCGACGCGTCGTCGCTGTATTGGCTGCTGTCGGTCAAGGTCACGACCGCGACCCGTTTGCCTTCCAAGCCGGCATACACAGGCTTGACCGTGTGACCGCGGATGACGTTCACCAGGTTCGCGGCCAGTCCCATGCAACCGGATGGGAACGCCAGCAGGGCGGCCGCGAGCAGCGGCATCAGGACCCGGTTGCGGGGTGAGTAGGCGAGGAGGCTCATCGCGAAATCCTTTTTGCGTGCGCTTCGTTCTATCTTTCCAAGTGCCTGATCAGGCCCACAGCCGCCAGGCCCACTGCGTGAGCAGGATTATCCAAATCAACACCATCGCCCAAGCGGCGGCGACCGCCCAGACGGGCCGAGGCCAGCGTCCGGTCCAGGCTGCCCTGGCGATCACCAGAACAGCCAATCCGTCTACCACGGCCAACAACGTCCCTCCGACGCTGGCCCGCATCGCCGACCACCCTTGGCCGCGGACGACATGAGCCCAGGAAGTCGTCATCCCACAGGAGGGACAAGGAATTCCCCAAACCACTCGCACCGCGCAGGGCGGCAATCCCAATTGTTGATGCGTTCCCAGTCCGATCGGGCTGGGGCGCAACCGTGTTACCAACACCAACGGCGTCGCGAGGGCTGCCGCCAGCAGCACCAACAACAGCCGAGATATCGGACCCATCGGGCGGAGCGTATTCAAACCGGAACCCCGGAAACAAGAGCGAAATGTTGCTGACCGATGGTCGCGAACAAAAAGCTAAGATACCCATGGGAGATTTCGGGGGGACCGGCCCGAACCGACAAGGCTCATCGGGAGACCCCCGGGAGCGTGCCGAGTTGCAAGCGTTCGAATTCGACGTTGATCACTTCGAGAGTTTGTGTGTTGACGCTCATCCGTTTCACCGCCAGGTTCATCCCCGGCGCGCCGGTCGGCAGCGTCTGCTGGAGGCTCGCACCATAGCCCGGTTCCCCTTCGATCAAGAAAATGTCTTTGGCTGCGGTGTAGGTCGCCCGCCTGGCTTGGCCATGGAACAAGCCTTGCTCGTTTCGCGTCTTGAACAGCACCTGGCCGCCAGCTTCGAGTTCCCAAGCGTTGTTGAGTGATTTCGCCGTACGGTTCGGGTCGATCCCGAGCATCAGGCTGTCGCAGTCGAGCGTCGATTCGGACATCCTCAGCCCTTCGATCTGCTCGACATCGATGCGGTCTTCCCAGTCCTGGACCGGGCGGCTGGCGATCCGCACGTCACCCAAAAATTTCAGGTTCTGGTTGGTCAGGTCGGCGCGAAGCGAATCACGAAACACCAGATGCGCGCCGATCAGCGACCGATCTGCCGGCCGCTGCCCTTCGCTGGTGACGATGCCCGCCAGCGGCGATTGGTCGCTCTGCATCCAGGCCCGATACCAGCCCGGTCCGTCGCCGACGAGTTGCGAAGCTTGCGGATGTAAGACCAACTGGGGCACATTCAGCACGTGCCTGGCTTTGCGGAATCCGGTCTCCGTCAACTGATTGGCCGTGATCACCAGCGGGCGCTGCGGGGTCCCTTGGACGCCGACCGATTCGATCGCCGCTTCTCGCAGCAATTCGAACTCCCGCATCGGCAGGTTCTTTTGCAATATCACCTGCAGGTTGTCCGCGACCAGGTCGACATCCCACAATTCCGGATCGTTGCCTACCAACACGGCGCCGTGCAGATCGACGCCTTCGGTCAACACGATCCGAGAGCCGTCGAACAGCATCTGACCGCGCCAGCGACAGCGCGGCGGGGAGACCCAGCGGAGGGCCGGCGGCGGGTTCGTTTTGCCCGTGGCCGACAACGGTTGAGGGATCGGGGCCTCGGCGATCACCCGGGGAAGCATCTGCGTGGGCACCTGGAACTCGCCCGCGTCGCGGATCCAGACCAAGTTGTCGGCCAAGCGGACTTGAATCAGTGGGCCGATGAAGTGGCCGTCACCCAGCTTCAGCTTCGCGGGGCTGTCCAATCCGCTGCCGATCTGCAGGATTTCGTCCCCGGCCGTATCCCGCAGTTGCAGGTTCTCGCCGGTCAGGATCGCCGGCAGCGGCCCGTTGGGCGTGTCGAGCGTGTGCTTGAGCGACACGTTGCCGACGACGGTCAGGTCGGTGGCGGTCAATTCCTTGCCACGCAGCCGCAATTTCGCGTTGATGGTGTCGCCGTGGATCGCCGGGCGAGGTCCGGCGACCGGGGTCGAAGCGGTGGCGGTTTGCCCCGCGCCGGGCCGGCGGTCGGTTTCTGAGCCCCCCGGCGCCACGGCCACCCGGTCGGCGGACGGTTGGCGGACCCACCGCCGGATCGCGTGTTCGGTCACCCCGTCCGACGCGGACGAGCCGTCGCCCGGTTCCACTTTCGCGATTTCGCCCAAGACGCCATCGGTTGGGGTGAACTCGAAGTACAGCCTCAGCAGCCGAGTGGCGATGTCGACCATCGGCGAGCGGAAGTGGACATGTCCCGTCGCTTGGAATCGGGTCGGGCGTGTCGCTCGGAGCCAATCGTTATTCCCAGGTTCTGTGCCCCTCGGAAGGCCGAATTGGTCGTCGGTCCGCAACACCAGCATCGCGGAATCACACGCGAACTCCCCGCCGTCATTCATCAGTCCGGTGACGTTGCCGTCGACACGCAGGGTGAATTCTCCGGTCGGATCAGGGGGTTCCAGCTTCAAATTGTCGGTCCAGCGCAACCGGCGAATCGGCAGGGTGGCGTCTCCCGCGAACTCCACCAGTCCCGACCCCAAGGCGTCGAAGGTGCCGATCCGGTTCGGGTTGACGGGATCGATGTGATACGACACCTGTTTGAACCGCCAGGTGTTCCCCGCGTAGCTGATCCTCGCACCGGCTCGGCCGGTCATTCGAAGTGAGCCGGCTTTGACATCCAACTCGATCTGTTCGGCCGAAACCTCGGCGTCGAAGCTGGGGAGTTGGATCATCGCCGGCTGCCCTTGGGCGACGAGCCCCAACAGGTAGTTGCCGAGTTCCTCGCGGATTTCCGCGTTGTCGGGCTCCCGGCTCGTATCGCCGCCGTCGCGATTCGTGACCCTCCGCAATCGGGGCTGAAACGGGTCGGCGAACTGAAGCTTCAGGTATTCGCAGGAGAACAGATCGACCAATCCGTCGACGTGATGTTCCAAACGGACGTTGTCGCGGAGTGTCAGCTCATGATTGCCGAAGTGGTACTCGACCCTGCCGGCACAGCGCAGCAGCGCCGCGGCCAGCCCTCCCGGGGCGTCACCGTCGGCTGCGGATTGGCCGTCACCCGTTGACCCGGGGTGAGATTCCAGCATCCCGGAACGGAGTACCGCGGGGTTGATCGGCGCCGCCCGGTTGTTCGCAACCCCCGCGGGAAGCGCCCCGCCGATCCGCGTCTTGACCGCCCCGACGGCCCAGGGTGTTCCCGCTCGGCGACTTTCATCGGTCGGTTGGGGTGCGTTTGCGGCGGTCGGTTCGGCGCCGTATTTCCACAACCCGCCGGATGGCAGCGGCACGACCAGCCGATCGAGGTAGATCAATTCCAGCCGATTCAGGATCGACATCGCCGCCTCACCACCCGGGCGGAGGTTGCCCATCGGCGCCAGGTGCAGGGTCAAGTCGCGGCCTTCCAGCCTCAAATCACCGAGCTTCACGACGATCGGCTGCGTCGTCCAGATCTTGCGATAATCGATCCCGAAATCGCTGGAAAGGATCTCCAGTTGCTCGGTCGGTCGCGCGGAGGCTTCGCCACCGACGCTGGTCACCGGAAACCCCTTGCCGACGCTGCGGATGCGAACGTTGCCGATCATCTGGCCGCGTTCGATCGGCGGTGCCCCGCCGCTCATCACGTCCAACGATTCGCTGAATTGGATCTCCGCCCCTTCCTCCGCTTCGACAAGCAGGGGCGAGTCGCTGTTCATCCCGAGCACCACCGTCAGCGGCCAGAGTTTCCATTGGTCGTCCCCGACTTGAGTCCAGTTCTCGAACAACAGCGCCCCGTCGCGAGTCTGCAGCCGCTTGCAATTGCCTCGCTGCCAGGAGCCTTCGGGAAAAAGGTTCGCGAGCGACTCGTTGGGACGCAGCGCCGGCGCACGGGCGAACCGCAGCGGCGGGAGCGGATCGGGTTCCAGCCAAGTGACGAACGTGAGTTGGTAGATCGCGCAGAGTGCGGCGAGAACCAACAACGCGGCGAAGTAATCTTTCCATCGCTGGAGCATCGGTTTATCGTGTCGGCCGGCCGGTTGGGACCGTCAGGCCGCCACGGGATCCTCCCAAATCGATTGGGCGCGCATCAGCCGTTCGACCAGTTCACGAACGGCTCCTCGCCCCCCTGGCAAATCGGTCCGCCAAGTGGCCCGAGCGAGACAATCGGCGCAGGCGTCGGCAGGGGCTACCGACAACCCGACCCAGCCCATCACGGGAAGGTCCGGCAGGTCGTCACCGATGTAGGCGATTTCCGCGGGGCTGATTCCGAGTTCGGCGGCCAACCGCTTCGCCGCTGGCAATTTTTCCTCGATGCCTTGCAACACGTATCGGATCCCGAGCTCGGCCGCTCGGCGGGTGACCGCGGGGCTGGCACGGGAACTGATCAGCCCGAAGGACATCCCGGCGGCCTGCCAGCGTTTGATCCCCAGTCCGTCGCGGACATGAAAGGCTTTGGTCTCGTTTCCGGAGGCGTCGATCAGAAGTTCGCCGTTGGTCAGCACCCCGTCGACGTCAGACAGGATCATCCGGATCGGGGCCGCAACCAAACGGTCCTCTGTGGCGGTCGGATGGGCATTCCCGGCGTTCATGCCGACCTCCGCTTAGGCCCGACCGGCAGATTCGCCGCGGTTCGCGAATCGGGCGCCGCGGCGCCGTCTTCATCGGCCGTGGCGGTCGAGCCGGCGAGCGTCGTGACGCCCAGCACGTCGGTGATGTCGAGCAACCCGAGCGGCCTGCCGGAGGCGTCGATGACTGGCAATTCGCTGATCTTGCGGCCCTTCAGGACCTCGATCGCGTCGACCAATCGCGTGCCGCTGATGACCTTGCGAAACCGGCTCGTCATCACCTCCGAGATCGGGCGGTCCAGAGCGTCGTCGCGGCGGCTTTCCAGCAGCCGTGCCAAGTCGCTGTCGGTGAACAAGCCGACCAAGCGGCCGGAAGGGTCGGTCAGCATCACCGCACCGCTGCGTCGGACGGTCGGCACGCCGGCGACCATCGTTTCTCGGACCGTACCCTCGACCGACGCGACCCGGCAGCGGTCGAGCGGCCGCATCATCCGATCGACCGGGGCGAGGCGGTGACCGAGGCTGCCGGCCGGGTGGCAGCGGGCAAAATCTGCCGTGCCGAAGCCGACCAAACGGCTGGCCAGCATCGCGATCGCGTCACAGGCGGCAAGGATCGCGGTGGTGCTGGTTGTCGGCGCCAACCCCAGCGGATCGGCTTCCACAAAATTTCCCACGACGACGACCAAATCGCTCAATTCGGCCAGCGGGTTGCAGGCCGAGCCGGTGATCGCGATCAAGCCGCAGCCGGTTTCCGAAAGGCAGGGTGCGATCGTCAGCACCTCGGCGCTCCGTCCGCTGTTGGAAATCGCCACCACCAAGTCGTCGGGCCCGACGCGGCCCAAATCGCCATGAACGGCCTCGCTGGGATGCAGGAAGTGAGCCCGATTGCCGGTGCTGCCGAGCGTGGCGACCCATTTCTGGCCGATCCAGCCCGCTTTCCCGACACCCGTCACGATCACCGAGCCGCGGCAGTCCGCGATCCGTTCGGCGGCCGTGACCGCATCGGGGCCGATCTGATCCGCGAGTTGGCGCAGCGCGTCGGCTTCGGCCGCGATGACCTGGCGTAGCAATCGGAGCCGTTCCAGCGGCGTGGCGAGAGTATCCATCGATGAATCGTTCACACCCGGGATCGTCCTTGATCGGATGAACGCGCCGCCGCCACGAACAGTCCCTACCACCCGTCTGCCGGCGCCGCCAACCGCAGACGATAACTTCGCAAGCCGATCGGAAACAAGATCAGCCCCAAACGACGCGAAATCAAGAAATCACGGGAGCGAACGAGAACGAGCCGATCCTGTTCGCGTCGATCCGATCGGCGCTGGACGCCGCAATTTAGAAACAGCGGCTTCGGAAGGTGCCACCCACTTTTTGGGGCCTTCCGGTTGGTTCCGGGGC
>RECD01000151.1 GCA_007694185.1 Planctomycetaceae bacterium
GCTGTTGTCCGGGCGTCTGCGGGAGGCGATTCGGCGGCTGAACCCCGACATCCCCGACGAGGGACGGGACGAGGCGTTCCGCAAGGTCGCGTTGCTGGACGGCCCCACGCTGATCGCCCGCAACCGCCAGTTCCACCGCTGGTTTCGCGATGGCGTCGAGATCGAGTACCGGCGCCCAGACGGCTCGATCAAGGGGGATCGCGCTCGGTTGGTCGATTTTGACAACCCCTTCCACAACGATTTTCTGGTCGTCAACCAATTCGCCGTCCGCGAGGGGAACCACACCCGCATTCCCGACCTGGTCGTCTTCGTCAACGGCCTGCCGCTGGCGGTGTTCGAACTGAAAACGCTCGGCGATGGCAACGTGACGATCAGCCACGCGTTCCAGCAGTTGGCGACTTACAAGGCCGAGATCCCATCGTTGTTCGATTACAACGAGTTGCTGGCGATCAGCGACGGCAGCGACGCGCGACTCGGGTCGCTGACGGCCGGGATCGAGTGGTTCAAGCCTTGGCCGACGATCGACGACGCCCAGCCGGTCAAGGGAAAGTTGGCGCTGGAGACGCTGATCCGCGGCGTTTTTGGCAAGGAACGCTTGTTGTCGCTGACGCGGGATTTCGTGCTGTTCGAGGACGACTCAGACAGCGACCGGGTGTTCAAGGTGTTGGCCGGGTACCACCAATTCCATGCGGCTCGCGCGGCGGTCGTCGAAACGGTTCGCGCGACACGGACTGCGGACGCGAGGACGAACGTGGCGGAGCGGCACGGGCATTTCTGGGCAGGCCCGATGGCGGGTGGCGAACCCGGGGACCAGCGGTGCGGCGTCGTCTGGCATACCCAAGGGAGCGGCAAGAGTTTCACGATGCTGTTCTACGCCGGGTTGGTCATCGGGCATCCGGAAATGAAGAACCCGACGATCGTGGTGCTGACCGACCGCAATGATCTGGACGAACAGTTGTTCGGCCAGTTCCAGCGGTGCAGCGAGATCCTGCGTCAGCAACCGGTGCAGGCGGAATCGGTCGAACACCTGCGGGAATTGTTGCAGGTCGGCTCCGGCGGCGTGGTCTTCACGACGGTTCACAAGTTCGCCGAGGAGTCGGGGCAGTTCCCGCTGCTGACGGATCGTGCGAACGTCGTGGTGATGGCCGACGAAGCCCATCGCAGCCAGTATGGTTTCCGAGCCCGCCGCACGACCGACAAGGCGACCGGCGAGGATCGCTACAGCTATGGTTTTGCTCGCAACATCCGCGACGCCCTGCCCAACGCCTCGTTCATCGGCTTCACCGGCACGCCGATCGAGCTGACCGACAAGAACACCAAGGCGGTCTTCGGCGACTACGTCAGCATCTATGACATCCAGCGGGCGGTCGAGGATCAGGCGACCGTGCCGATCTATTACGAAGCGCGGGTGATCAAGCTCAGCTTCTCTGACGCGGCCATCGGGTCGATCGACGAAGACTTTGAGGAGGTCACCGAGTCCGAGGAAGTGACGACGCGAGAACGGCTGAAGAGCAAATGGGCGGCGCTCGAGGCGATGGTCGGCGATGACGACCGGTTGCAGGTGCTGGCCAGGGACTTGGTCGAGCATTTCGAACGGCGGCTCGAAGCGTTGGACGGCAAGGGGATGATCGTCTGCCTGTCGCGGAGGATTTGCGTCGACCTGTACAGCGAGATCATCAAGTTGCGGCCCGATTGGCACAGCGAGGACGACGAGCAGGGATTCCTCAAGGTCATCATGACCGGCTCGGCGGCCGACGGGCCCGATTGGCAGCCGCACATCCGAGGCAAGGAGCGGCGCAAGGCGTAGGCGGCTCATTTCAAGAAACCCTCCAGCCCGTTCAAGTTGGTAATCGTCCGGGACATGTGGCTGACCGGTTTCGACTGTCCCAGCGCGCACACGATGTACATCGACAAGCCGATGCAGGGTCATGGGTTGATGCAAGCCATCGCGCGGGTGAATCGGGTCTTTGGCGACAAACGAGGCGGCTTGATCGTCGACTACCTCGGGATTGGCGATTCGTTGCAACAGGCGCTGCGGACCTACACCGAGAGCGGCGGCAAGGGGGTCACGACAATCGACCTGGCGGAAGCGATCGCGGCGTTGCAAAAGCACTACGAGCTGTGCGCGGACCTGCTCTATGGGCTCGACTGGTCGAAGTGGACCGACGGGACGCCGGCCGAGCGGGCGACGCTGCCGCAGCTTGCCCAAGAACACATCCTGGAGCAAGACGACGGGAAGGCTCGTTGGTTGGCGCATGTCAGCAAATTATCCGAGGCGTTCGCGCTCTGTCCGGTCAGTGACTACGCGATGGAGATTCGCGAGGGGGTCGCCTTCTTCCAGATCGTCGCCACGATGATGCGGAAGTACAGTTCCTCGGGTAAGACCGCCTCGCAGCTCGATCTGGCGGTGCGGCAATTGGTCTCCAAGGCGGTCGTAACGGCCCAAAGCGAGGTGATCGACGTCTTCACGGCGGCGGGGATGGAGCGGCCCGACGTCTCGATCCTCAGCGAGGAGTTCCTGGACGAGGTCCGCGCGTTGCCGCATAAGAACTTGACCGTGGAGCTGCTGCGGAAACTGCTCAGCGACGAGATCAAGATTCGTCACCGGCGGAACGTCGTGCAGGAGCGGGCCTTCTCCGAAATGCTGCAAACGACCATGAACAGTTACCACAACCGGGCGATCAGCAACCAGGAGATCATCGAGGAGTTGATCCAGGTCGCTCATAAGCTGAAGGCGGCGGCCGCTCGCGGCGAAGAGCTGAACCTCACTCCTGACGAGATCTGTTTCTATGACGCGTTGATCCAGAACCATTCGGCCGAGGAGTTGATGGGGGACGACAAGCTGAAGGTGATCGCGACGGAGTTGGTGAGGACCGTCCGTGGCAAAGTCAGCATCGACTGGAATCTGCGCGAGAACGCTCGCGCCAGGATTCGCGTGATCGTCAAACGCATCCTGAAGCGGTTCGGCTACCCGCCCGACCTACAGGACGCGGCGGTGAAGCTGGTGCTGGAGCAGGCCGAGACGCTCAGCGAAGAGTGGGCGGAAGCTCGCTGACTACCGACGGAGCCGGCACCTTCGTACGCAAGCAGGACTGAGGCGAGTCTCGAAAAGCGTTTCCCACCGGACCACGGCGACGGGCGAAACTGCGGTCAAAGAGACGACCTGCCGAGGGGCACCACCCGCAACGGTTTTCCCGTCGTAAGCTTCCGCAAGGAGCCCGGGCAAGGATTGAGACTCGCGTTCATTCCCCCGCAGGACCCGCGTATCCGACAGACGCCTGGCCCGTCCACGGACTCCACGATGGCCGATAGTCGCCAAAACCGACCACCGACTGGCTGACACCATACCTCATTGAAACCCGGGGCTCGCCACAACCGTTGGTCCGCGGGGCAAGCTGCACCGCTAGTGGTTGGTCAACCGTCTGTTGGCTTACATCCGCACCGGCGTTGGCTCGGCTTTCCCACCCGTTTGCACCGGCGGTTGGGATCGGAGTCGGGCCGTCATTCCGGCCGTTCTGTCGGGATCGGCTGGTCGAGGAACGGGCGCAGTTCGGGGAGGACGCGAACGTCGGTCGTCAGCCGCAGGGGAACCGGGGTGCCGAGGTTGAACTCGCACTGCACGAACGCGGCGACCCAGCCCCGTTCGGGGATGTTGATCTTGGCCCGATAGACCCCGTCGTCACCCTTGGTCAGCTCTTGGCTTTCGAACGCCTTGCCGATCGTGTCGACTCGAAAGTCTCGCGATTCGGGGTTGAAAGCCTGCCACAGCTTGACGCTTTGGGCGGGCGTCTGGCAGCGGACTTCGATCGTCCCGTCGTCGTCATGCGTCCAATCGAATTCGGGACGAGGGATGTCGTGTACGATCGAGTAGTGGAACGCGATCAGGCTTTCCAACGCGTTCGATTCTCGGAGCGAGTGGTCGGCATTGGGGACGTAGCAGAGATTTTTTTCACCCGGCAGGTCATCGAAATAGAACTGCGAAGAATCGGGGCAGAAGAATTGGTCGCCGGTGGCGTTGATGATGCACTTGGGCATCGTGAACCGGTCGCGGTAAGCGAACGGGTCTTCGAGTTGCAGCAGTTCGCGATACCGAACGGTTTCGCGTCGGTTCATGATCCGGTGGTTGACGTAATCTTTGATCGCCGGTGCCCAAAATCCGTAGTTGGCGTAGTGGTGTCGCATCGAGACGTCCATGTTCAGCACGTCGATCACGATCGGGGCGATCGCGATCACCCGCGGGTCGACGGCTGCCGTCATCCAGGTCGTCCAGCCACGCTTGGAGGCACCAGCGACGACGAATTCGTCGATTTTCATTTCGCCGCCCTCTGTGGAGGCGAACAACGCCTGGACGGTATCCATTGCCCGGACGACCGACTTGACCATCGGCAAGCGGGCGGGCCAGCGGTCGTCACCCGTTTTGAGGTATTGGTCCCAGGTGTAGCCGATCAGGTCATCCTCGACGCGGGGGACCCCGTCGTCGTGAAAGATCAGCGGCTGATTCGGGACATTCTTCAATTCCGCGACGACGGATCCGGTCACGGTGGCGATCGCCGCGACTTGGGCATCGATCGTGGTCGGGGCGCCGCGACCGTTCGAGCCGCCACCGATGAACATCATCGCCTTGTTGGATTTGGCTCCCTTGGGCTTGAAGACAGTCAGCCAGTGTTGCCACTGCGGCCGGTCAACTTCGTCGGCCCGCAGCCAGGTTTGGGAAGTCAGGTCGACGACAAAATAGGTTCCTGCGAAGGTTTCCTCACGGCTGACGAGCTTCCACTGATAGGAATCGTCGGGCTTGGCGACGTAGTGATCGAGCGCGGTCAATTGCTCGTTCTGCACGGTTTCGATCGCCCCGATCGGGTCAATCACCCCAGCCGTATCACCGGCCGGCTGGTTGGACGCGCCGAGATCCTGAGCCGCGACATCCTTTGCGGCGGCCAGTGGCACAGCGGCCAACAGCAGCGTGAGGACCCGGGCGATGAACCGAGAGGGCCTAAAGGTTAGCAGTTGGGGGCCAAGAGGCCAGTAAACAGACTCGACGACTTGACGCATCGGATGAATACCGCTGATGAGGGGATGGAAGTCGGCTAAGAAAAGCGTTGCGAGGGTCGGACCGACCCCCGCAACGAAACAGCGTCCATTTTAGGCCGACCGGGGGCAAAGTCACCGGGTTGGTGGGGAAATTGCGGTTGTCGGTATTGTCGGTGAGAACCACAATGCCAAATGTTCTGCGTGGGGTTATTGGGCAAGATCGGTATCAACGGTTTCGGGGCATCGGCGACGCATGGGGTTCCAAGGGCTTGGCCGGGGAAGGAATCGACCCGGTTGGTTCCGGGTACCGAGCCGACGGGACCTTTATCGGTTCGCCGCTCGCAGTCGTCGGTTCGTGGTCAGCCGAATCCTGCATGCCGACGACCCGCCTCACCGGTTGGCGCTTGGGGTGGGGCTCGCGATCTTCGTCACCTTCACCCCGACGATCGGCTTCCAATCGATGCTGGTCGTATCCTTGGCCTGGGCTTTCGGCGGTAACAAGCTGGTCGGCCTACCGCTGATTTGGATCAGCAACCCGGCCACCTTCGTGCCGATTTATTACCCCAGTTACCGGATCGGCCGTTGGATCATCGGGGGGTCGCCGGTGTCGTGGGGGTGGTGGAAGGAGTTGGCCCATCCGCCGGACGGGACGTTCGAAGTGATGCGGTTTTATTGGAGCCGGATGTTGGAGATCATCTGGCCGTTGACGTTGGGTTGCCTGGTCGTCGCGACGCCGATGGCGCTAGCGAGCTACTGGTTGACGTACCACTTGGTCGTCAAGTATCGCGTGCTCCGCGAGCGGCGCAAGGAACGGCTCGCCGCCGCATCCGAGGACCCGTCGGCCCCGTAACGGACCGACGGGGGTCGATCGGACAGGTTGGCTCAGCCGAGCTTCCAGGGGGCTCGGGGGGCACGGCTTTGCATCGCTGCGGCTTGGGGGTCACCGACGATTTGCTCGGCCGCCGGGTCCCACTCGATCTTGCGTCCCAGCCGCAAGGCGAGGTTCCCCAGATGGCATGCGGTCGCGGAGCGGTGTCCGATGGCGACATCGCAGATCGGCAGCTCGCGAGAGGCGACGCAGTCGAGGAAGTTGCGGTAATGATGGTTGCTGACGTACAGCGGCACCAAGTTGTCCGCCCCCCCTGGCTTGCTGGCCTCGATCACGATCCCATCGGGCTTCGATTCCAACTTGCCACGGTTGACGTAAATCTCACCCTCGGTCCCGATGAATCGGGTTCCCATCACGATGTCCTTTTGTCCTTGGCCGACGGTCATCGTGACGTCACCGGGGTAGCGGTAGGTCAAGCGGCAGGCGGTGGAGACGTCGATCCAGCCTTGCGGATGGAATTCCCCCGTCCCCTCGACGCTCAGCGGGCCCGAATCATCCACGCCCATACCCCAGTGAGCGATGTCGATGTGGTGAGCTCCCCAATTCGTCATCTGGCCACCTGAGTAATCCCAGAAGAATCGGAAGTTGTAATGCACCCGATCGACGTTGTAGGGGCGCATCGGTGCGGGGCCGATCCAGAAGTCATAATCGAGCTGGCTCGGCGGGTCGGAATCGGGCACGGGAGACCGTTTCCCGAAGGGGTGATTCGAGTCGGCGATCCCGACATGGACCTCCTTCAGTTTGCCGATCCGCCCGGAGCGGACGAGTTGGCATGCCAGGCGGAAATTTCCGGCTGAGCGTTGTTGAGACCCGGTCTGCACGATCCGTTCGTGGCGGCGGGCGGCGTCGACCATCTGCTTGCCTTCGTCGATCGTCAGCGTCAGCGGTTTTTCGCAGTAGACATCTTTGCCGGCGCGGCAGGCCTCGATCGCCGGGATCGCGTGCCAGTGATCCGGGGTGCTGATCACGACGGCGTCGATGTCTTGGCGGTCGAGGACCCTTCTGAAATCGGCGACGCCCTCGAGCGAGCGATCCGTCTTGTCACGAAAACGCTTGGCGGCGGCGCCGAGTTTCTGGGTGTCGACGTCGCAGAGCACGGCGGCGTTGTCGGTGAACTGCATCAGATTCCCTGACCCCTGACCGCCCAGGCCGATGTGGGCGGTGATCACCCGTTCGTTGGCCCCGAAGGCGCGTTGAGGGATGAACAAAGGAGCGACCCCGACGGCGGCGGTGGTCGCGAGAAAACGTCGCCGAGAGACGGCAGGTGATGGGTGAAGGGGCATCGGGATTCCTGGAAGAGCAGATGGGAGACGGACGTGAACGACCATTTTAGATTACTCGAAAAGCGCCGTCTCGTCGCGGTCTCGGTATCGCCGCGCGCCTACCGAAGCTCGTGGCGAGCCCGGTCGATGCGAGCCAGATGGCGGTCGCGTCGTGCTTCGAAGAGCCGACATTCGGACCGCGAGAAGCACTCGCGAGAGTCGACGATCGGTGTCGAACGCGGGCTAGGTCGGTTCCACCGTGTGTACGATCAGCAGGTTGTGAGCCTTCTGCATCACGCCACTGCCGGTGACCAGGACGAGTTTGTCGCCCGTTGCCAGGAAGCCACGGCCGGCGCCCCAGCGGATGACCTGGTCCAGCAACCGCTCGCTGTCGTCGAAGCCTGGGAGGAATAACGGCTTGATCCCCCAAAACAGGCTCATCCTTCGCAAGGTGGCCAGGTTGTCACTGGCACCGATCGTCGGGATACGGCTGCGGCTCTTGCTCTTCACCCAAGCCGTCCCGCCACTGTGTGTGGCGATCACGATCAGCTTGGCATGGATCGCCTCGGCGATCGAGGTGGCCGCTTCGGTGACTGCGGAAGTGATCGGGTGGACACGATGATATTGGCCGGGATGATGCACGTCCTCGATCAGCAACTTTTGTTCGGTATGCACCATGATTCGGTTCATGGTCGCGACGGCTTCCTCGGGGAAATCGCCGATCGCCGTTTCGCCGCTGAGCATGCAGGCGTCGGCGCCGTCGAGGATCGCGTTGGCGACATCGCTCGCCTCCGCCCGCGTGGGACGCCGGTTGTGGTGCATCGAATCGAGCATTTGGGTCGCGACGATCACCGGTTTGAGTTTCTCGCGACAAACGCGGATGATCCGCTTTTGAGCGACCGGGATTTCGGCGACGTCGATCTCGACGCCCAGGTCACCTCGTGCGACCATCACCGCGTCGGCGGAGTCGACGATCGCCTCGAGCTGGTCGAGCGCTTCCGGTTTTTCGATCTTGGCGACCACCAGGGCGTTCGATTCGTAACTGGTCAGCAAGTTGCGGAGCGAATGAACGTCTTCGGCGGAACGCACGAAGCTGAGGCTGATGAAGTCGAGGCCGTTTTGAGCACCCCAGATGGCGTTGTCGACATCGGCGGGACGCATCGCCGAGACGCTCAGTTTCACCCCGGGCAAGTTGATCCCTTGCCGGCTGCGAATTTCGCCGGCGCCGGTCACCTGGCAATGCACCCCATCGTCGGCGACTCGGTTGACGACCAACGAGACGGTACCGTCAGCCAGCATCACGCGATCGCCCGCCTTCAGTTCATCGACCAGCCGCTTATAGGTGCTGGTCAACTGGTTGGGGGCCTCGGCAGCATCCCCGCGGATAAAGACGACCTCGGCCGCGTACTCGCAGTAAAACGGGTCGACCAACAGTTGGCCGAGCCGGATTTTGGGCCCAGACAGGTCGAGCAAGATGCCCACGTGGGTTTCGGTCAGCCGTGCCGCTTCGCGAATGTTTTCCAGAGCGGATTCGTGCTGCGACCGGTCGCCGTGGGCACTGTTGATGCGAAAGATGTCGACTCCCAGGCGGATCAGGGCCACCAGCTTGTCGACGGTTTGGCACGCAGGCCCAATGGTAGCGATGATTTTTGTCGCGGCATCGGTAGGTGAGATTCCGAGCATGGTTTCCGTCAGTCAAGTAGAAGTGGGTTGCGGAAGGCCGGAGGCCGAGACGCGGTCAGCTTCGCTGAGGGCGTTGCCGTTCCCGCAGGATGAACGATCGTCTAAAGTGAGCGGTCGGTTTCGACCAAGCCAAAAACACATGCCCGCGCCAACGCAGACCCGCACGACCCGTCATGAACGCATCGACTTGGACCGAGAACGCCCTCAAGTTCATCGAGGATATCCGAGATTGTGAGGATGCGGACGATCGGTTCGACCTGATCATGGAGCTGGGTGACACCCTAGAGCCCCTGCCGGAGGAACTCAAGACGGAAAGCAACCGGGTCCAAGGCTGCACGGCGAGCGTTTGGTTGGTCCCGGAATTCATCCCAGGGGCCCCGCGGCGGGTGCGATTTCGCACCGACAGCGATTCGACCATGGTCCGAGGCTTAGCGGCTTTGCTGATTTCGCAGGTCAACGACAAGCCTTGCGACGAGGTCGCGGCACTCGATTTTCGCCGCTTGGCCGACGAATTTTCGCTGCACCAGTACCTCAGTCCTTCGCGTAGCAACGGCTTGTTCGCGATGAGCAAGCGGTTGGGTCGACTGGCGGCGATCGGGATCCAAGGCGACCCAAGCGGCGACGAGTCGGCCCCGATTTCGCCGACTGACACGTCGCAAACGGGCGGGTCCGCGTCGGCGGAACCCACCTGACGCCGGCCGGACGACGAACGCGATCAAAGGAACAGCGGTCGGATGTGTCGCTCGAGCAAATTCTCGGTGACGTTCCGCGAAATCGCCGCACGGCAATCGACGAGCGCGTCGGTGTAGCGAGTCCCCAATTGGGCGGCCACTTTGTATCCGACGTGCAGCAGTTGCCGGAGATCGGGATTGAAGTCCGGGACATCCGGCTGGTGGCGGAGGGCGGCGACATACCGCGGTCCGGTCCAGAGACGCACGTCGGACGGGTCCGGCAGCCGATCCGGGTCGATGTCGATCACCGCCGCGTAAGGTTCGCACAAGGCTTGTCGCTTCTGGTGAGCCTGAGCGTAAATCTCCTTTGCCAATTCCAAGCCGGGGCCACCCGCTTCGGCGAGTCCGATCAGCTCTTCGAGCCAGGTGGTGCCGGCGGTCTTGAGATGCAGCCCCGCGCCGGTTTCGCGGATCGCGTCGCGGATGGCGGGATAGATCGAAAACTTGTCGCTGCCGGAATGGACGCTCAATTTCAGTCCCGCGGGCAGCCCGAACCTCTGGATCGCGTGTTCGATCACCGCCAGGTCATCGCGGAATTCGCGTCCAAACTTGGCGACGTCGCCGACGTAATCGACCCCCTTGTTGAAGCGGCCGGTGAACTTGGGGGCGATCGTTTGGACGGGAATCCCTTGGTCCGCCAAGGCGGCGAGGATGATCAGCAGTTCCGGCGGGCTTTGCGGGGCGTCGGTTTCGTCCATCGAAACCTCGGTCACGAAAGGGACATTCCCTTTCGCTTTGAGGATGTGCCGGTAGGTATCACCCGCCAGGATCGCGGCGGCGAGGTACTTTTCGGCGGTCGCCCGCAACAACGGTTCGTCGATCGACAGAGGTTCGGCGAGTCCGGGTAAGTTGAGCGTGCCGATCAGTGATGCCTGGGAGGTGACGAACGCGTCGAGGGCATCGGGCGGCGCGGGTTTGCCGATCGCGTCGGCGACGTCGAGCGTGAAGAAGTCGCTGCAATCCATGAACGGCCCGACGGTGGCGATACCGATGTGGTCGGCGTCGACGTGAAATCCGTGTTGCCAGCGGGCGGCGTCGACAGCCGCTTGGGCCGCAGCCAGCACCGTGGGAGGTTGGGAGCCGACGGTCAGGTGTTCACGATTCGACTTGTTCCAGACCGGTACCAATTCGCAGCCCAGTTGGCGGGCTTGGATGAAGGCGTCGAGCTGCGCGGCGGCTTGATGGGCGAATCGGTCGCCGACGCCGAAGGAAAATTTTTCGAGCGGTTTCATGAGCTTGAGCAATCAGAGGCAGGTCAGGTCGACAACGGCCTTGATCACGCCGGTGTCGGGACGGGTGTAGGTGGGAAACTTCGCGATCAGATCCGCAGCAGAAACGCGGTCGGTGATCCAGGGGTCGGTCCGGATCGCACCGTACCGGATCAGTTCGATGATGCGGGTGAAGTCGCCCGGCAACGCGTTGCGGCTCGCCCGGATCGTCATTTCCGGTTTGTGCATCGCCACGTGGGAAAACGACAACGCCTGGTTCGTGATGCCGACGTATACCAACGTCCCGGTCTGGGCGACGTGCTGGAGGGCAGCCGACATCGAGTGCTGATTGCCGGTGGCGTCGATCACGACGGGGAAGCGGTCCCCGCCGGTGATCCGTTCGGTCTCTGCCATCGCCGCCGCGTCGTCCCGGTAGGCGATCGTGTCGTCGACGCCATAGTTTGCTCGACAAAAATCGAGTCGCGAGGGAACCAGGTCCATCACGGTGATCTTGGCGCCGGTCAACTTGACGAACTCGAGAACCGCCAACCCGATCGGGCCGGCGCCGATGAGCAAAACCTGGTCGTCGGCCTGCGGGGCGCCGCGGTCACAAGCATGGCAACCGATCGCTAGGGTTTCGACCAAGGCCAGTTGTTCCCAGGTCAGATCGTTTCCCGGATGCAGCTTGTCGGCGCGAAACAAGAAGCGTTCGCACAGGCCGCCGTCGCACATCACCCCGAAGGTCTGGTTGAACTGGCAGCAGTTCGTATGGCCACGTCGGCAGGCGTAGCAACGGCCGCAATTCAGGTACGGTTCGACCGCGCAGCGATCGCCGGGGCGAAGGTGAGAAACGTCCGGGCCGACCTCCAAGACTTCCACCCCCAATTCGTGACCGATGATCCGAGGGTAATCGAAGAAGGGCATCTTGCCGAGATAGCCGCCCACGTCGGTACCGCAGATACCCATCCTGTGTGGTCGCACGAGGACTTGGCCCGGTCCCGGAGATCCCGGGTCGGGCAAGGTCGTGGCGACGAACGATTCGGGTTTGTCGAGGATGATGGCGTGCATGAGCAGTACGACGAGAGGGTGAGGGTTGCGTCAGGCGACATCATTGTTTTCGGGTCTGCCCTCGCAGTAGACCCAGTTGTGGATCGGCTGAAGGATTTGCAGGACCTCGTCCAGCAACCGTTGGTCGAGCGGTTCGTCGATCCAGCTCAACCATTCGCTGACCCGTTGCGGGTTGGCGCTGCCGGTGACGCAGGACGCGAAGCCGGGATGGGCGATCGAATACTGCAGGGCCAACTTGGCGATGTCGGAACCACGGTTGCGACAATGTTCGGCCGCCGCCTTCGCCACTTCACGAACCTCGGGCGTCGCCTTGTGCCAAGGGGGCAGCGGCGAATCGGACAACAGGCGGGCGGAAAATGGCGCCGCGTTGATCACGCCGACATGCTTTTCCTGGCAGAGCGGCAGCAGGTCGAGCGCCATGTCGTTCTGCAGCGTGTAGTGATTGTAGGTCAGGATCACATCGATCTCGGTCCGCTGTAGGATTTGGCGGAACATCTTGATCGGATAGCCGCTGACGCCGATGTAACGAACCTTGCCCGCCGCGACCTGACGACGAAGGGCCGGCAGCGTTTCGTCGACGATCTGATCCAGATCGACGAACTCGATGTCGTGGCAAAACACGATGTCGACGTAATCGATTCGCATCCGTTCCAGCGAAATGTCGATACTCTCCTCGACGCGCCGGGCGGAGAAATCGAAGTGCTGGGGCGCGTAGCGTCCCAGCTTGGTGCTGACAAAGTAGCTTTCCCGAGGTAGCTCGGGGAGAATTCGGCCGAGCAACAATTCGCTCATCCCACGACCGTAGTAGGCCGCGGTGTCGATGTAATTCACGCCGCCGTCCAGGGCGACGCGAACGCTTCGCAGGGCATCATTCAGATCGACCTGGCGGAACTCTTGGCCGATCGAAGAGGCCCCAAACCCGAGTACCGACAACTCGATGTCGGTCCCGGCAAGTGGTCGGAGTTGCATGGGACAGGGGGGCGAGTGGAGAAACGAGAGGAGGGAGTGTCAACGTGTCCGGCGTGGGCAGCCAGGATTGTAACCGCTGATCGCTCGCCGCGACATTCGCCGAAAACGCCGGCAGCAACCGTCGACGCCGGCGATCCCTGCGCCCGATTGCGACCGAGGCGTCTCCGCCTTAGCTTGACGACAATGTTGCCTAACCGGGGCTTGGTCCCCCGGTCTTTTGCCGCCTCCGCCTGGAGAAGTGAGAAGTCATGATTGGCCCTCCGACCGATCGGGCGACGGAACCGCAGGCGGCCTCGCGGGTCGCGGCAATCCTGGTTGCGGCGGGGCGAGGTCGGCGATTCGGTGGGACCGATAACAAGGTTTTGCAGTTGCTGGAAGGCCAACCGATCTGGTTGCATTCGATCCGGGCGCTGAGGCGTTGTCCGCGGATCGGCCCGGTCGTGATGGTGATCCATCCGGACGATCGCGGCGCCGTCCAAGACGAGGCGGAAGGGTTGGGTGTCCGATTGGTTGATGGAGGGCGAGAGCGGGTCGACAGCGTCCTGGCGGGGCTGAAGGAACTCGAAGGGATGGGGCACCCGGCGGAATCGCCCGACGTTTCCGCTGAGGATGTCGGTTCGGTAGCGGACGCTGCTCAGGCCGGGCAACGCTGGGTAGCGATCCATGACGCGGCGCGGCCGCTGGTGCCGGCCGATGACGTGGACCGTGTGATCGAGCGAGCGATCCTGACCGGGGCGGCGATTTTGGCGACGCCGGTGCGGGGCACGATCAAGCTCCGCGGGGATGCCGGTGAAGTCACCACGGTCGACCGAAAACGGTTGTGGGAGGCGTTGACCCCCCAAGTCTTTCGAGAAGATATTCTGCGGACGGCCTATCGTCGGTGGCGGGGGCGGCCGGTCACCGATGACGCCGAGTTGGTCGAACGGAGCGGGTTTTCGATCAGCCTGGTTCCCGGATCGGCCGAAAACTTGAAGATTACCCATGCCGAGGACTTGATCCTGGCCGAAGCGATCATGGCGAAGCGTCAACGGGGGCGAGAGCCACAGCCGGACGAATGAGCCTCACGGGAACGAAAAAGGGAGCTGATGACCAAGACGATCGATTTGTTGGGCGAGCTGCGTTGGCGGGGCCTGATCCACCAGTGTACTGACGAAACCGGGCTGGCGAAGCTGCTGAGCGAGGGCAGCCAGACGATCTACATCGGGTTCGATCCGACCGCGACGAGCCTGCATGTCGGCGGGTTGATGCAACTGATGATGCTTCGTCGCTTCCAGCGAGCCGGGCACCGGCCGATCGCGTTGGTCGGCGGCGCGACCGGCATGATCGGCGACCCCAGCGGCAAGAGCGAGGAACGGAACCTGCTGAGCCCCGAGGATCTGCGGCGGAACGTCGAGGGGGTGGCGGCGCAGATGCGGCGGTTCCTCGATTTCGACGGCCCTCAAGGGGCGGTCCTGCTGAACAACCACGACTGGATGCGGTCGTTCAGCTACCTCGATTTCCTCCGTGATGTCGGCAAGAGCTTTCCGATCGGCCAGATGCTGGGGAAGGAGTCGGTCCGTTCGCGGTTGGAAAGCGAAGCGGGACTGAGCTACACCGAGTTCAGCTACATGCTCCTGCAAGCCTACGACTTCGTCCATTTGGCTCGCGATCACGGGTGTCGGATTCAGGCCGGCGGCAGCGACCAATGGGGAAACATCACCGCCGGCATCGACCTGGGACGGCGGCTGCTCGGCGAGACGCTGTACGGCCTCACCGCGCCGCTGTTGACCACGTCGGATGGCCGCAAGATGGGCAAAACCGAATCGGGGGCGATCTGGCTCGACCCGCAGCGGACCAGCCCCTACGCGTTCTATCAGTATTGGTTTCGGGTCGAGGACACGGACGTCATGCGTTGCTTGGCGTACCTGACCGAGATCGAACGGGACGAATACGACGAATTGGCGAGTCAGACGTTGGCGGACCCGGGTCGCCGGTCGGCGCAGAAGTGGTTGGCCACTTGGATGACGCGATTGGTGCATGGCGAGGAGGGGTTGGCCTCGGCGAACCGAGCGAGCGAAATCTTGTTCGGTGGGGAGATCGACCGGTTGAGCGACCGGGAGCTGAACGAGATCTTTGCCGACGTCCCGAGCCAAGAGTTTTCGGCGACCGAGTTGGCTGGCGAAGGGATGTCGGTCGTCGACGCGATCGTGAAGACGGGACTGGCGAAATCGGCCAGCGAGGCGCGGCGGTCAATCGGCGAAGGGGGGATCTACGTCAACAATCGCCGGATCAGCGACCCGCAGCGAAGGTTGGAACGGGCCGATTTGGCGAGCGAAACCGTGATGGTGATCCGCAAAGGGAAGCGGAACTACGCGTTGTTGCGATTTCTCGGCGATTGAATCGGGAACGAATCCGGCTGCCTAAACCACGCTATCGGCGACCGTCTCGCCACGGGGCCGGAAGTGGAAGTTGCGACTGTTTTTGAAGAACTCGATCGGGTTCTCGTAGACGATTCGGCGGATCAGCGATTCGTCATGACCGCGGCGGCGGAGTTCGAAAATGAGATCGGGGATCGCCGTCGGCTTGCTCGGCCCCCAGTCGCCCGCCGAATTGGCCATCAGCCGTTCGGGGCCATACTTTTCGATCATGTCGGCGGCACGTTCCGGGGTACACTTGGTCACCGGATAGAGCGTCATGCCGGCCCAATAGCCGCGATCGAGCACCTCGGCGATCGTGTGTTCCTCCACGTGGTCGACGAGGATTCGCGAGCGTTGCAAGCGGGAATCGCCATCGAGCATGTCGAGGATCATCCGGGTTCCCTGATACTTGTCTTCCAGATGGGGCGTGTGGATCAGGATCGGCTGGTCGTACTGGGCGGCCAGGTCGAGATGTTCCAGGAAGACGATCGCTTCGTTGCGGGTATTTTTATTTAGGCCGATTTCGCCGATCCCGAGCACGCCGGGGGCGTCGAGGAACTCGGGGATCATCGCGATCACTTCGCGAGACAACGAGACGTTTTCCGCCTCCTTCGCGTTGATGCACAACCAGCAGAAGTGCTGGATCCCGTAGGCGGCCGCCCGTTTCGGTTCGACCTCGGTCAATTGGCGGAAGTAATCGCGGAAGCCGTCCGCGCTGCCGCGGTCGAACCCGGCCCAGAAAGCCGGTTCGCTGATCGCCACGCACCCCATGCGGGCCAGGGTGGCGTAGTCGTCGGTGATTCGCGACACCATGTGAATGTGCGGGTCGATGTAATCCATGAGTCGTCGGCGGTTGGCGGCAGGCGGTGAAACTCGGCGGGCGTGTCGGCTGCGATATCAGACGCTCAGCGAATCTCGCCAGCGTTGGTCGTAGGGGCGCGAGAAAAGTTTCTGCAGCGCCTCGGCCCGTCCACCCGGCGCGGCGTCTTGCAGGAGCAATCCGATCGCCTGTTCGAGCGCCACCCGTTTGGGATGGCTTTCGAGATCGGCTGTCGTCAGCTCGGTGGCCGCGACACGATCGATGCGATCGAGCACGGCCGCGACTTCGATCAGTTTGGCTCGGACCTGCAAGAATTGGTCGTCGAGAATCTGGTGGGCCTGTGGCACGGCGGATACTCGTTGGGCCCAGCGGCCCGGATCGGGTGGCGAACGGGAAAGGTTTCGAAATGGGGGACAACGGCAAGCGGCACTTTTAGGTTACCGCGAAGCGGTCGCCAGGGCCACCTCGGCCGCCTTGTAGATCACCTTGGCACGGCGGAATCCGAGCCGTTCGTAGAGCCTGACGGCGGCGGTGTTGTCGGTGGTGACTTCCAAGTGCATGTGGGTCAGTCCGATTCTGTGGAAACCGCGGGCGGCCATCGTCAACAGCAGGGTGCCCAAACGCTTGCCGCGATGCTGATCGCAAACGCCGAGGTTTTGGATCCCTCCCCAGCCGTCGAACTGAATCCCTTGAACCGTCCCGATCGGTTCGGGGCGAACGCCCGGGGCCGGCTGGTATCGCAGCAACCACGTCGCCTCGGGCACGAATCCGCTGCGGGCGGCGATTTCCCGCATCAGCCGCAAGCAACCATCCCGACGGCCCAAACACGGAAACACCGTCACGTCCAGTTCGTGGCGAAAGCTCAAATACTTCGCTTGGGCGTGTTCGCGGATCAGGCTGTCATCGAACGGCGCCAGCGAATAGCCGGCAGGACAGACCTGGGGAGCGGGTAGTTGGCGTTCCAGATCGAGCTCCATCCGGAAACGCTTGAAGTAGGTCATTCCCATGGAAAACAGGAATTCGGGGATTCGTGGGTCGAACCGGGGATTGGCTCGGTCCGAAGGACATGAAATCATAGCACGGGGGTTCGCATCGGGACGGATGATTCGCCCGCAGAACGCCCGCTGACCCGCTCGCCACCCACTCGGGCACCGATGAACGAAGAACCGACCGCCTTCCCCCCGATCGGTGACGACGTCATCGTCATCACCGGTGCGACCGCCGGCGGAAAATCGGCGGTGGCGTTGGCGGTCGCGGAGCGGATCGGGGCGGAGATCATTTCGGTCGATTCGATCGCCGTTTATCGCGGGCTGGACATCGGCACGGCCAAGCCGAGCGATGCCGACCGCCGGCGGGTGCCGCATCACCTGCTGGATGTGGCGGAACCGACGGAGAGCTACAGCGTCGCGGCGTTTTTGGCGGACACATGGCGGGCGATCGACGACATCCGCGGTCGCGGCCGGCCGGCCATGCTCGTCGGTGGCACGCCGATGTATTTGCAGGGGTTGTTGCGAGGGTTCGACCCGGGGCCGCCGGCGGACTGGGATTTTCGCCAAGCGGTCGAGGCGGATTTGGCCGAATATGGGATCGAAGCTCTGCGGAGTCGGCTGTGGCAGGTCGACCCGTTGTCGGCGCATCGGTTGGGACCGAACGACACGCGGCGGATGATCCGGGCGTTGGAAGTCGCCCATTTGACCGGCCGGCCGCTCAGTCACCGCCAAACCCAGTTCGCATCGGTGCCGCCGAGCGATTCACGCCGCCGGTACGTCTTGCGATGGCCACGGGCAGAATTGCATCGCCGGATCGAAAGCCGGGTGGAAGCGATGTTCGCCCAGGGGCTGGTCGCGGAGGTTGGTGGGCTGATCCAGCGGCACGGGACGCTCAGCCGAACCGCGCGGATCGCGGTCGGTTATCGCGAAGTGATCGCCCGGCTGGCCACGTCGCAGACGTTGCCCGGAGCCGAACGGCCGGCGGGCGTTTTACCGATGGGAGACATCGGCGATTGGTCGGGGGTGGTACAGGAGGTGCTGTTCCACAGTCGCCAATTGGCGCGGCGTCAGGAGACTTGGCTTCGGGGGATGCCGGATTTGCAAGTTTGTGAAGTCGCCGAACCGGCTGATTTGGCCAAATTGGCTGACCGGATCACCCGCGACTTGGAGAAGGGGCACGGACAGCGGGACCAGGATCGGATAACGTCTTCGGTTTGAGCGCTTTGTCCGATCCCCTTCAGCGAGCCCTTGTGCCGTGTCGAGTCCATCCCCTGCTAGCGATTCGCCGATCCCTTTGGCGGTCAAGCCTTCTCGCCAATTCCCGTTTGTCGCCAGGCACCCTTGGGTTCACCTCGGTTCCTTAGGCCGGGACGGGGCCGATTTGTCAGCTGGCCAGGAAGTCGACCTGACCACTTCGGACGGGCAATGGGTTGCCCGCGGCTTGGTCAACCCCAGCAGCCGCCTGAGGGTGCGGCTGTACGGTTGGGACCAATCCCAGCGGCTGGATGAAGATTTCTTTCGTCGGCGGATCGACCAGGCGATCGCGAGACGGGAATTGGGAGGAGCGGTTGATCGGGAGGGGGCGCAGAGAATCGTCTTCAGCGAATCGGACGGCTTGAGCGGTTTGGTTGTCGATCGTTACGCCGAATACCTCAGCGTTCAAATCACCGCGGGGGCGTTGAATCGGTTTCGAGAACCGATCTTGGACCACCTCTGTGAACGCCTGGGCCCGGCGGGAGTGTGTCTCCGGATCGATGAGAAGACGGCCACCCACGAAGGGCTCGAGAAGACCGATCAATGGGTTCGCGGCGAGGCGCCGGACCAGCCGATCCGCTACCGCCAGAACGGCCTGTGGTGGCTCGTTGACCTGCTGGGCGGCCAAAAGACCGGCGCCTACTTGGACCAAGCGGCCAATCACGCGGCGGCGGCGAAGTACATGCGAGGCCGGCGGGTGCTCGACGTCTGCTGCTACGTCGGCGGGTTCGGCTTGGTCGCCGCCGCCGCTGGGGCGACCGAGGTGGTCGGCGTGGACGGCAGCGAGCGGGCGCTGGCAGCCGCTGCGGAAAATGCGAAAGCCAACGGTATCGATTCGGTTCGGTTCGTGCAGGCCGATTTTTTTGATTACTTGCGGGAAGCCGCGGAGCGAGGTGAACGCTACGACGCGGTGGTGCTCGACCCGCCCCGTTTCGCCGGTTCCCGACATCAGCTCGATTCGGCGTTGCGGGCCTATCAGAAACTCAACTCGTCCGCCTTGGACGTGTTGGTGCCCGGTGGAGTCCTGGTCACCAACAGTTGCTCCGGACGGGTTTCGCGGAGTGATTTTCTGAATGTGCTGTGCGACGTCGCCCGTCGAAGGGGGCGAGCGATTACGATCTTGGAAAGCCGTGGGCCTGCCCCGGATCATCCGATTTCGGTATCCTGCCCGGAAACCGATTACTTGAAGTGCCTGATCTGTGAAGTGGGCGAGCCGAACGGGGGCGCCCAGTAGGCCGAACGACAACCGCCGTTCACGAACATCGTCGACCCGGACTCATCGCTGGCGGCGCTTGTCGCACCGCCCGAGAATCTCGTTGGAGTGCGAGTGAATCGAAACGCTCGGTCTATAATGGGCTCGGGCACCCGAACATGCAAACCGCCGGGATCGACCCGCGACCCATTCGAGGAACCGGTGACGCCGTCATCGGCCAGCTCTTCCCTGTCGGAGTCCCGCATGACGGGTGTCACGATCAAAGTCTTGCACGGTGCCGATCGGGGCAAGGTTTTTCACGACTTGGAGCCCCCGGTCACGATCGGCCGGGAAGAGGGGAACTCGATCCAGCTCAACGACGAGCGGGTTAGCCGTTGCCACTTCAAGATCCAACGAGACAACGACCGGTTGGTCTTGACCGACCTGGACAGCACCAACGGCACGAAGGTCAACGGCGCCGAGTGCCAATTGAAGATCCTCCGCCATGGGGATCTGATCGCCGTCGGCCGCAGCCTGATGCTGGTCGGTACCGACGAGCAGATCGCGGCCCGGATCGCGGCGATCGAAGGGGGAGACTCCAGCGGACAGACGCTCGCACAGGACTCGGCCGAGGGGAGCAATTCCTTTCTGCTCGACCTGGATGTGAGCACACGCGGGGTGCGTCCGGTTTACTCGGCGCTGACGCAGCAGGAATTGCCGACGCTGCCCGATCGACTCAGCCCAGGACAGGCGGCCCAGCTCTGCGAAATCTTGGAGTACATCCAGGCACGGTTGCACCGATTGATCGAATCGGCTCAGGTCGACGAATCGTCCGGCCGGGCCAGTTTGGACCTGAACTTGTGGCAACAATTGGTTCAGATCCAGACCCGATTGGGGATCATGATCCGTCAGGTGGCGAACCCCACCGAGGATTTGTAGCAGCGGCCCGGGCGGCAACCCTGCCGCAGCGGCGTTCGTCTTGTAGCCCCAAAACCGTTCCCCGTTTCCGGTCACCGCCGTTGATGCACATTGACGGTGGTCTGAAGTGAACCGGTCAGCCGGTTTGGGATCAGTCCCACCACCACCGCAGCGGGTCGATCCCGGTCGGTGCGGCGAGTTGCTTGACCGCGTCCGATTGGCCATCGGCTTCGACCAGCAGTCGTTCACTGGTGAGTGCCTGGCGGGGCTGCAGGTTGATGCCGCCGCCAATGGGGGTCAGGAGTGAACCGCCTTTCCAAACCGCGTTGACGGCCGTTTCGACCTGTTGGGGGGCGGTTCGGTTTTGCACCGCAAACTGCGACTCATCCCCGAAGGTCGACAGATCCCAACCGGCTTGACCGTAGAAGTCCTGCTGCTGGATGTAGGCTGCGGCGATCGACACGTCGATCAGATTTCGCAGCTCGGCGTAGACGGGAAGCATCAGGGCGATGCGGTCGTACAGTTTGGTGAAGTCGGCACAGAACGCTTGGCTGGCACGATTCACGCGACCGGCGGCGGATCGCTTGCCGGTCGAGTCGACCATTTCGCTTTCGCCGACCAATTTGACGCCGCGGTCGTTCAGCTGCATCGCCAGGCCGTCGTCGCTGACCGACACCCCTTCGTAGTTCGGGATGAAGAACCAGCGCTGCATCGCGCTAGCGGAACCCTGAGCGGGTGAACTGCGATCGGTGAAGCTGGCGAACGGAAAGGGAAGGCGTTCCAGACCGATCCCGATCAGCTTCATGCGATAATCGGCTTCGACCAGGACGCGGGCAAAGTTGGTCGTGAACGGGACCCCCTTGAGGGTGACGTTTTGCAAGCCCATGTTCTGTTGGAGCGTCGCGGCGATCATCCGTTCTTGGCCTGGCTGAACCAACCCGCCCAGCGAGTTGAGGTACCGCTGCATGCGCTGCAAGCCCTCGGGGGTCGGATCGATCGAGACGCTGATCGTGCGGGTCGGCGGAACGCCGGGGGAATAAGCCCGCAGGGCGGTCACGACGTCCTCGAGTTGGACGATCGGTTGACCGGTCTGAGCTCCCAAAAAGCGTCCCATCGGGTCACGGAAGGCACCTTGAGCGGGGCCTGCGAGGACGATGTCGTTCGTTTCGGGGTAGAAAAAGACGTACTGAATCCGGGTCAGCCCCGCCAAGGACAGCATTTCATCGCTCGGCTGTTCGCCGGCCGCGAGGGCCGTGGCGACGGCTTTTTCCAAGCGGTTCAAAGAGACCTTGCGGAGTTCCGACGGTTCCAACGCCCCGGCACCGCCGAGTCGTCGCGTGGCAGCCAATCGCTGGTTGGTGAGTTGAAGATCCAATCGCTGGGTTCGCAGCACCCCCGTCGCGTCGATCTCGACCCCGGCGATCGGTTGTGCGAAGTTGATGCTCAGCCCGTCGTCACCACCGCCGCCGCCATTCTGGGCATGAGCGGCCAGGGGAATCGCCAAGGAGGCGAAAACGGCCAAAGAAAACTGCTTAGCTTGGTGCCAAATCATTGCTCGAATACCCAGCGGAGCCGAATCGTCGGAAGGAGAAGCGAC
The DNA here is from genome assembly GCA_007694185.1 of Planctomycetaceae bacterium. Classification (GTDB taxonomy): domain Bacteria; phylum Planctomycetota; class Planctomycetia; order Pirellulales; family Pirellulaceae; genus UBA6163. Next base: position 22,005 of record RECD01000151.1, read on the forward strand.
GGTGGCGAGAACCCGGGCCACCTTCTCCGAGGATAGTCAGGTGCGGGGGAAAGTACAACAAAATGCGGAGTGGTCTAGCTAAAAATGTCAGCCGCGGCGGCCGCTGGTGGCGGAAACTTGCGGTTTCGACATCTGCAGGCGGTAGCTGGCCGGCCCCAACAGGTCTTCCAATCGGGCCCGCATCTCGGGCGTGACCTCGACCTTGTACTTGCCGCTTTTGAGCACCACGGTTTCACCCCCTTCCAACCGCAAGGTCAGCAACAGGTCTTGGTGCCCGGGATAACCACGGATGATCTCCCGCAATTTCGACATCGTTTCCTGGTCGTGCTCGGGCTGTTGCAGGGAGACGCGGATGCCGTGAGTGTACTTGCCGTCGAGGGTGTTCAGCGGCAGCAGTTCGTTGATCACCAAGTTGACCTCATCGCCGCCGCCGCGGCGGTCGATGACGCCGCGAGCGATCACGACGTTATCGGGCGTGACACCTTCACCCTGTTCGGCGAATTGGCGCGGCCAGAGGATGCAGCGGACCACGCCCTGCATGTCCTCCAGGTCGAAGTTCGCGTATTTGGTCGGCGTCCCCGGCTTTCCGTTTTTGGTGTGGGCGAATTTGATCGATCCGATCATGCCGCCGACCAAGACCTCGGTCCGGGGAGGGACATCGGCCAACTGGTCGGTGTTGTGGGTGCGGAAGGCGGCCAACTTCGGCTCGTACTCGGCCATCGGATGGCTGGTCAGATAAAACCCGAGAACCTCCTTTTCGGCCAACAGCTGTTCTTTTTCGGGCCACGGGGGAACGTCCGGCAGCGGCACGGTCACGCGGGCGGTCGGCTCGGTTTCTTCCTCCAGTTCGCCAAACAGGCTGGCTTGGCCGCTTTTGCGATCGGCCAGGGCCGCCGCGCCGGCTTGCAAGGCCTTTTCGATCCCGGCCGACAATTGGCTGCGTTGCGGACCGATGTCATCCATCGCGCCGGCCTTGATCAGCATTTCGATCGCGGCCCGGTTGCAAGCTTGGACATCGACCCGTTCGCAGAAGTCGTACAGGTCCGTGAACGGCCCGCCGGCTCTGCGGGCGGCGACGACGGCGTCGGCGGCAGCCCCGCCGCAGCCCTTGATCGCCGAGAGCGCGAACAGGATTTTCCCGTCCTCGACCGCGAAATCGGAATCGCTGCGATTGACGTTCGGCGGGACGACCTCGATCCCCATCCGGTCGCAGTCCTCCATGTGCTCGACCAGGGCGTCCTTGCGTTTGAAGTTCCGTCCGGTGATGTCGCTGGACAGCAGCGCCGCCATGAACTCGACCGGGTGGTGTGCCTTCAGGTAAGCGGTCTGGTAGGCGACCAAAGCGTAGGCGGTGCTGTGCGATTTGTTGAAACCGTAGCCGGCAAACTTTTGGATCAACCCCCAGATTTCGTCAGCGTCTTGGCGTTTCAGCCCATTGCCGACGGCGCCCTCGATGAACTTTTCGTGGTTCAGGTTGATCAGCGATTCTTTCTTTTTGCTGATCGCCTTGATCACCGTGTAGGCGGCGGCCAGCGGGATGTTCCCCAACCGGTTGAGGATCCGCATCACCTGTTCTTGGTAGACCATGATCGAGTTGGTCTCGCCCAAGATCTCCTTCAGCACCGGGTGCTTGTACTCGGGCTGCTGCCGGCCGTGCTTGATGTTGACGAAATCGTCGACCATGCCGCCTTCGAGCGGACCGGGGCGATAGAGGGCGTTCGTCGCGATGATGTCGGTGAACTGGTCGGGCTTCATCCGCTGCAACAGGTCGCGGATCCCGCCCGATTCGAGCTGGAACACGCCTTTCGTTTCGCCGCGTTGCAGCAGCGCGAAGGTGGCCCGATCGTCCAGGGGGAACTTGAGCGGATCGATCCGGCGGCCCGTGGTCTGTTCGATCAGGTCGACCGCTTTGCTGAGGATCGTCAGGTTGCGGAGGCCGAGGAAGTCCATCTTCAGCAGGCCCGCGGCCTCGACGTCGTTCATCGACCACTGGGTGATCACGTCTTGCTTGCCGGAGACACGGCAGAGCGGGACGTACTCGCTCAGCGGCTTGTCGGCGATCACCACCGCGGCGGCGTGGGTGCCGACGTTGCGTGCCAACCCTTCGATCCGCATCGCCAGGTCGATCAGTTCACGGATCTCCGGATCGCTGTCGTAGGTCGCCCGCAAATCAGCGCTCTGTTCCAGCGCCTTGGGGAGCGTGATCTTCAGCTCTTCGGGGACCATCTCGGTGATCTGGTTGACCCGTGCCAGCGGGATACCCAGCGCCCGGCCGGTATCCTTGATCGCCGCGCGGGCCGCCAGCGTGCCGAACGTCCCGATCTGGCAGACGTTGTCGTGCCCGTACTTTTCTTTGACGTAATCGATCACCTCCGTGCGGCGGTCTTTGTCGAAGTCGATGTCGATATCCGGCGGCTCGATCCGGCTTTCGTCGAGGAACCGCTCGAACAGCAGGTCGTACTCCAACGGGCAGACGTGAGACATGTAGAGCGCGTAACAGACCAGCGCGCCGACGCCGCTACCTCGGGCGGTCGCCCAAATGCCGTTCTCTCGAGCGTGATTGACAAAGTCCCAGACGATCAAGAAGTAAGTCGGGTAGCCGAGCTTCTCGATCACCCCCAGTTCGCGATCGAGCCGGGCCATCACCTGTTCGTTGAGCCGGCCGTCGTCCAGCCGCTCGGAATTCCCCTCGTAACGTTCCAGCAAGCCCTGGACGCAGAGTTCGCGCAGGTAGTCGATCGGTTTGAGTTCGCGAGGGCACTCAAACTTGGGGAAATAGTGCTTTCCCAATTCCAGGTCGATGTCGACGGAATCGGCGATCGTTTGGCTGCGGGCGACGGCGTCCTCGAGCCCCGGGAACTTCTCGTACATCTGCTCCGGGCTGCGGAGGAAGTACTGGCTGCCGTCCATCTTCATCCGCGAGGTGTCGGTTCGGAACCGCCCGGTATTGATGCACAGCAGGATGTCTTGGGCTTCGGCGTCTTCCGGGTCGACATAGTGGGTATCGCTGGTCGTGACCAACGGTAGCCCCATCCGGCGGGCGATTTCGACCGCCCCTTCGAGCTGCAGCCGCTGGATGTCGACTCCGTTGTTCATCACTTCGATGAAGTACCGGTCCCCGAAGACTTTGTGGAACCAGCCGACGATTTCACGGGCCTCCTTTTCGGTCTCGGCGGTGTCGACACCCTTCAGTACCGCGCGGCTGAATTCGCTGCTGACACAACCTGACAGGCAGACGATCCCTTCGCTGTGGGCCTGCAAGATCTCCTTGTCGATCCGCGGCTTGTAATAAAAGCCCTCCAGGCTGGCCGCGCTTGCCATTTTGACCAAGTTGCGGAAGCCCGTCCGATTTTGGGCGAGCAGCGTCAGGTGGTAACTGGCTTCCTTGCTGCTGCCGGCACCGCCGCGGTCGTGACGGCTGCCCGGTGCGATGTAGGCCTCGTACCCGATGATCGGGTTGATCCCAGCGTCCTTGGCCTTGCGGTAGAACTCGAGCGCCCCGTGGAGGTTCCCGTGGTCGGTCAAGGCCAACGAGTTCATCCCGTGTTCTTTGCATCGCTTGATCAATTTGCCGATGTCGCCGGCCCCATCCAGCAGGCTGTAGTGGCTGTGGCAATGCAGGTGAACGAAGGGCCGTGTCGTCATCGGTTGACATTCCGTTGTGAAAGAGCATGCCGACGGGCCGTCGGCAAAGTCAGCTTACCAATTCTGCGGGTCAGGAAGCAGCGATCCGGGCGTGACAGTCGACGACCGATGCGGCGGCGAAGGCCGCGTCACTGCGGTCCCGCAGGTTCGCCGATCCGGCGATTGCCTAACCGCTACCCTTGGGATCGCTGGACGAGGCGACCATCATCCCGAGGTTGAGTCGGCTGGCGGCGATGAACGAGAAGCGGACATCGTCCAAACCGCGGGCGTGGAAGGCTTGCCGCAACTCGTCGGCCGTCAGGATACCGCCCTGAGGGGCCGCGACATGCGCCTTGAGCGCCTCGATCGTTTCGGCCAGTCGGGGGCGTGCCGGCCCGCGAAACAGGTCGATCAGGACGATCCGCCCGCCCGGCGCTAGAGCTCGGCAGGCCTGATCCAGCAGGCGGCCACGCATGGCTGAATCGGCCGCATGAAATCGTTGTGCGATGACCACCAGGTCGAACGCGGCGGCGGGCAATTCGGCCGATTCGGGATCGCCGGCCAGCGTGTGAAACCGATCACCCAAGCGGATCGAATCGGCGGTGCTACGAGCCGCGGCGAGGCAGGGCTGCGCATCGACTGCCAACACCGTCGTGCGGCTATCGCGAAAAGCCATCGCGCAGCTCCAGACGGCCGATCCGCATCCCAAGTCGAGAATCCGAAATGAATGGGCTGTGTCGAGCTCATTCGAGCCGGCTGTTTCGGCCGCTCCCGTTTCGGTCGAGCCTGGCTCGGCCTGTCGGTCGGAGCCGACGATCGGTTCGTCGCTGGGACTTCCCAGGTCGAGCATTTCGGCGGCCTGAATCGCGGCGGGTGTATGGACCCACTGGGTCGCCGCCAGGCCATCGTGGTAGTCACGCACGGAGCCCGTCGGTTCGTCAGCCGGACCGCCCATCGGCTCGCTTGCCGGGTCGAGCGAATTTGTGGGCAGGCGGACTTGGGAAACCAACCGCTGCCATGCGGCGTCCCCCAGGTCACCGTCGTACTGACAAAGCAGCTGCATCACCGGTGCCAGGGCGTGATCGTCCTCGTACCGCTCCAGGACGCTCAGGGAAATCAGGCACTCGAGCAGCAGGTGGAGCCCTTGGGGATCGAGTCCCAGCGTGGTGGCCAGTTGCTCAGCGGTTTTCTGGCCGCCACTCAGCGATTCAAAAATACCCAGTTCGCGGGCCGCCCTCAGCACATGGCTGGCGGCGTTGATCTGCATCAATTCCTGGTAGCGGTCCAGGGTCCGTTCTTGGGAACTCATCGTCGCGGGCGACCGGGCCGGTGGGGGACAAGCGGCCGCCGCCATGGGCGGGCCGCGGTTGAAGAACGGGCCGGGTCAGGCGTGCGGCCCGCCCAGCGTCCGATCGAGCGCGCCGGCGACCCGGCGACAACGGTCCATCATTTCGCTGAAACCGGCGAAATCAAGCGATTGGTAGCCGTCGCTGGCGGCGTTCTGCGGATCGGGATGGACCTCGACGATCAACCCGTCTGCCCCCGCGGCGACAGCCGCCATCGCCATGTCGGGAACCAGGTAGGTGTGTCCGGTTCCGTGACTGGGGTCGATGATCACCGGCAGGTGCGTTTTGCGATGCAGGTAGGGGACGCTAGCCAGCGGGAGAGTGAATCGGGTATGGGATTCGAAGGTGCGAATTCCTCGCTCACACAGCATCACCCGTTGATTGCCCTCGTTGAGGATGTACTCGGCGGCGAGCAAGAACTCGTCCATCGTTGCCGACGGGCCGCGTTTGAGCAGAACCGGACGATCGACGTTCCCGACCGCTTCCAACAGCCGATAATTCTGCATGTTGCGAGCGCCGACCTGCAAGATATCGCTGTACCGCGCGACCAATTCGACGTCCTCGGTGCTGACGACTTCGGTCACGACGGCCAGGCCGGTTTCGTCTCGGGCTGCCGCGAGCATCTTCAGGCCGGTCTCCTTCAGCCCCTGGAAGCTGTAGGGGCTCGTCCGCGGCTTGAACGCGCCACCACGAAGGGCAGTCGCACCGGCCGCCTTGACCGAGCGGGCCGAAGTGACGATCTGGTCCTCGCTCTCGACGCTGCAAGGCCCCGCGATCACGCCGATTTGCGTCCCCCCTGCCCTGAACCCCTGGCAATCGATGACGGTCGGTTCCCCCCGAACCTCGCGGCTGGCCATCTTGTAGGGAGCCAGGATTGGCATCACCGTGGAAACCCCCTCACAGACCTCCAGCACCTCTTTGGCGTGTTCACGTTCCTCGCCCACGACCGCGATCACCGTCCGCTCGGTGCCGACGATCACGTTGGACCTTAGCCCCAGTTCCGCGACTTTTTTGATCGCCGCCTCGACCTGCTGCTGGGTCGCATGGGATTCCATCACGACAATCATGTTTGATCACTGTTTTTGAAGGGTTGGCAACCAAGCGACACGCACCGCAAACCGGCGGCGCACGCTCGTGGCGGGACGCCCCGGCAGCCAAGTGGGACGTGCCGGAATGTGGTTGAATCCCAAGCGTCGCAGGAATTGCCCTCGTTGAAAAGATACCGTTTCTGGGATCCGGCTCGACCATCCTCCCCGGGCCGCTATCATGGAGAGACGTCGGCGGACAACTTTTCCGCGGTCGGGTTGAACGACACGGCTGCGGTTCGGCGGGTCCGTCGAAGCTGGTAGCGGTCTTCAGAACCCGGAATCGGCCCTGCTGTCCGACCCGCTGGAGACAAACCTGGTCGAACCACCGGGGTTTTGGCGAATTGTCCGGTGGGAATTGACAGGTGGATCGTGCCCTCAGGATTTTATCTGCCGCCAGCGCCATGGCCGGCCCGACAGGACTGGGCAGTCCAACGGAAGTGTCTTGCCTATCGCGGCGTACGGCCTGCGGTTCGACCGGCTTTTCGCCACATTGGCCGAGAGCGGGTGCGAAGCGCCGCGGATCTTTTGGCCGGGTTCTCAAGTCGGATCGATCACCGCCCCGGATCGATCGGTCGCATCGGCGGGGAAACCGGAGAGGCGTCAGCGGTAGCCCGCACACCCCATCCCTGCGGCGGCTTCCGGCAGATAAGCTTGGCGGTCGCCTGGCGGGCGGAATTGCCCGTGATCGGAAAACGAAACCAACATGATTGACGCCGTCATCCTGTCCGACGTGACCAAGCGGTTCGGCACCAAGGTCGCAGTCAACTCGCTCGACCTGCGGGTCCGCGCCGGCACGATCACCGGCTTTCTCGGCCCCAACGGGTCGGGGAAGACGACGACGCTGAGGCTGATCACTCGGCTGTACGACCCCGATGAAGGGGTCGTCAATGTGCTCGGGTCGACCTCGGAAAAGTGTGCCAGCGACCGATTGGGTTATCTCCCGGAGGAACGGGGGCTTTATCGGTCGATGAGGGTCTTTGAGTTGCTGACCTTTTTCGCTCGGCTCAAAGGGGTGCGTTCCCCCGAAGCCGACATCCGTGACTGGCTGGAAAGGCTCGATTTGGCGGATGCGGCCCAACTCAAGGTCGAGGCGCTTTCCAAGGGGATGGCCCAACGGGTTCAGTTCATCGCCGCTGTCGTCCATCGGCCGATCCTGGTGATCTTGGACGAACCTTACAGCGGACTCGATCCGGTCCATGCGGCCCAGATCGGTGATGCGATCCGAGAGTTAAAATCGCGCGGCTCGACGGTCATCCTCTCGACGCACGACATGGATGTGGCGCAGCAGATGTGCGATTCCTTGTTACTCATCCACCAAGGCAACAAGGTGTTGGACGGCACTTGGGAAGAGGTGCGGCACCGCCATGGTCGGCTGACCGTCCGGGCTCGGCTCAGCGGTCTGCCGATCGACGTCTCGCGGTTACCGGGGGTCGAGCGATCGGTCGACCTGGGGGCGGAAACGTCGATCACGATGGTCCCCTCGGGGGACCCCCAGGAGCTCCTGCTCGGCCTGCAGCAACAGGGTCCGGTGGCGCGATTCGAATTAGGTGAATCGAGCCTCCGCGAGATCTTTCTCGAACGGGTCGGCGCGACGCGATCGGAGGGGGCGGTGGCCGGAGTCGAAAACCATGAATAAAACGTTGTTGATCGCGAAACGAGAGTTTCGCGCCGCGATCCTGTCGAAGGCCTTTCTGATCAGCCTGCTGACGCTCCCGATCATGTTCATCGCCGCCATCGGTCTGCCGTCCTTGATCGAGCGTTTCAAGTCGACCGATACCCGCCGGATCGTCATCGTCGATCGGACGCCGGGCAAAGGTGTCGAAGCGGCAGCCACGTTGGAATTGCTGCGTGATCGGGAGCCGGCGGCCGCAGCCGATGTCGAGGCCGGCAATGTCGAGGCCGGCAACGCACCGACCGACCTTCGAGCCGCCGGACCGTTGGCAAGGCTGGCGTTTGAAACCCTGCGGGGTTCGGCCGACCCCGACGAGACGCTCAAGCTTCATTACGAATTGGGCCAACGGGTCTCCGCGGGGGAATTGGCAGCCTTTTTCGATATCGGTCCGGCCGCGCTCGAGGCAAAAGCCGAGGACCCGGAACAGGCCGCGATCTCCTACTTCACCGACCGGGCTTTGGACCGGGAACTGCTGCTAGGGGTCGGTGCCAACCTGGTCGCGATCGTTCAATTGCAACGTTCAGCCGGCCAGAACCCGTTGCTGATGTTGCGAAAAGAACGGCGATACACCCCTGGTGAAATCGCCAACCTGCTGGCGGCCGCCGCCGAAAAGTCGGCCGGGGCTCTGGTCCGGAGGGAATTTCCCACGTCGGATGAATCGGGCAGATTGGTTCCCGGAAAAAAAGTCGAATCGGCCTTCAAGGCGATCCTGCCGGTCGCGGCCGCGCTGCTGCTGTTCGTATCGGTCCTGCTGGTCGCGTCGCCGCAATTGCAGGGGGTGATCGAAGAGAAGATGAACCGGATCGGCGAAGTGTTGCTCGGCAGCGCCACGCCGTTTCAACTGCTAACCGGCAAGCTGCTTGGAATGACCGCAACGGGGCTGGTGCTGGCGTTCGTCTATGGCGGCGGCGGGCTGTTGGCGGCTCGGCATTGGGGGTTGGTGGAAAGCATCGGCTGGGCATTGCCGGCCTGGTTCCTCGTCTTCCAAATCCTGGCGATGCTGCTGTTCGGGTCGCTGTTCATCGCGGTCGGTAGCGCCTGCAACGACATGAAGGAGGCGCAGAACCTGCTGATGCCCGTCAGCATTCTGCTGTCGCTGCCGATGGTCTTCCTGCCTGTGGTGATGGAAGACCCGACCGGCAATCTGGCTCGTGCCGTCTCGTTCATTCCGTTCGGCACCCCGCCGCTGATGATCTGCCGCCTGGCGGCGACCGCTCATCTGCCGATTTGGGAGCCGTTGCTGGGGGTGCTGGTGATGATCGCAACGACGATCGGATCGGTCTGGGTCGCTTCGCGAATTTTCCGCATCGGCTACCTCTCTACCGGTAAAGCCCCATCGATGCTCGAATTGACCCGCTGGATCTTCAGCCGATCTTGAGAACCCGAGCTGACGACCGATCGTGCGGCGAGCCGCTCTCCGTCGGCGGCGAAAGAATTGACGAACTCATGCCGAGGGGCGTCAGGTCGCGAACCGGAAGGACTGGCTCGATTCGGACAGCGGAGGGCACGGGGCTCGAACCCGCAACCCATTTCTGGGCAACTGATTTCGAATCAGCCTGCTAACCATTCGCTTACCCTCCGAATGACTTTCGGAATGATCGCGTCCGCGGCGACAGAAGTCAAGACGGAGCGGGTTTGCGTACGGTGGCGTGGGGGCTGGTGATTGCGACCGTGAGTCTCAGTAGGCGGGGGATCAGACGCCGAGTGGGGCGGTGTGATTGTGATAGACCGTTTCGGGGGTTAGGCCGGCGGCCAAGAGCAGTTCGGCGATTTGGGCCTTTTCTTCTACGGAGAGGGGAACGAGCGGGGCTCGAACCCGAGCCCTCGGAAGCCGTCCCAACAGCACCAGCGCTTCTTTCATCCGGTTGTGCATGTCGACCAGCGGTTCGCGGTAAAAAGCCCGGGTTGTCGGGTAGATACGGTCATGAATCCGACGGGCTTGGGCTAAGTCGTCGCCTTGCACGGCTCGCCACAACGCCACATGCAGGTCGGCGATCACGCTGCCGGCACCGGACAAGATCCCATCGCATCCCAAGACCAGCGACGGCAGCAACCAGGCGGAGTGGGTCGTCAGTACTCGGACGGGCCGGGGTAGCGAATGCAGGGTCCGGATTTGGCGTTCGTGCAGCGCCGGGTCTTGGCACCAGTCCTTGATCGCGGCGATCGTCGGGTAGCGTTCGCAAAGCATCACCAAGGTTTCCAGCGGGTAGCCCATCCCGCCCGCCAGCGGGTATTGAAAAAGCACCATCGGCAGGTCGGTCGCTGAGGCGATCGCGTCGAAGTGGGCGACCGCCATTTCGGGTCGCGCCTGGCCGCCGAGCGAAAAGATTTCCGAGGGAAAAACGAGCAGGGCATCCGCGCCACAGTGGTCGGCCATCCGGGCGATTTCGGCGGCCTGTCGCCAATTCGACGTGAACACGCCGGCGATCAACCGCGTGCGGTCCTGTAAGGCTTCGCGAGCGATGCGGAGCACGCGAGCCTGCTCGTCGAAACTGAGCGCATGGACTTCGGAGGCGTGTCCGTTGACGGTGATGGCGCTGATCCCATCGACGGCGGCAAGGTCGCCGAGGTGCCGACGAAAAGTTGCCTCATCGATCCGCAGGTCGTCATCAAAGGGAAGTAAACAGGCGGGGATTACGCCACGAGGCTGAAATCGGTCCATCGTCAACCGGTCTTGGGTCGGAGGGTGAGGGATCAACGGCGGGGAACGACTCGCGGCGAGCCGGCCACTTGCGGAACGAAACGTCGCACCCATCCGACGGGGGCTTCGACCCTCGATTTTAACGCCTGGTGGGCCGCAGGGGGGCGGGCTGACAATCAAAAGGAACTCGGCGGCCGTCCGCCGGGACGCACCGACCACCCCTGCGGCGAATGCGAACTGCTTGTCCGTTGTCGCCTATGATCACATGCGTTCATGAGCCCGGTTTGTATCTGGGTTCCGCAGTCGATATGCTACACGGGCGAATCAAACGCCTCTGTTGTCTGAGCCTTCCATGCGGTCGGATCAGGGCGGACGGCCTGCTGCCCGCCCTGCTGCCCGCTTCGTCCAGACGTGCCGTTTCCCAAAGTCGGCAGAAAACGCCGGACTCGGTTGGTCGGCGATGGTTTTTCAGCGTTGGCCGCACCCGATCTGCGTCCGTCCACTCTCCTCAGCCTGTTGAGATTTCTGTGCCGCTGAACGAACCTCGCAGCTCGTGGACCGGTCGGTTCGGAGTCTGGGCTTGGCTGTTGGCTTCGGCCGTGGCAGCGGGAGCCGCGATTGCGGACGAAGCGGTCACGGTGACCTCGATCGGGTCCTCGATCGGCGTTCGCTCCTTTTCCGCCGGCCGCTGGGGGTTGGTCCGGGTCGCTGTACTGAATGAGTCGCCGGAACCGGCCATGATCCGCGCCGTGGTCAATTTGAAGGACACTCCCGACCTGCGGTTCGGTCGTGACGTCTGGGTTCCCGCTCGGTCGACTCGCACGACTTCGATCCCGATCCATGTTGGCAGCGAGTTGCGTGACGAACGTTCAGTCGAAATCGTCGGGCGGGTGCTCTTGGGCGCCGAGATGTCAGCCAACGACAGCAGTTCCAACCTGGGGATCGTCTTGGGTGAAGACGCCACGGTGCTGATCCAAGACGATCCGCTTGTGGAACCGGAAGGCGATCTCGACCCGCGAGAGAAGGACCCGGCCTATGAGGTGGTGCTGGCGATGCGGGCATCACGCAATTTCTCCCGAACCCTGATCCGGCCCAGCGAGCGATTGTTGCCCGCCACGGTCCAGGGTTGGGATGCGGTGAGGCATGTGGTCGTCGCCGGTGACCGGTTGACCAGCGAAGCGGGGGCGGCCGCGTCGCTGCGGCAGTGGGTCAACGAAGGGGGGCGGATGTGGGTCCAACTCAACCGCACCGATCCGGAGACGTTGGCGGTGCTGTTCGGCTCGACCCTCGGCCTAGAGGTGATCGATCGCGTCCCGCTGAACCAATTCGAAGTCAAGGATGCCAAGGCGGTCGACCAGCCGACGGTGGCCGCGATCGATGCCGAAGAGCCGATCGAGCTGATTCGGGCATGGGTCGAAGGCGGCGAGGTCGCGTATCGGGTCGACGGTTGGCCGGCGGCGGTGCAGTTCCCCTACGGCAGGGGTTCGGTGATCGTAACGCTGCTGGACGCCCACGGCTGGATGCGGCCTCGTGACCAGCGGGACCCAGCGGAATACGAACCGATGACTTACACCGATTTCATGCCGCTCGAACCGCTCGATGAACTGGCAGACCGGATGTACCAACCGCGAGAAGAGGCGGAGTTGGATCGGGATGTGTTCGCGAGCTACGTCGCCGATCGGATCGGATACCGGATCCCCGGTCGTGGGGCCGTGCTGGGGATACTCGGCCTCTTCTGCCTGTCGATCCTGGTGGCCGGAACGCTGCTGGTGGGCCGGCAGCAGTTGGAGTATTTGCCCGCGGTGGCGGTGGTCGCCTGCCTGCTGGCGGCGGCGGTTTTGGTCAGCTTGGGGCGATCCAGTCGGGGAGACGTGCCGGCGACGTTGGCGGAGTTGCGAGTCGTGTCGGTCAATCCGCAGACCGGCTCGGCTTCGGGTACCGGGTCGTTCGCGATTTATCAGCCGGACCAGATGCGGGCTGACTTCAGCGGCCGTGGGCTGCGGATCGATCCTCAGATGCCCGACTTGGGTGGCCAGATCCGGCAATGGATTTGGAGTGACGCGGAGCGATGGCGGTGGGATGAGACACGATTGCCGCCCGGCGTTCGGGTGATGTGGGGCGAATCCGACGAGGTGTTGGGGGGGGCAGTCCGCGCCCAGGCGAGCCTCGGCCCCGAGGGTTTCGAAGGGGTCGTGACGCTCGAAGGCATCACGCGTCGGTCAGCGGGTGAACCGGGCGAACCGGCACCACCTCGAATCGAAGACGCGTTGGTGCTGTTCCCGCGGTCTCCTCCCCTGGCTACGACCCTGACCGACGACGGCCGGTTCTTGTCCGGCGAAGGGGACATGCTCGCCACCGGGCAATACACCTCCGCGACGTTGTTGACGGACGAGCAGCGTCGGCGCGCCGCCGTATTGGAATCGTGGTTCGCGGGGAGGCGAGATTCGGTCAACGCGACGGGCCCCGTGGTGTTGGCTTGGGTCGAAAATGGGCGAACGGTATTCGATTCCCAGCGGCCGCTCCAGCGGACGGAAACGTCGCTGTTGACGATCCCGCTGACGCTGGTTCGAACCGCTCCCGATACTCTGGTGTCGATCCCGGCGTCTGCGGTGGCCCCACGGGCGATCCTGGGCGAGTTGGGGCAATCGTCGGCGTTCGACAATCAGACGGCGAGCTGGAATCATCCCAATACCCGGCCGACGGAAACGCGATTGCGGTTCCAGTTGCCACCATCCGTCCTGCCGATCCGGTTGGACATGGTCCGTTTGACGCTCGATTGTCACCTGCCGTCGCGGCCGCTCGAGGTTTTCGTGGTCCGAGGCAAGGAGCGGCTGTCGGTGCTCCGCCAGATCAACGCGTCCGGGACGATCCGGGTCGAGGTCACCGATCCGGCTTGGTTGACCACCGACCCGCTGGGCGGTGTGATCCTGGACATCGCGGTCGGTGACTTACGTTCCGATGTGGATGAAGTGACGATCGCCAACAGCGGCTGGAGCATTCGTTCCTCGCGATTGACGGCCGCCGGTAAAACGCTCCCTGAGGAGGGGGAAAGCGACCAATGAACCGCCCAGAAATAATCGGCCAATCCCCGAACGGTGGCCAATCTCCGAGCCATGTCGCGTCTCAGAAGCCTCCCGTGAAGGCGGCCGAGGAACCGGTCGTGGAGGTTCGCAATCTCGGCAAACGCTACGGCGAGTTTGTCGCCTTGGAGGATCTGAGCCTGACGGTGATGCGCGGGCAGATCCTCGGGTTCATCGGTCCCAACGGGGCCGGCAAGACGACGACGATCAAGATCTTGGTGGGGTTGGCCAGACCCACTTCGGGCGTCGCCCGGATCGCGGGGATCGATTGCGCCCGCGATTCGGCGAGGATCAAGCGGGTCGTCGGTTACATGCCGGACGGATTCGGGTCGTACGACAACATGCGGGTCCGCGAGTACCTCGATTTCTTCGGCGCGGCCTTCGGCATCCCTCGCCGGCAGCGGGTGCCTCGGATCGCCGAGGTATTGGAGATCACCAACAGCACCTACATGCAGGACCGTTACGTCGAAAGCCTCAGTCACGGCATGCAGCAGCGGGTCGGGATTGCCCGGACGTTGTTGCACGACCCCGAGGTGCTGATCTTTGACGAGCCCGCGAACGGCCTTGACCCTCAGGCCCGGATCGAGATGCGGGAATTGCTGCTGCGACTGGCCGCGTCGGGCAAGACGTTGATCGTGACGAGTCACATCCTGCCGGAATTGTCGCGGATTTGTGATCAGGTCGCCATCATCACTCAGGGCCGCTTGCGGGCGGCAGGTTCGCTAGAAGAGATCATGCGGAACCTGAATCAGCGGCGGACGATCGAGATCCAGCTGCCGGCCGGCCAAGAATTGGCGGTCGCTGAAGCCGCGGTTCGCGACCGCTTGGGCGATGACGGCAGCTTAGCAGTCTCGCCGGCGGAAGGGATGTTGCGGTTCGAGACGACCCAAACGGACGACCAGTTGAGCGACGTCTTGTCGTCACTGATTTCCGCCGGGGTCCGGATCTGTCAATTCCGCGAACTTCAAACCGATCTGGAGGACGCCTTCATGTCCGTGCTGCAGCAGCAGCGGGCGGCCGAATCGCTCTCGCCGGAGAAAGCTTGATGCTGGCGATCTTGCGGCGTGAACTGATCGCCATTTTGCGAACCCGAAAAGCGTTTGTGCTGCAACTGGGCGTCGCGGCCTGTTTCGTCGGGCTGATCGCGCTGCGATGGCCCACCGACGGACGCGCCGACTTGTCGGGAACGAGGTCAGGCGAAGTGTTTCGGCTGTTTTCCTACGCGTTGTTGGCGGCGATCGCGTTGCTCGCGCCGGTCTTTCCGGCGACCTCCATCGTGACGGAACGACGACGGGGGACCCTGGCGCTGTTGCTCAATTCGCCGCTGAGCCCGGCGACGATTTACGCCGGCAAGTGGCTGGGGGTGCTGGGGTTCGTCGGGTTGTTGTTGGGATTGACCATGCCGGCCGCCGCGGCCTGCTATGCGATGGGCGGCATCTCGTTAAGCGGTCAACTCGTCGCGGTCTACGGCCTGCTGGTCTTGGTCGCCGTCCAATACACCTGCTTGGGGTTGCTGGTCAGCAGTTTGGCGAACAGCGCCGACGGCGCGGTGCGGGTGACTTACGGCTGCGTTCTGGCACTCGCGGTGTTGACGTTGGCGCCCTATTTTTTCCTTCAGCAATCCGCGGGTTGGCTGTCCGAGGTGGCCGCTTGGCTCCGCTGTGTTTCGCCGATCCCGGCGATGATGGAAATCGTCGGTCAGGGTGACATCGGTTCCGAAATCGCCTGGCAAGGCCCGTCTGCGGTAGCCCGTTTCTTGATCTTGGCCCCGATCCTTTCGGCCGTTTTCGCGGGGATCACGATCTCGCGGTTGCGCTATCATCTGCTCGACCGTTCACGAAGCCAGGGGCTGATCACCGACAACCGGGGGTTGGGTGCCCGGACGGCGCGGCGGGCGTTCTTCATCATCGACCCGAGGCGGCGGAGCCGGAACATCGGCGACTGGGTGAATCCGGTGATGGCCAAGGAGTTTCGAACGCGCCGGTTCGGACGTTCGCACTGGATGCTGAGGCTGATCGGCATCTGCGCGATCCTGTCGTTGTTCCTCGCGTTCACCGTCACCACCGGGACGGTCCGTTGGGAACTCGAGGCCGTGGGCGGTCCCTTGGTGCTGCTGCAGGTGGGGTTGATGGTCGTGTTCATGCCGAGCTTGGCAGCCGGATTGATCAGCAGCGAGCAGGAGAACCACGCTTGGCCCTTGCTGCGGACCGCGCCGTTGTCGGGCGGCCAGATCGTCCGCGGAAAGTTACTCAGTTCCCTCTGGACGATGCTGTTGATGTTGGGGGCGACCCTGCCCGGATACGTCGTCATGATCTACATCCAACCGACACTTTGGCTGCAGGTCGTGCGGGCTTTCGTCTGTCTGCTGTTTGCCGGTTTGGTGGCGCTGATGATCAGCGCGATGGTCGGATCATGGTTCCGGCGGACGGCGGCGGCGACGACCGCGGCCTACGTCGCGGTACTCGGGCTGTTCGGTGGCACGCTCCTGATCTGGCTTGCCCGAGACGCCCCGTTCGGATTCCGAACGGTCGAGAATGCGTTGAAATGGAACCCGATGGCCGCCGCGTTGTCGGTCTTCAACCTGCCCGGGTTTCGCAACTACCAGTTGGTCCCAATCAGCTGGTGGATCTCGGCCGCGATCGTGATCGTTTGCTTTCTGGTGATGCGATTTCGTGTTCAAGCTTTGACGAGGCCCGAATGAGGTTTTCGCGTCCGTGGCAACTCATCAGAAAAGCCCACCCGGTGGCTCGGGCTCGCCCGTTCGGCTCCCTCGTCAACCGGATATCATCCGGTTGCCGGTCGGCCTTGATCGCCGGGGTGCTGATCGGGGCAGGTCTCGGCGTCGACGTCATGCCTGCTCAAGAGCCGACCGCACCGGCTGAAGAACCGAAGGCCGCCCCGAGGATCGATCGGCAGATCGATTGGGATCGAGAGACCAATCCGATTTTGGGCCTGCTCAGCGAGGAATTGACGTGGCCGACCGAACTACGGCCGGTTTGGTTGAAGGCGCTGCGACACCCCGAATCGGACCTGCGTCGCGAAGTCGCGGAATCGATCCTGGTGGCTCACCGAGCCGGCATGCCGGGATTGGTCGAATTGCAGGATGGGTTGCGTGAGGTGTTGGAATCCTCGGAAGAGTCGTGGGTTACCCGAACGTCGGTTGCTGCGGCACTGATCGAACTGGATTGCCGTGATTTGGCGCCGTTGTTGGCAGCCCAGGCTGCTCAGGGGCCGCCTCATCTGCGGAGGCTCGTGGAACGTGGGCTGGCGGATTGGGATTACCAACCGATTCGTGAGGTCTGGTTGGAGCGTATCAGCGAACCGGGGGCGGACCCGCAATCGGTTCGTTCGGCTGTCGAATTGCTGGCTGAAGTCAACGAGAACCGAGCAGTCGGACCTTTGAGCCAGCGGCTGTTGTCGAAGTTGACCCCGCCGGCGCTGCGGATCGCCGCGGCTCGCGGGTTGGCGAAACTGGCGCCGCCGGAGGTGTTGGAGTGGTCCGAGCGGTTGTCGGAGCGGGGTTCGAAAGGCGAGTTGCTGGAAGCTCAACTGGGCGTTGAACTGTTGGCCCACCAGTCTGGGCTGGCGGCGATCGAGTTGTTGGAACGATATGTCGAACATCCCGCCCCGACCGTCGCCGCGGTGGCGCTTGCGCGGTTGTTGGACATCGAACCGGCAAGGGTTTTGGCACGCGCCGAGCAAATGCTCCAGAACCCCGACGCGAACCTCCGCCGGATCACGCTGTCGGCCTTGGTCGATGATCCTACGGAGCGTTCGGTCGGCTGGCTGGCTTACGCTTTGGACGATCGCGTCCCGTCGCATCGGGTGGAGGCCCGTCGGGGCCTGCTCCGGCATGCCGCCGAACCCGCACTGCGAGACGAAGTGATCGGGCGATCGGTCGACGCGTTGGAACTCGATTCCTGGCGGTCCAGGGAGCAGGCCTTGATCGTGCTGACCGAGCTACAGCATCGGGTGATCAACGATCGGTTGCCGGCCCTGCTCGAATACCCCCGAGACGAAGTTCAGATCGCTGCGGCTTGGGCGATCAAGCATCTGTTCCAGCAGGATCGGGCGGAGCAGGCGTACGAGCTGGCGACCGAAATCACGGCACGGATCGACGCGGGCGGATCGACCGAAGCGACTTCCTATGTCCAGGCCCATCTGCTGGAGGCGTTGGGGTTGTTGGAGCACCGCCCCGCGGTGGAACTGCTGTTGAAGCCGCTCCCCAAGGGGGCCGCCTACGTGGTCCAGTCGCGAGCTTCGGCGGTTTGGGCTTTGGGATTCTTGCTCGCCCCCGAAACGGACGCTGCCACGATCCGTTTGCTCGAGGAACGGTTGGCGGATGCGAATTCGGTGCCGATGGAGTTCGAAGAGGTGCGCGCTGCCGCGGCGATCGCGCTGGGCCGGATCGGCGACCCCCGATCGTTGGCCGAGCTGCGCCGGTGGTACGTTTTCGATGGTCCGCAAACCCCGGTGGGCCGGAGTTGCGGTTGGTCGATCGAGCAGATGACTGGCGAGCCGCTGCCAGCTGCGGTTGTCCCGCAGCGGACGGTCATCAACTGGTTCGTCGAACCGCTCGCCGGCCCCTGAGCGAACCGCTCACCGGTCCCTGGACCGAGGCCCCCTAGACCGTGGGTTGGGCCACGTCGCGCGGCGGGTTCGATACCGCCAAACCCGCATACCTTCCCTGTTGATCGATGGGTGATTCAAGATGCGACAGCGACCGCACGTCTGCTCTTTGTTTTTGTGCTTCGTCGCACCCGCGATCGCCCTCGCGTCGGCAAGCATGGTGCTCGTCCCTGCGGCGTCCGCCGCCGATCCCCCCGATGCCGGACGCCCCGGTGCGATTCGGACGGTTTCAGCCGGACCGGCGGCGGCAGCGGATCGATCCGAGTCGGTCGCGCTTGCCGGTCTAAGTGATTTTCTGCGAGCGGGCCGCGAATGGACGGCGGCGACCGAAGAGCCGTTCGCGACACTGCCGCTCAGCGCGTCCGAGGCTGACGAGGCGTTGCGGCGATTGGTCACCGCCCACCAGGAACTGCATCGGAAAACTCGCCGCCCCGAGCACGATGCCAAGCGGTTGGAATGGGACGGCTTGCAGATGAAGTACGAGGCGATCGTGTACGGCGATCGGCCCGAATCGGGCCACAGTTTGTACCTGTCGCTCCACGGAGGTGGCGGGGTCCCGGCGGCAACAAACGATGGGCAATGGCGAAACCAACAGCGGCTGTATCGTCTTGATGAAGGGATTTATGTCGCACCACGAGCCCCCACCGACACCTGGAACCTGTGGCACCAAGCTCACATCGACCGATTCCTGACACGCCTGATCGAAAACATGATCGTGTTTGAGGGCGTCGATCCGGATCGCGTCTTCATCACCGGCTATTCGGCGGGCGGCGACGGCGTTTATCAACTCGCCCCGCGACTGGCGGATCGCTTCGCGGCAGCGGCGGCGATGGCCGGACACCCCAACGAAACGCGGCCACCGGGTCTGCGCAATTTGCCCTTCACCTTGCATGTGGGCGAAAACGATTCGGGCTATGGGCGCAATCAGCAGGCAGAGAAGTGGCGAGTTGCCTTGGCTCGTTTACGCGAGCAGGACCCCGCAGGATACCGACACTGGGTCAAGCTGCATGCGGGCAAAGGACACTGGATGGATCGTCAGGACGCGGAAGGGGTCGCGTGGATGGCGAGCTTCCGCCGTGACCTCACTCCCGATCGGGTCGTCTGGTTGCAGGATGACGTGCTGGTCAACCGCTTTTACTGGTTGGCGGTTTCTGCGGAGCAGGCCGTCGTCGGGCGCCGGGTCGAAGTTTCGCGACAGGGTAATCGGTTCACGATCGACCACTGCGACGCGGCGGAACTGACGATCCTGTTGCGAGACGATTTCGTCGATCTGGAGGAACCGATCGAGGTCAGTTTTCAGAACGAAGTGATTTATCGGGATCGGGTCCGCCGGACCGTCGGAGATCTGGTCCGGACGCTGAGCGACCGCGGTGATCCTCGGGCGACGTTCTCCGCCAGCCTCACCGTGACACTGGCGGTCGCAGACGCGGACGGTTCAGCGCGGCCCGAATAGCCGATCATCGTCGCGGCAAACGATCGGCCGTCGGTGGGGCGTTCAGATCGGCCTGCTGCGCGTATGGGTAGGCGACCGGTTCGTAGCGAATCGCCAGATGGGGCGTGTCGAGCTGCTCGCCGGCTTGGACGCGGGAACGGAGCGCGGCGTCGAGGATGCCGCCGGTTAGCAGCGTCCGTTCGACAGGGTAGGTCGGTCGGCCGGTGTGAACCATCCGCTCGATCGCTTTCAGCAGGTAGGCGAAGTGGGGGTAGTGGGGATCGGTCCGTTCGTCGAAGGCGGTTGCCAGCGGTTCGCTTTGCCCTTCGAGCCGGATGCCGATCGAGGTCCCGTGGACGCAGCCGAGCATGAACACCGCCCCCTGGAAGCCGTCTTGGTAATCGAACAAAAACAGCCCGGCGGCGGGGTCACTGCGAACGTCCGGTTGCCCCGATTTGGGAACGACCCGCAGCGCCGCGTCGAGCAGGTCTTGGGCGACACGACCCGAATCGACCGCGGCCCAGAGCTCTGCGCCTTGCAAATATTGCACGCTGCGAACCCCGGTTTCGGCACCGGTTCGTCGTTCGACATGCGATTGGTAGAACTCCAAGGCGTGGATGCCATAGATGTCCAAGCCGCTGTAGCCGATCCCGACGGCGGCGGTCAGTGGCGAGTTCATCGGCAGGTCGATTTCGTGCAATCGGTAGCCGACCGGCAGCGAGGACCCGGCCATCAGCGGGATGTTGTCCTCGCGAGCCCGGGCGTACATCCAACGGGCGTCCTCCCAAGTGGGGCCGAGGTGCTTGTCGCTGAAGACCGGCACGACGCGCCCGTATTTGCGAAACGTCTCGCTGATTTCGCTGAAAAATCGTCGTCGCGGGTAGAGATGCTGACCTAGTTCGTTGTGGGGGTAATCGCCATGTTCGCCGATGCTCAGCACCCCATCGACCGAGATCTGATCACCCCCGACGGTCACCGCCTGTTCGATCGCATCGAAGATCGGCACGCCATGTTTGGCCGCCATGGAGCGGGCCATGTCACGATCGGGAAACTGATCGACGTAGAGGCCGGCGAGTTTCAACCTCGGCCCCGGGCCGCCATCCTGTTGCCAACCCTCGAGGATTTTGCCCAGGATCACGTCGGCATGCGACATCGGTTGGTAGATCGTGACCACCGCAGCGACCGATTTAGGGGTCGCTGAGCTTGTCTCCGCTGCCGCCACCGCATGATCGCCGAGGGCGGCCGCAGCCCAAGGGAAGCTCGCGAGGTTGGCGACGGTCAGCTTCAGGCAGTCGCGTCGGTCGATCCGCTTCATGGGGTACATTCCGTGTGGGTCCTGGAGGGAGGGAGGGTCGGCGGGTGGCGAGGAAGCCGGCAGGTGATACCGGCAAATCGAGTCGGGGAGTCAGGCTGTCGACCCAGATCAGCGGCTACGGGGAGTTGGCATCTATCCGCGAAAACAGACGACCGGCCCTTCGCCTGCATCCGCTGGCTCCGGCTCCCTACGCCACTCGTACTCGTACTCGTACTCGTACTCGTACTCGTATTCGTATTCGTATTCGTATTCGTATTCGTGCTCGTGCTCGACTCCGCCATCCTACCCGGCCGGCGACTCTGAAACCGCGTCGACCCTCATTGCGCTTCGAGTCCACATCGAGCCAAGTCATTATCCAAGGCGGTATCCGTCAGCCTTACCACTTTTCGATAACGATCACGAATATCGTCGCTGCGAGAATGATCATGAGCACGGTTGATAGTCATGACGACCGGCCCGACGATTTTAGCAGATCGTTTGGCAGGAAACGCGGGGCGATAGGCGGCTCACAAAGGCCCCATGGGTCGCGAGTGAATTTTGCGGCCGGGCGGTCGAGGACTGCTATATAAGTCTCCGTGTGCTATAATGTTGGGTTGTTTTGAGTGTTTCAGGACCGGGTCGTAAGGATCGTCTGGTCGGTCCCGAGTGACGCCCCGATAACTGAATGAATCGTCGCGAGCTGATCGTCTTGCGATTTGCTTGAACAGTGGTCGCGAAGCTTGACCGGCAGCTCGGAGGTCGTGTGCGGAGGAGCGGGAAATGCGCCGATCAGGAAGGAAATGGACGGGGCCTCGAAAGGCGGCCATCTTGGTCGAGTTG
>RECD01000120.1 GCA_007694185.1 Planctomycetaceae bacterium
AGGGCGCAAGCCCTCCGGTGTGTCAACCCGAAAATCGAATTGGAACAAAGCACTAGGCTTCGCAGCGGCTCGCCGCATCTTTCCCGCCGCCGGCGGGTGGTTTCCCGGCCCGGACCTCAACGACGTGAAGACGATCCCCATTCAAGCTTCCACCGCACAATTGCCTGACCCGGGCGAGATTTTTTTGAGGCGAGTTCGCGGGGCGACCCTGAATGTGCTCGGGGACGGCGACATCGGTAGGCTGGTCATGAGCCTCTGCGATCATCACGAGGAAGCTCGTCGCAATGTCGTTCGCGACCGCACGCCGGGGGCGATCCCGATCGCGGTCGTCGGCGCGACCGGTCAGGGCAAGTCGTGGCTGATTCGCCAATTCGTCCGCTCACCACGGGCGATCGCATCGATCCCCAGCGGCAACCAGTTGGACGAAGCGACCGAGCGGTTGGTGTGGGTCGGTCCGTCGCCCCCAGCCGATTTGGATTATCGCCACGAGGCGTTCGTTTACTGCGACGCGGAGCAGCAGGTTCCGGTTGGGTTTCCCTACGTGCTGGTCGACACACCCGGTTCGACCGACGATCGATCCGCGATCGCCCATATCGCGCGGCGAGCGTTGTCGCTGGCCGGCGTGTTGATCTTGATCGTCCGCCGTGACCAGCTCCGCAGCGGTAAGTTGTCGGATTTGGCGGTGTTGAGCGAGGGTGCGATCGTGATCCCGGTCGTCAATGCGATCCGCGAACGCGACACGTCGTTGCCAGCCGACATCGACGACTTCACCAACCGGATCGCGCGATCGGCCCCGACCAGCGTGCTGGCCCCCGTGGTGTTGGTCAACGACTTCGATCTGACGGATCAAAGCGAGACGGCGGTGGCGGCGAAAATGATCGAAGAGGTAAGCGAGCGGATCGCGACTCAGATCGCGCGAACCGGCGGGCCGGAGAGCCGTCAGGGGTGCCGGTTGAGCGCGTTGGACAAGCGGTTTCGGGATCAGTTGACGGGGCTGCTCGATGAACGCCTGCCGGGGCTGACCTTGTCAGTACAGCGGTTGCGTGAAGTCGCCGACGCGTTGCCGGCCGAGATCGCTCAATCACTCGTCGGCGGCGGGCCGACGTTGCGAGCGACGATCCGATCACGGCTGCGTGCCGAGCTGTTGGCGGAGACGTCATCGATCTGGTTCCCCTACCGATCGTTGCTCGGGTTGCTCAGCCTCACCAGCGGCGCTTGGGATCGGCTGGTCCTGTCGCTGACCGGTTCGCTGCCGTCGGTGATCGGCACCGCCTGGAGCGGCGTGCGGAATTTCGTCGCCGACGCCGACCGAGCGCGGGAGCTTCGCGACGGTTTGGAACGCCGGGCGTCGGCACTCGTTTCCGATCGGTTGGGGCCGCCCACGACTCGCTTTCATCGCGAACTGAAAACCTTGCGATCCGGCGGCACCGGCATCGATTGGAATTCGCCCGAAAACGTCGCGGCCGATCTGGCGGGGATCGACGCGTTGCAGGAGACGTCGCAGCAGATCGTAGACGATCAGATCAGCCGTGTGGCGATCACGCGCGGCTGTGCCGTCGCCTGCTGTGCCATGGGGACGCTCGCGTTTTGGGGATTGATGTCCGGTCCGATCATCGCGCTCTATCGCGGCTACATCGGCGCCGGCTACGAAACGCTAAGCCATCTGTCGGGCGACCTGTCGGTGTTTCCGCGGGCCGACTTGTCGCTGCTGTTGACCAGCCTGTTGTTATCGCTGTTGCCGACCGGCCTGTTCGCGATGTTGGTGATCACGGGGGCGCAAGGCCGCCGGCGGGTCGATGCGGCGGAAACCGGGATCACGCATGCCCATCGGGAAGCGATCCGGCTGTTGCAGCGAGACCGAGTGTTGCGATTGCGATGGAACGATCCGGTGCTGGCGGACGCGGAATTCCTGTTGGCCATCGACCGCGAGTCAACCGGCCGTCCCGGCGAAGAGGTGCTGACGTGAACGATCCGAACGTGACGGATCGGCCGGCCGAATCGTTGCCGCCAGGCTTTTGGGAAATCGTCCTCAGCGGCGGCCCGATCGGGCTCGTCATTCTGCTCGTTCTGCTGGGGCTCAGCGTCGCGACGCTCTACCTGATCTTTGATCACCTGACGACGCTCCGCCGGACCGAAGTCCTGCCACCGGGGCTGGGTGAAGCGGTCCGTCAGGCACTTTTGCGAGGCGAACCGGCAGAGGCGGAGGATCGCTGCCGCCGGGTCCCGAGCGTCCTGGCTTACACGCTGCTCAGCGGGTTGGCGGAAGCCGACGGGGCGTGGCATCAGATCGAAAAAGCGGTCGAGGATGCGATGGCCGAGCAATCCGCGCGGCTGGTGCGGCGGATCGATTACCTGGCGGGCATCGCCAACATCGCCCCGATGGTGGGGCTGTTGGGGACCGTCACCGGGATGATCTTTGCCTTTCGCCAAGTCGCCGTGACTCAGGGCGATGCCGGCGCCAGCGACTTAGCCGAAGGGATTTATCAGGCGCTGGTCACAACCGTCGGCGGTCTGATCGTCGCGATCGTCGCCGTCGCCGCCTTCACGCTGTTTCGCAACCGGATCGACGCGCTGATGGCGGAAGTCGCCCATCAAGCGGCTCAGGCCTTGGCACCGTTGCGCCGGCGTGGCGGTCGCCCGGCGGCGTTCAAGTCGACGCCCTCACCGTGGCGTGCGGCAGACGGGCCGATGTCGGGAGGAACCCATTCAGGCGGGTCGTTGCCTGGCGGGCCGATTTCCGGCGGACCGTCGACCGAGGGGCCGGGCGTGGAAAGGCCGGCTGGGGATGGGCCGCCGCGGCACAAGCCGAAATGACCGCCGTCGCGCGCAGCCATGCGAGTGAACTGCCGGTGTGTGAACTGGCCGGAAAAGGGATAAATCGGGGCAACGGATGAACGATGAAGTCGCTTACCGGTTGGCGTTGATCGTCGTGATCGTGACGGCCGTGGTCACGGTGCGATCCTGTCGGCGGCGAGCCGATCGGGCTGGTGAGCCGGTTTCGCGGGAGGCCGAAGGCCGGACTTCGGTGTTGCTGATCCGCGTCGCGGCGGTCGGTTTGTGGTTCAGCACCCTCGCCTACCTGATTGATCCCCGACTGATCGGCTGGGCCGCGTTGACTTTGCCGCCCTCGGTCCGCTGGTTCAGCTTCGCGGCCGCGATGGCGGGATGCGGGCTGCTCGGTTGGACGCTCGTCAGTCTCGGCGAGAACCTGACGGACACCGTGGCGACGCGGAAGTCCGCCACGTTGGTTACGCACGGTCCGTATCGTTGGGTTCGACATCCCTACTACGTCGCCGCCGCGATCCTGATCGCCGCCGTGACGCTGTTGACCGCCAACCTGTTGATCGGCGGCTGCGGCGCGGTGCTGATGACGCTGCTGGTGCTGAGGACGGCGAAGGAAGAACGGATGCTGATCGAACGTTTCGGCGACGCCTACCACGAGTACTCCGCCAAGACCGGTCGTTTTTGCCCGGTTCGGCCGCGGAAGGCGAGGTGATATCGGACTACGGAAAATCGGTCGCGATGGCTTGGGGACGGGACGTCGGACCAGGCTACGAATATCCCCGAAGTGGGATTCAATGTTGGCGTCGAACGGTCCGCCGTTCGAGTCAAGGTCGGAGCATGCGGCGCCTATCCCGAAGGAATTCAAGCGATAAGCCGGCGGTCGAACGCAGCGAACACCGCCGGGATAGGAAACACCCACCATCCGTCCGGCTTGGTTCAGCCGAAGCGCCGTCTCGTCGCTCAACCGGTTCTGCAAGCGAACGCCCAGCAGCAAC
The DNA here is from genome assembly GCA_007694185.1 of Planctomycetaceae bacterium. Lineage (GTDB taxonomy): Bacteria > Planctomycetota > Planctomycetia > Pirellulales > Pirellulaceae > UBA6163. Next base: position 3,780 of record RECD01000120.1, read on the forward strand.
AGCAGCCCTTGGATCGACACACCCAGCAGCAACCATTCCTCGTGCGTCGTCCAGCGGAACAGGTCGAGGATCAGGAACTCGGTCCAAAGGAAGGTCAGCATCATCGCGGCGAGGAACCGGCCGCCACGCTCCGCAACCAAGTGCGAATAGCCGTAGGCGTAGCAGGCGACCGATGTCAACAACACCGCGATCCACTGCCCCGTCGATCGCTGGGAAACGCTCGGTAGGACCGACCATTCCCAAGAGACCGGCAGGAACTCGTAAAACCACCCGGTCAACCGTCCGCAGGCCAACAGCGCAAGCCCGAACGCGAGCGTCACCTGACCGGCGCGGAAGGCCGATCGCCCGAACGTGTCGCGACGAAACGTCGATCCGAAAGCCGGAAAGGCCCGCTCCAGGTGAATGCAGAGCACGCCGACACCGATCAGCCAGGCGGACGGGGCGAGGATCTCCCAAAAGCGATCGACGCGTTGGTCGGCCAATACCAGCAGGCCCGTCATCACGACGCCTGCCACCAGGGTGTAAACGAACCACGGGTCCTTGAACCAGCGGACCAACCCCGCGTAGATCCCGCAGCAGACGAGCGCGGGAACCCACAGGTGCCCGCCGTCCCGCAAGGTGATCAGACTTTGCGCGTCGTAAAACCACAAGTTCAGCGGCAACGCGAGACTGCCGAGCAGCGCTAATCCCCGGCCGGCGGCTTCGTAGCGAGTCCAGCGAAACAGGGATCCGCCCGCAGCGATCAGTGCGAGGTTCGCCGTGCCCAACCCGGCCGCCAGCACCAGGCGATTTTCGAAGATTCCGATCGACCATAGCCAGATGACCAAACCGGTCAGCAACAGGCCGCCGCCCGCCAGCATCATGATCTGCAAACTGCGAGGATCGAGCACCCGTTCGATCCAGGGACGACCGGCATTCGCGGCTTCCCACGCGGTCTGGCGAGCATCGGGTTCGGGTAACTCGTCAGTTCGATTGTCAAACGGCAACGCGCCTTCTTTCGTGAACCAATCGGGTTCCAACATCGGACGGGGCTGGGGTTCTGGCGAGCGTTCATCCTGCGGACGGGACATCAGCGTGGCTCCTGATTGGTGGACGGCGGGGTTTTGAAGTGAATGGAAGTGGGAAAGGACGGGACGGGGGAGCAGCCGTTCGGCTCGCGAATCTCAGCAACTCGAAACGTGCGAAACCGCAACGCCCCGAACCCGCACCTCCGTAAGCAGCTTTTGTGCCCACTCTCAAAAGCCGTTCCTAAGTCCTTTTCAATCAAAGAGTTAACGCGTTTTTCGTGAATCGATGAGTGAGCCGGGTGCGAGTTGACGTACATTGGATGTCCGGGGGACAGGCATTTCATGCGCATCGGGAGAGCTGAGCAGTGTCGTTGTGGAATTCACGGGAGCGGCAGTTTCTCGACGCGTTATCGCGGCTGACTTATTGCAACCCGTTCGAGCCGGAGCGGATCGAGCATGAGCGGGCGGCGTTGGGGGGGCGGTTTCAGGAGGCGGATGAGGTCGCCTGGCACCGGGCGGCCCAGCCGGACGATGCCGAACGAGAAAATGTGGTCGGGTTGACGACCGAAGCGGAGCGGTTGGTGCGGCAGACTCGCGGCCGGCTGGCGGACGGCGCACGGCTGGCGGAGGACGAATTCCGGCTGTACGAAGACTTGGTGACCTACGTCCTCTATTACCGGCATTTCAGCCCCACGTCGGAGGTCAGCGAGACGACCGCTCCGGCGCGGATCGCGAAGGGGTGGCGGGCCTTTCGAGACGATTGGGCGGACCACCTGCGGTTGCCGGGGGTACCGGACCTACCTCCCTGGCAGACCCCTGATTTGCTTTTCGCTTGCCTCTATCAGGTCCGCCGCGCCTTCCAGCACATCTTTCACTTCATCCTCGGCGACTCGCTGCCGGCGGCCGAACTGCGTGGGATGGTTTGGCAATCGATCTTCACCCACGACATGCGTCGCTATCAGCGGTCGCTCTACCGGTTGATGTCGGAAGTCACCACGCTGATCACCGGGCCGTCGGGGACGGGCAAGGAATTGGTCGCCCGGGCGATCGGGATGTCGCAATTCCTGGCGTTTGATCCGGTTCGCGAGGCCTTCGTTGACGACCTGAAGGACTGCTTCATCCCGTTGAATTTGTCTGCGTTGTCGCCGACGTTGATCGAGTCGGAATTGTTCGGACACCGCAAAGGGGCGTTCACCGGTGCGGTCGCCGACCGTGTCGGGTGGTTGGAGCAATGCCGCGTCCACGGGGCCGTTTTTTTGGACGAGATCGGCGAGTTGGATCAGGCGATCCAGGTCAAGCTGTTGAGGGTCGTGCAGACTCGGGCTTTTTCACGCTTGGGCGAAACGCACGAGCGACCGTTTCTGGGCAAGATCATCGTCGCGACGAATCGCGAATTGGACGCGGAAATGGAAGCCGGGCGGTTCCGGATGGACTTGTATTACCGCCTTTGTGCCGATCACATCCGCACGCCGAGCTTGAGCCGGCAACTGGCTGATCGCCCCGCAGCGATCTCGGGCTTGATCCGTTATCTGGCTGGGCGGATCGCCGGCGACGAAGCGGACGCGGTCGCGGCTGACGTGGAGAGCTGGATCGCCGGTCATCTGCCGGACGATTACCAATGGCCGGGCAACATCCGGGAGTTGGAACAGTGCGTCCGCAACGTGATGATCCGCAACCGTTATCAACCGCGGCGGTCGTCGTCGGTCCAAGGCGTACCGAACGGATCGGACGCCCAAGACGCTGGGAGGCAACCGGGATCGGCTTCGGCGAGCGGCCCGCGTGAGAACCCGCGGGCAAGAATGCCGGAATCGAATTCGACTGCCCTGTCGGCTTCATCGTCGGGTTCAACGAAGGGTTCATCGCCGGGGTCATCGCCGGGCGGATGGTTGGAGGCGATCGAAAACCGGAACGTGACCGCCGAGGAGTTGCTGGCGATTTACATCACCTGGGTTTACGCCCACGTCGGCACCTATGAAGGGACCGCCGCCCAATTGGGTCTCGATCGCCGCACGGTGAAGAGCAAGCTATCGCCGCAGTGGTTGAGCAAGTTCCGGTTGTCTGGCAAGCGGCCGTCGCCCTAGCCGACCTATCGGCGGGCGCCACATCCCCTCCCAATCCACCGCCAGGAACATTTCCGCTCGGCGCGGAGTTTGCAGTTTTCGTCGCCTGTTCTGGTTTTTCCCGCCATTTTGGCGGTTGTCGTGAACCGAACCGAAGTTCGCTTTGTAAACATTACCATGCTATTCGCGTCGATCGCCGGTCTGTGGTGGGCCAAGTCGTGATCGGCAGGGTCAAATTTCAGGAGTCTTGGTCGATGCATCAGCAGTGGAAAGGTCTCAGCGTGACGCTGGGTGCGGCGCTTTGCGGAGCGCTGCTGGCGGGGGTGATCATGAGTTGGCCACGGTCGTTGACCGATGGCGTCTATGCGGACCAGGTCGAGGCCGCCGCCGCGGCCCGCGAGAACCTGCGACATGCCGAAGCGTTATCATCCGCCTTTAGGAACGTTTCCGAGTCGCTGCGACCGAGTGTCGTCAGCCTCAGCACCGAAGTGACTCCGCGGCCGGTCAGCAATCGTGGCCGTGGCGGCGGTGGTCTTCCGCCAGAACTTCGCCGTCAATTACCCCCTTGGTTGGGTGACGATATCCTGCGGCAACTGGAAGAGCCGGAATCGCCTCGCCCACGGCAATCGGGGATGGGGAGCGGCGTCGTCATCCGCGAAGACGGCTATTTGCTGACGAACAATCACGTGATCGAAGGTTCCGACGTCGTCAAGGTGACGCTCAGCGACGGGCGGCGTTTGGAAGCCAAAATCGTCGGTACCGACCCGGCGACCGACTTGGCGGTGTTGAAGATCGATGCGACCGGCTTGCAAGCCGCCGTGCTTGGCGACAGCGAAGAAGCGCAGGTCGGCGACTGGGTGCTCGCGATCGGTAGCCCCTTCGGGCTCGATCAAACGGTCACCGCGGGGATCATCAGCGGCAAGAACCGGGTCCAACGGATCATCGGTGACGGCGAGGGATTCGAAGATTTCTTGCAGACCGACGCGGCGATCAACCCAGGCAACAGCGGCGGGCCGTTGGTCAACCTGCGAGGCGAAGTGATCGGGCTGAATACCGCCATCCTGTCCCGCAGCGGCGCAAACGCCGGGATCGGGTTCGCGATCCCGATGTCGATGGCTGGTCCCGTGGCCGATTCGATCATCGAAACGGGGGCCGTTCGCCGTGGGTTCCTCGGTGCCCAGGTCGGGGACATCACGCCTGACATCAAAGAAGAGTTCGGTTTGAAGGTCGATACCGGGGCGTTGATCAGCGGCGTGCTTGACGGACAGCCAGCGGCCGAAGCCGGTTTGCAACCGGGTGACGTCGTCGTGCGGATGGACGGCAAACCGGTGACCAGCGGCACGCAGTTGCGAAACTACGTCGCGTCTCGCAAACCGGGGGCGACGGTCGACGTCAGTGTCAATCGCAACGGCGAGAAGCTCGAGATGAAGGTCAGCCTGCAAGAGCGAACCGCTGAAGCGATGGCCAAATTCAGCGGGCCGGCTGCCGAGCCGGATACCGTCATCGGTGCCAAGCTGGAACCGTTGACCGAGGAATCGGCTCGGGACCTGGGGCTCGATGGGCCGCCTGTCGGGTTGGTCGTGACCAAGATCGAAGACGGCAGCTTGGCGGCCCAAGCGAACCTGCGGGTCGGAGACGTGATCGAAGAGGCCGGCGGCCAAAATTTGACGTCGGTCGATCAGTTCCGCACGGTGCTGGAAGAGACCAAGCAGGACGGCCGCGGGTTGCGGCTCGTCATCCGTCGCGGCAACGTTCGCATGTTGCTGGTGATCCGCTAAGCGGGTTGATGGTCGCTGCATGAACCGGGTTGTCGGCCGAGCGGCTTGCTTGGCCGCAGCCCGGGTTGAGCGGCTGGCAGGTCATTCCACCTGCCGGCCAGCTTTTTCCGCAAGCACGAATGAACTGGTCACCCCGAGCGTCGCGACTGCGGGCTTCGCCAGTCGGCCACTGCGGATGCCAGCAATCCGCTCCGGCGAATGCCCGCCGGCGATTCTGCGGGCAGGTGGGCGGACCGGTGCCCCTTTCCTTTCCTCGCTTTTTTTACCCCCTTCGATCGGCCCTGCCGTTTGCATTTCCCGCCAAACCGCCCTTGACAGGCTGAGTAAACGCTCTATATTGCATGCATCATTCAGACCGCGTGCTTGCTTGCCGCAGCCTGAATTTAGACGATACACGGACATGATTTCGCTCTGTCCGCTTTCAGACTTGCCGCACCTCGGCCGAGTGCTTCTTCGCCGATGTTTCCCGCAGGGGTTTTTCCCGCGAACGAAGCCGACAGTGGTAGACACGTGTGGTGTTAGACAACGGTTCGGATAACCGGTTGTCCCACTGGCTGTTGAGGTGTGCGAGCAAGGTGAATGCAAACCGGTCGGATGACGGCGAGTCGCTGCTAGGAAGTGGTGCCCGATCCTCCGTTTGCTTTTGAAACTGCCTTGATATGGCCGAAGGCCGCCCGGAGACCGTTGGGTTCCGCTGGTGTCGCGGTGTGGTTGCGGGATGAGTCCCGGCCTCGAACCGGCATCACGCGCATTCCCTTCGCGTTTTCCTCGACTCCCGCCCTGGCGGAATCTCCGTTTTCGAACCGCCTTGTTGATCGCCCCGTTTCCAACCCCGTCGTCTTGCTTGAGCCGGCTTGGATTGAAAATGCATTTCGCTCGCCGGCATGACACCGTGGCCGACGTCGAAATCCTCCCCCCGACCGTGGATATCGGTCGTCCCACGGTGACTCTTTCCCAGCGGGCGAATTCTTTCGCTAGTGCTTCCCCGGATGAATTATGGTGAATAAAAAACGGAGCTTTCGCGGCCGCGGATCTCAATCTTCAGGCCCCGGCCCGGCGGGCGGAGGCAATGGCGGAGGTGGCGGCGGCGGTTACAACAACAAGCCCCGCACTCGCCGACGACGCCGTGGCCCCGGTGGCCCCAATTCCGACAATCCGAATTCGGAACAAGGCGATGCGGCCGGCCCACCGATCGCCTCAGACGCCGTCTTGGAAGAGGGGATCGGCATCCTGGAAATGCACCCCAACGGGTACGGTTTCCTGCGGACCGAAGCGAACAATTACAGCCGCGAGCGGACTGATCCCTTCGTCCCCGGGACGATGATCGAAAAGTACGGTCTCCGCCAAGGCGTCAAGCTCCGTGCGATGGTCCAAGAAGCCCGTCGCCAACAAGGCCCGCGGGTTCGAGAACTGCTCGATGTCGACGGGATGGAACCCGAAGCGTACATGAACGTCAAGCCGTTCGAGGATTTGACTCCGATCAATCCCGAGCAATGGCTGCCTTTGGAAATCGGCCAGCGACCGATCACGAATCGCGTGATCGACTTATTGGCACCGCTCGGCAAGGGCCAGCGGGCCCTGATCGTCGCACCGCCTCGCAGCGGCAAAACGATCATGCTCCAAGACATCGCCGCGGGCATTTCCAAGAATCACCCGGACGTCACCCTGATCGTGCTGCTGATCGATGAGCGGCCCGAAGAGGTGACCGACATGAAGCGGACGATCGTCAACGGCGAGGTGATCGCCAGTAGCCTCGATGAGGACGTCGACAGTCACGTGCGACTCAGCCAATTGGTGATCGACCGCGCGAAACGGCTCGCCGAAATGGGCCAAGACGTCTTCTTGATGCTCGATTCGATCACCCGTTTGGCACGTGCCTTCAACAAATGGGTCGGTCAAACCGGCCGCGGCCGGGCCACGATGAGCGGCGGCCTCGACGTCAAGGCGATGGACATCCCGAAGAAACTCTTCGCCACCGCCCGAGCCTTCCAGGAAGGCGGGTCGTTGACGATCGTCGGTACCGCGCTGGTCGACACGAACAGCCGCATGGACGAAGCGATTTTCCAAGAGTTCAAAGGGACCGGGAACATGGAACTCGTCCTCGATCGCCGACTGGCCGATCGCCGCGTCTGGCCCGCGATCGACATCAGCCAGAGCGGGACGCGTCGCGAGGAATTGTTGCTCGACGAGGAAACGCTCGAATCGGTCACGATGCTGCGTCGAACCCTCAGCACGATGCATCACATCGACGCGATGGAACAGCTCACAAAGCAACTAGGCCGCTTTGAGAGTAACAAAGAATTCATTAAGCTGATCAGCGGAGCGAAGCTGGTGAATTGACCAGCCGATCCAGCCGCTCGCGAGCCGGTGTGACCAATCGCTTAAAAACGCTGGTCACCTCGTCATCCGAGCCGAGCCGGAGGGTAAGCGAATTGGTGAGCGGCCTCACTGGAACTGAGGTACCCCGTAAGGGGCTGCGGGTTCGAGTCCCGTGCCCTCCGCTAGCAGGTAACGTCCGAAAAGGACGAATCGAATCACGCAGGCCCGTTGAAAGACGGGCCTGCGTTTTTTTATTGGTGATCCGCTCGCCGGCATGCCGCTCCCGCTGGGCTGGGCCAGGTAAATGACTGAGCCGTTGGCCCGCAGGACCGGCACGCACCCTGCCAGGGTCGGTGAGAGCCTCCGGCCACGGCAAAAGGTGCCAAGCCCGGTTACTATCTCACTCGTGTTCAGCGCAGCGGTGCTCGTGCTCAGTCGCGCAGCGACGGTGCTCGTAATCGAAAGGTGCGGCGATTTACGGAGGCCCGATCTTTTGTTGGCGCGGTTGAACGCAACTCGCGCCTCTCACGCCTAACCGGAAAACGCAAACCTGCGTCAAGGATCGATCGTCCGATCCCAAGGGCCAAAGGCCCGGCAATTTGCCTACCTAAGGGCCAAAGGCCCCGAAATTTGCCTAGCCCAGCCCGGCTGTTGAGAGGCGGGAAAAAGGTACCGCAAGGGCCAACGGCCCGGCAATTTGCCACGATCGCACGCACAAGATGACGAATGCCGGGGAACTCCGCAAAATACACGCTATGGACATGCACCGCGATGCGTTTGGGATCGACCAATCTCGCAAACGGCCAGGCCGTTGGCCCTTTCTCGAATTCGGAAACACGGAGCACCAGCCCGTTTGGCGAAGCATCGCGAGGGAAATATCTGTCGCCACATCCACGCTCTGGCGAGCGTAGCTACCGTCGCCAGACGGTGGCCATACCCAACGGATTGGAAAAAAACAAACAGTTATTTTCCGCACCTCCGAAAAATGGGTGCCACTTTCCGCACGCCACTTTCCGCACGCCACTTTCCGCACGACTGGGAAATCGGTCGGGCAAGGGAAAGGGCCGAAAACTGGGTGGAACTTTCCGCCCATTTTCCGCCCATGTCCGGCGTTCCGCGTCTGCCGTCCCGGTCCCCGGCGATTACGATCACGAGCACCGCTTCGCTGAGCACGAGCAGGTGGTGCGC
>RECD01000078.1 GCA_007694185.1 Planctomycetaceae bacterium
GCACCCGCGTGGCGTTTGCTCCGGAAAGGTCTGGTATCAGAAGCGGAATAGCAACCGTTTGATCCAGCCCCAGACCAACAGCATCGCGCCCATCGTCAGCAGGGCGAAGAGCAGCACAAAGATCGCGATCCAACCCAGTTCCACGTATTGACTGAGCGTTTGGTTCCAAACCCGCTCCCAGCCCACCACCGCCACGGCGGAGCCGAGACAGAGGTAAGGCCCGAAGGGGACTCGCCGGTCGCCGGTCAGCAGGAATTGAAGCAATACGAAAGCGATCGCGACGAAAATCGACAAAAAGAAGCCGGCGATCGCCGCTTGCCAGCCGAGGAACGAGCCGATCATCGCCATCAACGTCACGTCGCCAAAACCCATCGCTTCTTGACGGAGCGTCACGCTGCCGACGATCCGCACGGCCCAGACCGTACCGCCACCGACCGCCAAGCCGATCAGGGAGCTGAGCGAGCCGGCCCACGTTTCGCCACCTGATCGCCAGGCCGCCGTGATCGCGAGCGAGCCGGCCAAGCCCAGCAACAGCAACCAACGCGACGACGGGCGGCGTCGGATGCCATGGATCAGGTAGCCCCAAGCACGCGCCAGGCCATGGCGAAGAACCAGGTGGCGGTCGGTGAGGGCGAAGATCCAGCCCCACCAAATGGCTAGGCCGACCAGCAAGCCGATCGGCTCTGCCCAGCCGGCGTCGTAGGGCCAGGGGACGTTGAAGGTCGCCGGGGCGACCCGGATCGCGTCGCCCCAGCGGACCAGGGCCGGCAGGAAAGAATTCACCGTGATCGCCGACAGCAACAACCCCAGCAACGTTCCCGGCAGCGTGATCACGTCCGGGATCATCTGTTCGTCGAAATCGATCATGGTCGCCGCGACCAACAGCACGACGAGCAACGCGTGAACGGCGAACAGCGTCCGCCCCCAGCCGACAAATTCGGCGAGTCGCTCCGGTGTCCGGAATTCCTCCGGCAGCAAGCCCCCGCCCGCGGTGTAGTACCAGAACATCAGCGGCAGGGCCAACGCCATGCCCAGCTCGACCGCGAATGGGCGGACCCAAAATCGCGGTCCGTGCAGCACCGTTTCTCGTCGCAGGCCGAACCATCCCCAGATCGGCAGCCGGTCGGCGAGCCGGCGAGGAGGGGCCGCGGGGTCCGGTTTGGACCAGGGGCTGATCGGCCGGGGGAAATAGGCCCAGCTGTAGATCAGGTAATTGGCGAACCCCCCGAGTATCGCGCCGCACAGCGCCAAGCCGAAGCATTGCACCACCGGCCCTATTCCGTCGATCGACTGCATCAGCACCACCGGCCGCCCATTCGTAAACCTTGATCCTCGTGTCGCGAGCGAACCGCGGGCCGCGCGACGGGGATGCGTATGGTAGCGGAATTTGACCGAGCCCGACCCGTCCGCATCAACGCTCCCGTTCGCCTGCGGGTGCCGGCAACAGTTGGATTTCCGGGGCCGTGAGCACCGGCGGTGGGTCCGGTGTCGGGGGAGCTGGTGGCGTGGCGGCGTCGAGCCGCAGCCCTTCCACCGGCTCGTCCCCGAGTGACGTCGAGCGGCTAGGAGCCCGTTCGGGGAACTCCCGCTGCAAAACGATCGGGGCGGTCGAATCCCAGCTCTCCGACTCGACGGGAAAGCGCGACGGCAGTTGCACGTAGCGGGCCAGCCAGCGATAGGTTTCCTGAAAGCCGTTGGCGCGCGCGATCAGCACGAACCGTGGGTTTTCAGCTACCCCGGCGTAACAGCTCACCAAGTCTGCCAACGAGGCGGGGTGCTCACCACGGTCGATCGAAGCGACAATCCGACGGGGTTGCAATTCGTCCAACCACAGGTCGCCGTCTCGCATCCGGGACAGGCTGGTGCCAAGGCGATAGGCCGCGGCGCGAAGTTGATCCGGCAATTCGGTGTCGTCCAGATGGAACCGTTTGTTGGGACCCGACAGGGAATGGCCTATGCCCGGGACCGGCGGGGGCACGGTGACGGGGTGGCCCCAGGCGACGGGGTCGAACACCTCAGGCGACGGGGCGCGGCCACGAGGGTCGTGATAGAACGGGTCGCCCGTGGAATATCGATCGCGAAAATCATCTGCGTAGCGTTCTTCCCGGGTGCGATAACGCAACATCCGGTCCACGTCATACTCGTGTCGCTCGCGGGCCATCCGCGCCCCTTCCAGGAACGGGTCCTGCCGGGAGTGATGCCAGGCCGGCACGTTGGGAACGACTTGTACCGATGGGACCGACAAGGCAGCGGGATCGGTGCCGGCGGCCCGCGCCGCCTGGGCTGGTGACCTGGCGACGTTGCCGGAGCGATTCACGAGGGCGCCACGTGATCGGTGGAAAAACCACTGCGCCGAAGCGGCCGGGGCCAACGCCCACCCCAGCACCAAGCTCCAGGCTAAAGGGACCAACACCGACTCGATTCGGGACATGCTCGCACGCAGGGAATGAGGACGATTCTGGCAACTACAGGCCCTTCCTTTAGAAGGACGCAACCAACAAATACCCCTAGGCTCGGCACTGGGACGCCGTTTTCTCGCTCGAAAAGCGAGGCGAGCCGCTACCAACCGGACACCAGCCGATGATTGGGAGGATTCTTAGGAAAAAGAGGGCCGGCCGCGGGGGAACTGCGTGGGATGCGGGGTCACTGTCCACTGAAACGGAACAGTTGGCGGGCGACAAATCGCGGGACCCGAATCAGCAGGGTATCGCCGCTTGCGGCTGCGTTCAGAGCGGTTGCGTCGGGCAGCCCGAGCGAAGTGGCCAGGCGGGCAAGCACCAACGGGGCCATCTCCTCCGGGGTGTGAAGCCAGGTGATCACCTCATAGCGGTCGTAATTCGCGTCCGATCCGACCCACCACACCGACCCGCCCGCGTCGCGGGCCTGCAACCCGGCTTCACCGATCAGGTCGTCGAGCACCTCGCCGACCGGCAAGCCGTCCATCAACGGCATGACCAAGTCGCCCGGGGTGACTTGATGTCGTAGGGCGTCCATCCAGGCGACGGTGATCGCGATCTGGTGCTCAGCGGCGAACTCGCGAAGCAGGCCTGCCAGCGCCCGCGGCGAGGCGGTCGTCGCGCCACTGGGCGGGCCGACGACCGCCGGCCAATCGCGCAACCGGTGCGGCCGTTCGGCTTCATCGTCTGCAGCGGCTTGGGCATCGAGGTCCCAGGAGCCGACCCAGCGCGCGGTTCGCCAGCGTTCCAATCGTGGAGGGATGCCGCGTGCCAAACGGGCCGCCTCGACCACCAGCACGGCGCGGATCCAGGCCGAACGGTCCGCGGGCAAGGCGATCCGTTGCTCCTCACGAACATAATTCCAGGCGTCCTCGAGCGCCGGATCGATCGGTGTAACCTCCAGTTCCTCCGCAGCCTCGGCATCCGCAGCGACCGGTGGGGGCTCCAACATGGCATCGACCACCGGGCCAATCACGGGGCGAACCCAGTTGGCGACCGACTCGGCATCGGGTCCGAAATCGTCCAAAACCAACGCCGAAGCGCAGGCCCGCTGCAGCCGCTGGGTCGTGGCGCGAATCAGCAAGCGGTTTTCGTCTGGTTCGGCAACCAACCCGAGCGGAGCCAGGGTTTGGTCGAGCCATTGGCCGATCGGCATCCAGCCGGATGGGGTCTCGCACGGGCGAGTGACGGCGATCCCGGCGACATCGAGCGAGATCAATTCCAATTCGACCGGCACGGTCGTCAATTGCGAAACCAACAGCGTCAATTCGGCTAAGGGGACGTCCTGTTGCTGAATCGCCACCCGCATCCCCATCAACTTGGGGATGTCCAACGGGACGACTTTGGGTACCAGCGGGTTTTCCTCCACCAAATCCTCTGCGGCCCGTTCCATCGGAATCGAGTGGATGGTTGGCGGGGTGTCAAAGACCCGTGGCGGGCCGAGACCGGCGGTGGAGGGATCGGTCAGCGGGATGAATCGCCGCAGCCCGGGAGGGAGCGCGTCGATCGATCCCGGCGTGTCAGTGGCAGCAGACGGATCGCCCCCGGCGTCAATCGGCCGCGTCACCTCCGGCATGAAATCGGATATCAAGGCATTCCCCGGGTTTGCCGGCGAATCGACAGGGCGGACCTGCGGGGTGATGGGCGGCTCGTTCTTGGACGATTCGGCCGTGGCGGCGGTGGATGCCGCCGGCAGCGGGTCCGCGGGCGGAGGCGAGTCCGGCGAGCCCGTCAGGTCAGGCGAGTCGTCTTCGGCCGGGGTTTCCACGGATGGGGTCGCGTTTTCGGACTCCGATTCAGGCTCACCGGTCGCAGGCGGCTCTGGGGCCGCGATCGACTCCACCGGATCGGGCTGGCCCGTCGCCTGAGCGACCACGGTCGGTGTGTCCCGCAGGTAAGACCTGACAAAAAAAGCGAAGGCAATCCCGCAGCCGATCAGGCCAAAGACGGCCAGTAGCACGACCAGACCGAGTTGGCTGATCCGGCGGCTCGAATCGCTTTGCCAGGCCCGATCGGGGTCGGTGGCTGAGGCGGTGGGGAGTCGGGGCGGTTCGAGATCGCCGGACGACCCTCGGCCGCCGCCGGAACGCTTGTTGGGAGGGGCGTCGAAGGGCCGCTCGGCCGTTTGGCCGGGCGCCAATTCGCCTGCATCGACGACTTCGCTTTGGGTCAACGCTTCGCTGTCGACCGCTGTGGAATCGCCCAGCCGTAGCCGGCGTCGGCCGGTGGGCGAATCGCCGCGTGGTTCGGTGCTGCTGCCAGGCTTGGGTGAGGGTGCGGACGAGTCAGCCGGTCCCGGCGGCAGGATCATGTCAGCAGGGATTTCGACCAGTCCACCGCACTTGGGGCAGGGGGCGATCGACCCGAGCCAGCGAGGATCGATTACCTTCAGCCGACTACCGCAGGTCAGACAGGTTACTGCTGGGCGATTCGTTCCGGCCACGCTGGCTCTCGTTGGGGGCGACGGCGATCAGGCAGGTTCGCAAGGTCCGCCCGGGAAATCCTCGCCCAATTCGATCGCCTCGGAAGGGATCAGGGTCGGAATACGATCTCGGACCGGATAGGCGCGGTGATGGTCCGCAGTCACCAACACCGACTCCAGCTTGTCATCGACCAATCCGTCGGCCCGGTCCCTCAATTGCCGCGATTCGATCCGGCGATTCAGTTCGCGGGTCAGTTCCTCCGATCCGACGGTCAAAACTTGACCATCGATCGGGCAGCGGATCAGTTGCAATAGCGCCGGGTCGATCATGGGATAGAGTTCGCCGAATGTGACGGGTGACGCCGGTGAGCGGCGGCGGGAGTGGTTGGGGAATCGAGAATTCTCGGACCCTTTTCTTCATCTTAGGCCCGATCACGCACCGGGAGAGGCCGAACGGCAAAAAAGAGACGGTTCGTCGTTTTTTTGGCCAGCCCCTCGCGGGTATCTGCCGAAAAGGTGGTTGAAAGGGGAGGCTGCTCTTGTCAACCGACTCCCTTTCGCAAAACGGTCGGACGACGGGTCCGGTCCGACTTTTGTGTCAGGCGTTTCGGGACGCGGCGGTCCGATCGGGAACCGTCCCGAGGCTTGGCCTAGGGGTGCCGTCCTGCAAGTCCATCGGGGGACAACATGTCGGGTCAATCCATCCGTAGCGTTCGGCAAGCCTGCCGAGGGGTTTTCGGTCGGGCGTTGTTGATCGGCAGCGTGCTGAGCGGCATGGTCGGGGGTGAGGCATCGGCGATCGGTGCCGAACCGGGTACGTCCATGAGCCCCGGGGCCGGTGACGCGACGGGCTTCTACACCGACCCGGCGACCGGGATCGTCTACCGCCAAGTTCGCCGAACGGTCGATCGGCCGTTCGTCGAAACGGAGATGAAGCCGCGTGAGACGACCGTTTATCGGCCTGAAGTGGTCGTGGAAGTCCGCCCGGAAACCCGGACCGTTTATGCCCCGGTGGTCAATCACGTTTGGGAACCGAAGGTCCGCAACCGTTGGAACCCGTTCATGCAACCGACCGTGCAGTACGAACACACCCCGAAAACGCACTGGGAAGTTCGCGAAGAGACAATTCAACGGCAAGAAACGCGGACGCGTTGGGTCACGGAAAAGCGGCAAGACGAAGTGCCCCATCAGGTGATGAAGATCCGCCGGGAGGAGGTCGTGGAACTGGAACCGGTCGGGCGGATCACCCCCGAATCGGGATTGCGGCCGGTGGCCATGTCGGATGCCGTTGCCGCGCGGCTGCGGCCGATCGATTCGCCACTTGCGGACCCGCGGTTCACCCCCGGTCAGTTCGCCACCCAGGCCCCCGTCGCTCAGGTGGCGGCCAACCCGGCGGGCTATCCCGTCGGCAGCCGCAATCTCGACCAGATCGGGATGCGGGCAACGGACCTGCGTCCGGGGCAGCCGGTCACGCTCGGGTTGGGGGTGCCGACGACGACCGTCATCGCTCGCCAACCGGCTTTGCCGCTGTGGCGATGATCCTGTCGGCGTTTGGCTCCTGCGGGTAACGGTGAGCCGTCTCCGGTCCGCCGATTGGGTTCCGGCCACGGCAGGGTATGATAGGGGGCAATCCGTTTTGTCCCCCTAACTTTTGGCAGCTCATGCTCGGCCCGGTTTTCAACCGCGAGGCGACCGTTACCCCGAAACGTTTGCGGACATACCTGTCCCGAGCGATCTACTTGGGGGCGATGTTTGTTCTGCTGTCGACCGGTTATTTGGTTCTGGCGGGGACGCGGTCTTTGACCACGGCCAGCGACTTGGCGCGGTTTGGAGGCGGCATGTTCGGGCTGCTGGCGCCGTTGCAACTGCTCGTCTTATCGAGTCTGGCGGCGGTCGTGGCGACCAGTCAGGTGGCGCAAGAAAAAGACCGACGAACGCTGCTGTTGTTGTTGATGACCCGGATCAGCGGCGCGGAATTGGTGCTGGGCAAATGCGCCGCGAGCCTGTTGGGGCCGCTGGCGATGCTGGCGGCGGCGCTGCCACTTTTTCTGTCGCTGACCTTGCTCGGCGGGGTTTCGGTCGGGCAAGTCGGCTGGGTCTATGCGCTCACCTTGTCCAGTGTCTTGCTGGCGGCTGCGGTCGGCACGGTCATCGGCCTGTGGCGGGAAAAGTCGTTCCAGGCGATCGCGTCCACGGTGCTGATCTTGGTGCTGTATGTCGTGATCGCCGAGGTTTTGGTCGCGGGACGGTTCGGCGAATCGATCGCCGGCTTGGCGATTTTTCTCAGCCCGATTCGGGCGCTCCGTGATGCCCTCAGTCCGTTGACCGACCTTGCTGGCGGGCGTCTGCCGATCGTCTTGGCGTACGTCCTGGCGACGTCGTTTGCCGCGGTCGCGGTCATCGTCTGGGGGATCGCTCGGGTCCGTGTCTGGAACCCGTCGCGAGAAGTTCGTTTTCGGGCGCCCGAGCCGGAGACCGGTGAGGATCTGCGGCAATGGCGATCCTCCGCAGGCGCCGAGGAGCCCGCTGAGGCTGTGTCTTCGCAGGCCAATTGGCGGGCGCGGTCCCCCCGCCGGGTCTGGGACAATCCGGTGCTGTGGCGTGAGGTCTGCACTTGGGCGTACGGCCGGAAGGTGATCCTGGTGCGGGCCGCGTTCCTGGCATTGTTTTGTGCGGCAGCTGCGACGGTCATTTCCAGCGTCCGCAGCGGCGATGCGTTGCGGCGGTTCGACGCGGCCGACAGCGCGCTGCCGGTAACGACCCTGCCGGTGGCGGCGATCGGGGTGATCAGTCTGGTGTTGGTCAACGCCCTGGCCGTCAATTCGTTGACCGGTGAACGGGACGGTCTGGCTCTCGATCTGCTGTTGGTCACCGACCTGCGACCGTCCGAGTTCATTTTCGGCAAATTGCTAGGCGTGCTGTACGTCACCAAGGAGATGATCCTGTTGCCACTCGGGTTGGTCTTTTATCTGGGATACAGTGGCGCGATGACTTGGGAGAACACGGTGTTCGTGGTTCTCGGGGCGATGGTGCTGTACGGGTTCGTATCGATGCTCGGCATTCACAGCGGATTGACCTACATCGCCGGCCGGACGGCGACTTTGGTCAGCCTGGGGACGGTGTTCTTTCTGTGCATCGGGGTTGCGATCTGCATGGTGATCATGGTCAGCTTTCGCGGCGCGTTCCAATTGCAGTTGGCGCCGTTCCTCGCGATGATTTTGGGGGGCGGGGCGGCGCTATTCGCGGCGCTGGGGTGGCGGACGCCCTCGTCGGCTATTTTTGCGGCGTCTTTCCTGTTGCCGCTGATCACCTTCTATTCCATTACCCAGTTCTTGTTGCAGCGGGACCAGTTGTTCGTTTTCGTCACGGTCGTCGCCGGGTACGGTTTCACCACCGCCGCGATGCTGATCCCCGCTGTCAGCGAGTTCGACGTATCGCTCGACCGTGACGCGGGTGGCGGCGGAGAGGACGCGTGACGGCGTGGCAGATTATCCTGCCGTGGCTCCCGGCGATGGCCATCCTGTTGTTGATCAGCGGGCTGATGAGTGGCAGCGAGGCGGCGCTCTTTTCGCTTCATCGCCGTGATTTGGAGCGGATGAAAAAGTCGGGCGGGCTGGCGGCGAGGGCGGTGCAAATGCTCCGCGATCCGGAGCACCTGCTGTCGGGAATTCTGTTTTGGAATCTGCTGGTCAACCTGACCTACTTCAGCATCGTGGGGATTATCGGGGGGCGGTTGGAGCAGACGCCGGGCGGGGCCCGGGCGGCCATCGGCTTCACGGTTGCGAACCTGCTGATCGTGATCTTCTGCAGCGAGATGGTTCCCAAGAGTCTGGCGGTGCTCGCCCCCCGACGTCTCGCGACACTCTGTACCGTGCCGCTGGGTATCGCGCTGCGGGTGGTCGACCCGATCTTGCCCGTCGTTCGGGCCGCCAACACCTTGGCCCGTCGACTGATCTGGCCAGGGTTCGAAACCGAGCCGGAAATCGATCTGGACGCGATCCGGCGGGCGATCGATTTGGGAACGGGTGACGCGGCGCTCGCCCTCCGCGAGCAAACCGCGTTGAAAAACTTGGTCGAATTGACTGACATGCGTGCCGACCAGTGCATGCGCCCCCGCAGCACCCTGCCGCTCTGTCGGCACCCGATCGGGCCGGACACCTTGGCCGACATCCACCGCCGCAGCCTCGGCGACGCGCAAGCCGGCTCGGCCGCACCGAGCCGTTATCTGTTGGTCATCGAGACGGGTGGGGACGACATCGTCGGTTCGCTCAACCTCGAACAGCTCCGTCCCGGACAGGCGCGGGAGGCGTCCTCGAGGGTCGAGCCCGTCTGCTACGTCCCCTGGTCGGCCAGCGTTTCGTCCGTGCTGGATCGATTGCAGAAATTGCGGCTCAGCATGGCGGTGGTGGTCAACGAGTTCGGCGACACGATCGGCGTGCTGTCGCTGGAGGACATTCTGGAACAGGTCCTCGCGGGTCGTTTCCCTTCCCCGTCGCAAACTGTGGTGACGGAATGATCTGGGCGACCCTGGCGTTGTTTCTCGTCGGCATGCTGCTGAGCGCGTTCTTCAGTGGCACCGAGACCGGGATGTATCGTGTCTCTCGCACCCGCTTGGTGCTCGACGCCTTGGACGGTTATTGGTTGTCGCGAGGGATGGTTTGGTTGCTCAACCACCCGACGATTTTCGTTGCTACGGCGTTGGTCGGAAACAACATCGCCAACTATCTGGTCAGCCTGTCGATCGTGATGTTGGCGTCGACTTGGGGCACCGCCCAAGGGATCGCTGCGGAAATGTTGGGCACGATCCTGATGACGCCGGTCGTATTCGTGTTCGGCGAACTGCTTCCCAAATACCTGTTCTACAACTCGCCTTATCGGTTGCTGCACAGGGCGAGACCGTTGCTGATCTTTTTCACGGTGCTGCTGGCGCCCGTGTCGCTCGTGCTCGGGATTCTCGGAAACCTGCTGCGGTTGGTGACCGGCGAGACGCCGATCCGCTTGCGACTTTCGATGCAGCGGTCGGAATTGGAGCAGGTGCTACGTCAGGGTCACGAGGCCGGGGTCTTGGCGGGGGGACAGAGACGCTTGGCCAGCAACCTGTTCGAAATCGGCAATCAGCCGGCGATCCGTTTCGGCACCCCGCCGCGTCGCTTGGCGATCGTCCAAGACCCGGTGAAGATCGAGGTGGCCACGGCGCAGGCACATTCCAAGGGGCAGAACTACCTGCTGGTCGAACGTCGGAAGCGGATCATCGGTTTCATCTGGTTTCTCGATTTGGAAACCGACGGGCAGGTATTGGTTCGCCCGGTGATCCGTTGCTTGCAGGAGGAGCCGCACCTGGCGGTGTTGTACAAGCTTGTCGACGCGGGGGCCCAAGTCGCGTTGCTGGTCGATTCGTCCGGCCGTTTGCAGGGCGCCGTCACCCGGCGGCAATTGCAGCGATCTTTCCTGGAAAAAAATGGCCGAGGCCTTTGAGCCTTGGCCGGGTCCGGGCCGACGCCGCAGCCCGGTATCGACGGCCTCCGAGATCGTCGGATGAGACGCTTGCCAACGGTCACATCAGCGGCATCAGTTGGCTGAGCAGGATCGTGATCAGCAGGCCGGATAGCCCCAGGATCGAAAGTAACGGGGTCCAACTGCGGAGCGTCTCGCCTTCGGTCAGCCCTCCCATTTTCGCGAACACCCAGAAGCCGCTGTCATTCATCCAACTGCCCATCAACGAGCCGCTGCCGATCGCCGTCGCGACGTAGACCGGATGGAAGTCGATCGTAGTGCCACTCAGGATCGCCCCCAGCATTGAGGAGGCGATGATCATCGCGACGGTACTGGAGCCTTGAGCGATCTTCAGAACCGCCGAGATCACGAAGGCGAGCAACAACAGGCCGACGCCGCTGCCGCCGCTGACGTCCGTGAACAGTCGCTCGATCGCCGGGCCGATCCCAGCGGCGGTCAGCATCGCGCCGAAGGCTCCGCCGGCCGAAGTGATCAGGATGATCACCCCGCCGCTCATCAACGCCTCTTCGACCTCGATCCCCAACTGCTGCAGGCTCAATTGCCGCACCTTCCAATAGGTCACCATCGCGACCAAAGCAGCGAGCAACAACGCGAAATTGGGATTGCTCCACATCTTCAGCCGATTGGCGAGATCTCGAGCTGGGGAATCCCACTCGTGGGCGGCGAAGAACTCGGGCAGCGCGTCTTCGAGCAGACTGCGATTCATCCGGCGTCGATCGACCGGCTTCATTCGCAACTGGTTTTCGGCCAACAGATCACGGGAAACCTGCGACAACTCGATTCCCTTGATGGCTTCGGCATCAAACAGTTTGGCATCCGACAGGACACGATCGAGCGTGTCGGCCAAGCGTTTTTGAGCTTCCTCTGCCGCGGCCGGATCGGCGGGCCACGATGTCGCGAGCAGTTCCTCACGCTGCCCGTCGCCCAACAGGCGACTGGACAAGATCCTACCGGCGGGGCTGGCCGGGTCGGCCCCTTGCATTCGCGCGATCAAGCCGGCCGGATCGGGCAGGTCGGCCGGGCGGATTGCGGCGCGGTCTTCCCGATCGGCTCGCGTCATCGCCAGCGTCCCCGACCCGATCATCAACACGGGCAGCAGTACCGGCAGCAGTGCGACGCCGAGCGACGGCAACGCCTGCACCTCGACCGGCGACTTGTTCTCGTCGCCCAGTCCGAGCGATCGCATCGGCACCGGCATCCGGTGATCGAGGGCCACCGAGAAGGCGAGCCCGATCAACGCGCTGGGCAGGGCGACCAAGACCCCGATCAGGATCATCACGCCGACTTCGACACCGAGGTTCGCACTGACCAACAACGGGCCGGGGGTCGGCGGCACCAGCGTGTGGGTGATCGCCCCGCCGGTAGCGATGGCCAACAGGTAGCGGAGATAATGACTTTGGGTTCGGCGGTGCAGGCTGCGGGCCAGCGGCACCAACAGGTAAAACACGGTGTCAAAGAAGACCGGGATGGCGAGCAGGAAGCCGCTGGCCATCAGTCCCAGCGAGGCTTTCCGCTCCCCTGTAATCCCGACGGCCCAGCGGACGATGCGGTCGGCCGACCCGTTGTCGAGCATGCACTTGCCGATGATCGCCGCCATCGCGATCACGATCCCGAATCCGCCGGCCGCCGTACCGAACGCGGAGACGACCGCCTCGATTCTCGCCGCCGGGTCGCCGCCGGACATCAGGCTGATCACGATCGCCGAAATGATCAAAGCCAGGAAAGCGTGCATCCGCAAACCGATGATCATCCCCAGCACCAGCACGATGCCGACGCCCAGGGTGATCATGGCCCAACTGTCGGGTGAGAACGATTCGGTTGTGGCCTGCGCCAGCAACGCGCCTGCCGATCGGTCGAGAAGCGGATTGAGCATGAGCGACGGGCCGAGGGGGGAAGTTTCGGGGGCTGGAGCAGGGACCGTGGCCACCTAGCATAACTCCTGCGCCGGGGGCTCTCCATGGCCGCAATCGCGATCAAGATGGCGCCGCGGCGATACCGGGCCCTAACGATAGCGATCGAGCACCTCGGGCAACGGGTAGCTCGTCACATCGGGCTCACCTCGCTGCCGTTCCAACTCGACCAGCCTGGCATATCCGCGGCTGACCAGTTCCTGCCGGGCAGTTACAAAGGCGGGGTCGAGGGCCAGCCGATCGAAAGGGCCGCTGACGCTCACCGGCTCGAAATCGGGATGGTCGATGAATTGTGCCAGCACCGGGTTGCAGCGGATGTGCCGCTCCGCCGCGGTGTGCAAGACCTCGGGGTCGAGTTCCCCGATGACGAACCGCAGGTACAGGTCACTTTGGCTGATCGTCTCGACGTCCTTCCCGCAGACGTCGCATCGATAACCCGCTTCGCACATCGCCATGATCCGAACCGTCCCGCGCAGGCGCAAAGTCAAGAAGGCCACCAACCGCTTCGGCCCAGGTTACCATCACCCTTGACGGGACACGACCGCGGCGATTGACTGGCCGCTGTCCCGCTAGGAACGGCGCCCTTTCCGAAGGTTGGAGGCATCTTGAATATGGTCGGCGAAATGAGAAAGAACCGGGTCCTGATCGCGGGGCTGTTCCACGAAACCCACACCTTCTTGAGCGAGCCGACGCCGGCGGAAGAATTTCGGTTCCTCGCGGGGGAAGAACTCTTGGCCGCCCGCGGCGATGCGTCGCCGTTGGGGGGCGTGCTCGAGTTCGCGGAACGTCAGGGCTGGCAGGTGTTGCCTGGGGTCTGGGGGATGGCGCTGCCGGGCGGGATGGTGGCGGATCAGGTCTGGGAAAGCTTTTGGTTGGCGCTCCGCGAATGCATCGCCACGCAATCGACCGAGGGGATCGACGCGATCTATTTGGTGTTGCACGGGGCAATGGTATGTGAATCGCACACCGACGTCGAAGGCGATCTGCTGGGGCGACTGCGGGCGATGGCCGGGCTGGAGCAGGTTCCGATTTACGGCGTCCTCGACCTGCACGCGAACGTCTCACCGGCGATGATCCTTCGGTCGGACTGCTTCGTCGCCTACCGCGAGAATCCCCACTCGGATGCCCGAGAGGCGGCGGTCCGCTCGGCCGCGATGCTCAACGATCGACTCCGCGGCGGTCCGCGGCTGACCCAACGGCTCCGACAGGTCCGGATCGTCTGGCCGCCCACGGGCACGGGGTCGGCGAGCGACCCGATGCTCAGCCTGCTACGCCGGGCGCGCGAACTGGAAGCCGAACACCCGTCGATCGCCTGCGTCAACATCCTGCCGGGGTTCGCG
Organism: Planctomycetaceae bacterium; assembly: GCA_007694185.1. Classification (GTDB taxonomy): domain Bacteria; phylum Planctomycetota; class Planctomycetia; order Pirellulales; family Pirellulaceae; genus UBA6163. The sequence goes on from RECD01000078.1 coordinate 13,643, forward strand.
TTCGCTGACACCCCCGACACGGGGCTGGCGCTGACTGTGGTCGGGACCGCCGCGGCGACCGATTTGGAGCAGGTGCTGGACGAGTTGGAGAACCTTGCTTGGCGACTTGCCCCGCTGGGAGTGCCACGCGATCTGCCGCTCGACGAAACATTGCGGGATTGGCAATCGGCCCAACCGGAAGGGTTGACGGTCGTCGCCGAGCCCTCGGACAACATCGGCGGCGGGGCGCCGGGGGACGGCACCGGGTTGCTTCGCGGTTTGCTACGGCACGGCATTCAGGGTGCCGCGGTCTGTCTGTATGACCCGGTCGCGGTCGAGCGGACCGCCGGAGTCGCACCGGGTGAACAGATCGAATTGTCGCTCGGCGGCCGGGGCAGCCGATTGGACGCGGGGCCGCTGGAGGTGACCTGTGAGTTGGTCGACCGTCGCGACGGGCTATTCGAGCTCCAGGACAAGCAGAGTCACTTGGCGTCCGTCTCGGGCGATCGCTTCGACATGGGACAGTGCGCGATCGTCCGGCATCGCGGGGTGACGATCTTGCTGACCAGCCAGCGGACACCCCCGATGGACCTGGGCCAATGGATCCATGTCGGACTTCGCCCTGAGTCGTTTCGGCTGATCGGGGTCAAGGCGGCGGTCGCGCATCGCCGGGCTTACGACCCGATCGCCGCCCATCACCTGACGGTCGCGACACCGGGGCCCTGTTCGTCCGACCTGACTCAGTTCCCCTACCAGCACCTGCGACGGCCGTCCTTCCCGCTCGACCCGATTTCGACAACCGATTGACCGAACGCGGTAGCCAGTGGCCCGAAAGCGGGGAATTGTCGCCGGAATCGGGCTTGCGAGCCCCCCGCGTCGCTTGGTAGCTCAACGGGACCGAGAGTGGTATCGGTTTCTAAGTCGGCAAGTGGGAGACCAGTTCATGACGGTCGATAGGCTACGGCGGGTGATGTTGATCCTGATGGCGACATGCTGGGTGGGGCGTTCGGCGCGCGCTCAGTTGACCACCCCGATCGGCCAAGGCGTCGGCGGCAATCAGGTGGCGACGTTGGACCAGCAACTGATCAATCGCCTCCGCGCGACCACCGAGGATCGCCAGGCTTACATTCGGCTGGTCGTCCGCAAGACGGAAACCGGCGAGCTGGATCGTGCTCGGGTGCTGGCGATGGAACGCTTCGCCATCAAGCAAAACCCGCGATTTCCCTTCCCGTTCTTCGAGCGGGCGATGAAATTCGAGTCCGAGCGGGTCGGCGTCTTCCTGCCACCGGTTCGCTTGTTGGCCAGACCGAACGACGGCCGCTAGCCCTACTCAGGAGTGGGCAGGGGTGCGGCTCGGTCAATGGGTCTGCTCTTCCATCTCGCGGATATAAGCCCGCAAACGTTCCAGCTCATCGCTGACGCTCTTGAACCGCAACATGGTGGAGACTTTTTTCATCAGCGCCGTGCGGTTGATCGGCTTGCTCAAGAAATCGTCTGTACCGGCATTCACCGCCCGCTCGATATCGCCCAATTCGTTAAGGGCGGTGACCATCAGCACCATCACGCTGGAGGTGTTTGGGTCGTCCTTGAGTTGGCGGCAGACCTCAAAGCCGCTCAGTTTCGGCATCATCACGTCGAGCAGCACGAGATCGGGTTCGAAGGAGCGAACCTTGTCGAGCGTGTCGCGGCCATCGACTGCCGTTTCCACGTCACAATCGATCTCCGACAGGTAGGCTTCGAGCAACTCGCGGTTAGCCAAGTTGTCGTCCGCGATCAAGATTCGATGGGTGGCCATGGCCGGGCGGCGTCCGATGCGGGGGCTGGGGTCCGAAGGAATTTCTGAGTAGGTATAGCCAGGGCGAGTTCGATCGCGGTTACGGAGGGCAGCGTCGCGGGCAGACGACGAGCCCCGATCGCTCAGGCGATCACCAGCTCCGTACGGTCCGCCGGAACGGGGAATCCCTCGCACAAATCGCGGATTTCGCCGGCGATCCGATCCAAAACCGCTTCATCTTGGGGATGGGTCAGCGCTTCGTAGATCCAACCGCCGACCCGTTTCATTTCGTCGACTCCCATCCCCCGGGTGGTCAGTGCGGGGGTGCCGATCCGAATCCCCGACGGGTCCATCGGCTTGCGGGTGTCGAACGGGATCATGTTCATGTTGACGGTGATCCCGCAGCGGTGCAGCGTCGACTCGGCCCGCTTGCCTCCCAGGCCGACCGCCGTCACGTCGACGAGCATCAGGTGATTGTCGGTGCCGCCGCTGACCAGCGGCAAGCCGGCCGAAAGCAGCGATTCGGCGAGTGCTTTCGCGTTCGCCACGACTTGGCGGCCGTAATCCTTAAAGTCATCCCGCAAGGCTTCGCCGAAACAGACGGCCTTGCCGGCAACGACATGCATCAGCGGCCCGCCTTGAATTCCTGGAAAGACGCTGCGATTGATGTCCTTGAGCGATTCCTGACGGCACAGGATCAGTCCGCCACGAGGCCCGCGGAGCGTCTTGTGCGTGGTGGTGGTGACATAGTCGGCGCAGGGGATCGGGCTGTTGTGAACCCCCGCCGCGACCAGGCCGGCATAGTGAGCCATGTCGACCAACAACTTGGCGCCGACCTCGGCCGCGATCTCTGCGAACCGTTCGTGCGGGATCTCACGCGGGTAGGCACTCGCGCCGGCGACGATCAGTTTCGGCTTGTGTTCTCGGGCTAATTTAGCGAGTTGATCGAAATCGAGCCGATGGCGGACCGGATCGACGCCGTAGCTGTGGAAGTCATAAAGTTGGCCGCTGATGTTCAGCTTCATGCCGTGGGTCAAATGCCCGCCTTGAGCCAAATCGAGCCCCAACACACAGTCGCCCGGTTGCAAACAGGTCAGGTAAACCGCCGTGTTCGCCTGCGAACCGCTGTGGGGTTGGACGTTGGCGGCTTCGGCGCCGAACAACCGGCATGCCCGTTCGATCGCCAGATTTTCGGCGACATCGACGAACTCACATCCGCCGTAATAGCGTCGCCCCGGATAGCCTTCGGCATACTTATTGGTCAGCACGCTGCCGACCGCTTGCATCACCGAGTAGCTCGTGTAGTTCTCGCTGGCGATCAGCTCCAAACCGTCGCGTTGCCGCACAGCTTCAGCCTGGATCACGTCCCAAATTTCGAGGTCTTGGTGTTGCAGCGGGGTCATGCCGATGGTTCGATTCTCGGGGATAGGAATGGGAGCCCGTTAAGGCCGGGCAGCGGCAAATTCAAGCCTCAGACGAGCTTTGTGCGGTCATGGCGGCTCAAGATACCGCAATTGTCGACCGTGAGTCGGTTGCCGTCAATGCGATCGACTTGTCCGTTTCAAACCGCAAATTGCTTGCCTAATGAACAAAATGAATGCACAATCGATAAAGATTGCGTAAAGTCGACTGCCTTCCGCCTCCGCTGGCGTTGAGTACGGTCGTCCACTGAAAAGTAGAATTAGCCTGGATTTGCCGACCGCTGGTGCCTCGATCGCCTGCGTCACCTTCCTTAACTCTGGAAACCACCGCCGATGAAGTCATTCACCGCGCCGCTGTTCGTCGCCATGCTGGTGGTCGGGTCGGTCGCCCGTGCCCAGGAAGATTTCCCGCCGTTGGCGGATGTGATCAAGGGCTACGAGCAAATCTCCTCTTCGGATCAGCAAAACCCGCGAGGGCTGTTCAACGTTTGGAAGCGGGAAAAAGACGCGCAGTTGCTGTGCGAATTGCCCAAAAATTTCGCCGGCAAGCGGTACTTTGTCGCGCTCACCGTCGGCAGCGGCGATCGCTACGCCGGGCTCCAGTCGGGCGATTGGGTAATCGAGTGGCGGCGGTACGACAAGCGGATGGCGGTGCTGGCTCCCAACCTGGACATCCGGGCCGAAGGGGAGGCGGAGGCCAAAGCGTCTGTCAAACGGTTGTTCACCGATCAAGTCCTGATGGATATCCCGATTCTTGCCATCGGCCCGACCGGTGGCCCCGTGATCGATCTGGACCAACTGCTGATCAACAACGCCACCAAGTTCTTCGGATCCTCGGTCCGGGTCACCAACCCGCAATTGGTGTCATTGGGAGCCGCCAAGGTCTTCCCGAAGAATGTCGAGTTGGCGTTCGAGATCGTCGGCATGGGCGGCCAACTGCAGACGCTGCACTACTCTTTTAGTGAGGTGCCCAGCACCGGCACCGGATACAAGCCGCGTCTGGCTGACGAACGGGTCGGATACTTCACGACGTCGTACACCGACCTGAGCAAGTACCAAGATGACGACACGCGAGTTCGCTACATCAACCGTTGGCACTTGCAGAAGCGCGACCCGAAGCTGAAGTTGAGCCCGCCGAAGGAACCGATCCGGTTCTACATCGAGCACACGACTCCCGTACGGTATCGCCGCTGGGTGAAGGCCGGCGTCGAGTATTGGAACAAGGCTTTCGAACAGGTTGGCCTGATCGACGCGATCGTGGTCGAATACCAGGATGCCGACAGCGGCGTTCACATGGAAAAGGACCCGGAGGACATCCAATACAACTTCGTTCGCTGGTTGAACAACAACGTCGGGACGGCGATCGGGCCGAGCCGCGTCCACCCCGAAACCGGCGAAATCCTCGACGCCGACATCATCTTGACCGACGGTTGGATTCGGCATTTTAACTTCAATTACAACGACCTGATGCCGAAGTTGGCGATGGAAAGTGTCGCTCCCGAAACGTTGGCGTGGCTGGGTAAGAACCCGAATTGGGATCCGCGCGTTCGATTGGCGTCGTCCGAGAACAAGAACTTCTTGCGTTCCGAGTACGCCCGGCAAGCCACCCAGCCGATGGGCGGTTTCGGCATGGCTCAAGCTGACCCGGCGCTGCTGGGCGATGACGAGTACGACGGCCTGTATGGGCAGGTCAGTCAGAAAAACGGGCTTTGCATGGCTGCTAGCGGCATGCAGCTCGATCTCGCCCTAGCCCGAATGAATTGGGCGATGGTCCTGTTGGCTGACGAAGTCGCCGAAGAGGAAAAGGAAAAGAAGAAGAAGCAGGAAGCCGAGGAGAAGAAAAAACAAGCGGAGGATGGTGACAAGCAGGCCGCGGATGGCAAGCCCGCCGAAGCCAAGGAGGAAACGCCCAGGGATCAGCCGAAACCCGCCGAGCCGACGGTTGCCGAAAAGTCGGCCGAGCCGAAGTCGGATACGGATCTGCTGGACGGTATCCCCGAATGGTTTGTCGGCCCGCTGTTGGCAGACTTGGTCGCTCACGAAGTCGGCCACACGCTCGGGTTGCGGCACAACTTCAAGGCTTCCGCCGCAATGAAGCTGAGCGAAATCAACAGCCCGGAGGTGAAGGGGACCAAAACGATCACCGCCTCGGTGATGGATTACACCCCGATCAACTATCGCTACGAAGCGGGTGAGATCCAAGGCGATTACGGGATGACCGACATCGGCCCCTACGATTACTGGGCGATCGAGTACGGCTACACTTTCGATGACAAGAAGTTGCCCGAGATTCTCAAGCGGTGCAGCGAACCGGAATTGCAGTATGCGACCGATGAGGACACCAGCGGCCCCGATCCGTTGGCGACCCGATATGACTTCAGCGCCGATCCGCTCGACTACGCGGAAGAGCAGATCAAGCTCGCGGCCCTCTACCGCGACCGCTTGCTGGACAAGTTCGTCCGAGATGGGCAAAGCTGGTCGCGGGCTCGACGCGGTTACGAGTTGACCCTGTCGATCCAGATGCGAGCCGTCAGCATGATGGCCAACTGGGTAGGTGGTGCCTTTGTGCATCGCGATAAGAAGGGAGACCCGGGGGATCGGCCACCGATCGAAGTCGTGCCGGCCGAACAACAACGGGCGGCACTCGAATTCGTCATCGAGACGACCTTCAAGGACGAGGCCTACGGGTTGACCCCGGAATTGCTCGAGCGGATGTCGGTCGACAAATGGCTCGACAGCGGCGTCCGATCGTCGATCGCGTCCGAGGCGACTTGGCCGATCCATGATCGGATCCTCGGCATGCAGGCTTCCGCACTCACCTTGTTGATGAACCCCACGACGCTCCGGCGGGTGCTCGACAACGAGATGCGGTTGCCCGCCGAGACCGACGCGCTGACGCTGCCCGAGCTCCTCGATCGGCTCACAGCCGCAGTTTGGAACGAATTGGACAAGGAGTGCCCCGAAGGCCGCAACGATCGTCAGCCGATGATCAGCAGTTTGCGGCGGAACCTGCAACGGGAACACGCACAGCGGCTGATCGATCTGGTCCTGAAGGAGCCCTCCGACACGGCCGCTTTCAAGCCGATCGGGACGTTGGCCAAGATGCAGTTGCGTCAGCTCAAGGCGCGGATCGGTACGACCCTCGAGACCTGCGCCGGCAAGATGGACGCCTATTCGGACGCCCACCTGACAGAAACGCATGAACGGATCACCCGCGTGCTCGAAGCCGGTTTCTTGGCGGGCGGTCTGCCGCAGGGCGGTTCGCAGCAGATCATCCTGCTCGGGGGCGAAACGCCGGAAAACGCTCGCTGATCGCGGCCCCCGGTGGCCCTCGAGTTGCTGTCCTGACAGCCTGATCGCCAGCCGAAGTCGTGCTCACGACTTCGGCTGGCTTTTTTTATGTCAGCGGTTCGCCGGGCGAGCGGGTCGAGCCGGCTGAGCCGGCGCCGTGGCAGAAAAGGCTCGGGCGAGGACCCTTTCACCAGATGTCCGCCTCGACGAGCTGGCGGGTGGCCTGATTGGCCCAGTCGCGGTTCGCGTGGGGACTCGCGGGACTGGGGTGGAGGATGCGGGCGATCCGCGGCGCCGCCTTTGGGTTGTTGATCACCCGCCGCAGGCAGGCTTCCGCGAAGCCGCCGACGCCGACCACCGTTTCGGGACGGAGGAGCTCGATCACCTTTGCCAAGTGTCCGTCGCAAACCGCATCGAGCGGCTGACGCTCGGCCCCCGGAAGCTTATCGGGAGTGCGGTTGCGACCGCTCGATTCCATGAAAACGAGCGGGCAGTAATTGATCACATAGTGATGTTCGAAAAAACGCTCGGCGGTGCCGAAACGGTCGCGAAACAGGCCCCACAGTCGCTTGCCGCTGACCTCGCTCCGCTGGCATGCGAAGCCGACGACCGGCCGCTTGGGGTGTTCTGGCACCGGCTTACCGATCGGGGCGTCGATTCCCATCCAGTCGCGCACCGCTTCGATTTGACCGAACGGAACGCCGGTTTGAGCCATGCCCCATGGGCCGGGGTTCATTCCCAAGAAGAGGACTCGGACCGTTTCCGGACGGCAGAGTCGGAGGTAGGCGCGATGGGCCGGCCAGGCATAACCCAGCGGGTTGTAGACGTGCGTGATCGGCGGGCTGAAGACCAGCGAATCGACCGCTCGGGCCAATCGCTGGGCCGCCAATTCCAAGCCGCGCAGCGGCGCTTGCACGGGCCGTTTGCCGCTGAAGTCTGAAGGCGGTTCGGGTGACGGTGGCATCTCGGATCTCATATCGCCAGATACTCCTCGAGCGCCTCGGCGATCAATTCGTGGTTGGGGGTTTGGCCGGTCCAACTGCGGAGCGCGATCACCAGCCGATCGACCTCCGATTCGATCACCGTGACCGTCTGCGCAATCCCGAGATCGGGGCAGCGAAAATCAGCAGTCAGGTTGTTCGGATGGGGTAGGTCGATCAACAAGGACGCGGGATGGAGGCCGCCGCTGAGGGCGGGTCGCAGGGTCCGCAGCGGGTCTTCGACCGGCACACCCTTGGTGGCTTTCGCGGGCGATCGCGGGGTCCGGAGCAATAACAGCGGTTCGGACATTTCGGCTGGTGTGAGCTGGGATACGGGCGGGGGCAAGTCGACCGAGTGCGGCCCGCTGATCACGGCGGCAGATTCCGCATCCAGCGGGCAGGTCGCCCGCAGGGTGGTCTCAGACCTCTGTTGATACTCCCGCACCCGGCCGATGACCGTTTCGGCGAGAAAATGGCAACCGGTCCAGCAAGCCTGGCCACCGGCGGCGGGTGCTTCGAGCCGCAGTCCGTCACACCAGCCCGCCGCGGGGTGTTCGGGCGCAGCTTGTTCGTGGGCGGTCGTCGAACGCTGCCGAAGCCAGTCGGACGCTTGGCTTTGATGTGGATGGGCTATCAAGGCGCCCCGAAACCGCAACGCCTCCGTCCCACGGATGGCAGCGGCGAGCGAGTCCGGCGAAACTTCGAACGATAGGCAGAACCAGTCGAGTTTCAGATCTGCCAACGCTCGCGTGATGCAGAATTGAGCGGGATTACCGGCGATCGGAAACCCGAGCACGCAGACGACGGGTTGAGACGGCGAGTCAAGCATCGGCACGAGTCGGGCGGCCGACCACACCGATCACGGCAGCGAGGCCGGCGACGATTGCCGCGGCGAGCATTCCGAGCATCCCTTTCCGCAGCCAAGCGGAACGTTCATCTGCGATCTGGCGGTACGGGTACGGCATCGCGAGCTCTTCGCTGAACGATTCGATCTGTTGCCACTCGCGGACCAATTGCGCGGCGGGGAGTTCCGGGTAATACGTTTCGATCTCCACGATGTGGTCGGCCGTGCTCCCGGGGACCGTGATCGCCCAGCCCCGGATCAGACAGAAACCACCCAAGATGGCGGCGATAGCGGCGACGAAAAAGCAGGCGACAAAAGCCACTCGGCTGCCGGACAGGCTGCCGGCTTGGGAGAGCGATGCCGCGACCGCACCACTTTCCGATGCGGTCGCGTCCAGCCGACGAAGTTCACCCAACTTGGGGAGGTTGACGGTTTGCCCGCAATGCGGGCAATTCGTCTGCGACCCGGCTTGGCTGGCCGCCACGTTGAACGACGTGCCGCAGGAGGGACAGGGAAACGCTGGCATCGTGTTGGCTTAAAGGGTCCGAGGTTGTCGGTCAGTGGTTTCCGGAGGGCGGCGGCAACCCGTCCAAATGATCGATCAAGAAATCGCGCTGCGTCCTATTCGAACAGAAAAGCTGCGGGATGAAAGAATCGAAACCGGCGCCCCGTACGTGGCGACACCGCACGATCGCTAGGCACCCGGCGTGGGCGACGAACAGCCGCGAATCGTTTGTTTTAACCGGCTGGGGCGATCGGGCAAAGCCAGTGGAAGGCTTTCTCGGAAGAAGGTGCGAGCCCCCACGAGGATGGCGAAATGAACCAGAAATCCGTGGCGGCAATGACCGCAGAACTGGACCTGAGACCGAAAACGACTAGAATCGCAGAGGGGCAGTCGCCAACTACCCGACCCTGACCAGTCGTCGTCTGATTCGGACGACCACCCGAACGGGCTCCACATCGGACTGAATCGTCCGCATCACGCGACCGCTCAGCGACACATTCAACATCCGCAAACATTTTTGGACCAAGCTGGGACGTGGTCCAAAGTGTCGTCTGATGGTTCGGGACCGCGAGCCAAACGGTCGGGTGAGGCGGTGTGAGGTTGGGTCGTTAATCATCGCGTCGAGTCGAATCTCAGGATGGGGACACTCGGCGAACGTCAACCGGCGACAATTCCGTGGGTCTGCGAGTTAGAGCGTCTGCTCATCGGCTCGTGGGTGGGCCCACGGGTTTGCCAAGGGTGTCACCGCGAACAAGTCGGCCTAACAGTAATTTTTTGCCAATTTGGCGAGGATCGTTCGGCGGTTTAGGACGCGTGGTAAACTTGGGAAGAAAGCTGCCGCTGGACTTTCACAATTGATCTGAATCAAGCACGGTAAGGAGTGCAGGCCTTGTACGAAACGCTTTTGGATGACTTCGAAGACGACTCGCTGCGTTCGGCGGACGTGGAAGACGGCTTTCGCAAGCTTCCGGTGGATGACGATGATGACGACGTCGTCGCCGTAGCCGCTGCGAGGTCGGGGGACGGCGAGGTTCAGTTGGAGAGCCCGGACGAACTGTTGTCCGGGTTTGACGACAACGAATCGTGGTCGGACGACCCGGTCCGAATGTATTTGACGCAGATGGGTGAGATCCCCCTGCTGACACGTCGCCAAGAGGTCGAGCTGGCCAAGCGGATCGAGGAGACTCGTCGCCGCTTCCGCACGAAGCTTTTGGAGAATCACTACGTCCTGTTGGAGGCGTTCAAGACGCTCCGCAAGGTGCATCGCGGCCAGTTGCCGTTCGATCGGACGGTCCAGGTGTCGGTCACGGACCATCTCGAGAAGGAACAGATTCTCGGGCGCTTGCCTCACAACCTGCGAACGTTGGCGGTGTTGTTGCGTCGCAATCGGCATGATTGGCAGACCGCGCTCAGCAAGAACGCCTCAGAACGACGGCGAAATCAGGCCTGGCAATCGCTCGCCCGTCGTCGGCGTCGTGCCGTCCGGTTGATCGAGGAACTCGGCTTGCGGACTCAGCGGATCGAAAACCGGATCGGGCTGCTGGAAAAATTCCTGCATCGCCTGGACGAGATCGAGACCCAGATCAAGGGGTTGGGGCGTTCGAAGCAGGACGCCGAACAGCGAGCCAAGTTGCTTCACGAGCGGCGTCAGATCATGACCGCTTGCCAAGAGACCCCCACTTCTCTCCGTAACCGCGTCGGTGTGCTCAATCGGGTTTACTCCGATTACCAGCAGGCTAAGCGGGAATTGAGCGAGGGGAACCTGCGGTTGGTCGTGTCGATCGCGAAGAAGTATCGCAACCGCGGGCTGTCGTTTCTCGACCTGATCCAGGAAGGGAACGCCGGCCTGATGCGGGCGGTCGACAAGTTCGAATACCGCCGTGGCTTCAAGTTCTGCACCTACGCGACTTGGTGGATCCGTCAAGCGATCACCCGAGCCGTGGCGGACCAGAGCCGCACGATCCGGATTCCGGTACACATGGTCGAAACGATGAGTCGCGTTCGTAACGTGGCTCGGCAGTTGCTCCAGGAACTCGGCCGTGAGCCGACGATCGAAGAGACCGCCCGGCGGGCCGACACGACCGTCGAGGAAGCGCGTCGGGTGTTGACGATGAGCCGATTTCCGATCTCTCTCGATCGGCCCGTCGGCAACAGCGAAGACAGCCAATTCGGCGACCTGCTGCCGGACGGAACGGCCGAAAGCCCGCAGATCGGTGCCGCCCAGGAGATGCTCAAAAACCGCATCACTAACGTGTTGAAAAGCCTTTCCTACCGGGAACGCGAGATCATCAAGTTGCGTTACGGTCTGGGTGATGGCTACAGCTACACGCTAGAAGAGGTCGGCCACATCTTCAAGGTGACCCGGGAGCGGATCCGTCAGATCGAGGCCAAAGCGGTTCGCAAGCTGCAACAGCCCAGCCGCAGCCAGGATCTGGTAGGCTTTCTCGACTGATCACGCGGATCTCGCGACCTTGGCGTCGCCCCGCTTCAATACGCTCGGCGGTGAATTCGCTTTCGTGAATTCACCGCCGTTTCGTTTTTCGGGGTGTCTCGACCCAATCGAACCGCAGCCCGGATTGACGAACGTGGCGACGCGGGCCGGTTCGGTGCGTCCGCGTTTCCAGGCCGGCGATTCCCGGTCGGATCAGCGACGAAGTGCTCGATCTTCCGCTTGAGCCGCCTTCAGCGCCGCAGCTTCCCGCGGCAGTTTGAACTCGGGCCCAGCCGGGAAGTACTGCACGTCGTCGTGCAAGTAATAGGGACTGGGAAGCGTCTGGCCGTTCATCGAAACCTGGCATCCGCCGACCCCGCCCAGCAACCCGGCGACGCAGAGCAACAGCAAGCAAGTCGAGCGGAAGGAATATTGACGATGGATCATGTTCGGAGTCGCCTTATGCAGACCATTGCGAATTATCGGTTCTCGCGGTCCAGGCGGAGAACCATCGTTAACCGTTATCGGCGGCTCATCCCGCAAACTTTGACTCGATCGGAGGAAAAAACCGGTTCCGTACGATCGGCCGGCGTTTGCCAGGTCGAGGCGAGCGGTTGGGCGTGATGCGAATTCTATTTTTGGGCGACATCGTCGGCCGCCCCGGATACGCGGCGGTCACCGAGCGGTTGTCGGAAATCCGCGATCAGGAATCGGTCGATTTCGTCATCGCCAATGCGGAAAACGCGGCAGATGGCTCAGGATTGACCGTCCGGCAATTTCGTGGGTTGGTCGCTGCCGGCGTCGATGTGATCACCATGGGTGATCACGTTTACCGGAAATTGGAGCTCAAGCCCGTGCTGGAGACCGATCCGCGGATCGTCAAACCGGCGAACTATCCCGAAGCTGCCCCCGGGCGTCCCTGGACGGTCGTGCGGTCGCGATCCGGCGTTCCCGTCGCGGTGCTGTCGCTGATGGGGCGAGTCTTCATGCGTCCGGTCGACTGTCCCTTTCAGGCGGCAGACCGGTATTTGGCGGAGATCCCACCCGAGGTGAAGGTCCGGATCGTTGACGTCCATGCCGAGGCGACGAGCGACAAGCAGACCCTCGCCCGTTACCTGGACGGTCGGGTGACTGCCGTGTTGGGGACGCACACGCATGTGCCGACCGCAGACGCGGGGTTGTTAGCTGGCGGCACGGCCTACCAGACGGACGTCGGCATGACCGGGCCCTACGACGGTGTCATCGGCCGCGCCTTCGATCGGGTGCTGGCGACCACGGTTACCTTCGAACCGACGCACTTCCACGTCGCCACCGGCGATGTCCGGATTTGCGGTGCCGTGGTCGAGGTCGATCCGGAAACGGGCTTGGCAACCGCGATACGTCGCTACGAACGGGCCGAACCGGGCCCCGCCGAGTAGCGCCGCTACCGCTGTGCCCAGTAATCGACGACGGTCGCCTTTTCCAAGTGGGGTTTCAATACCTCAACAAACTTCTGGTGAGCGGGGTGAGGCAGGTAGGCATCGCGATCGGCTTCGCTCTTGAATGTTATCAAAAAGCAGTGCGTCAGCCCCCCGTCGAGCCCTTCGGGGCTGTTGTTCACGCCATATTCGAAATCGGCGATTTCCGAAATCTGGGACGGTAATTTTCGAAACTCGTCGACGACGTTTCGGACATCGTCCGGGCCGCTGGAGGCCTTGAATTGGAACAAAACCACATGACGCAGCATCTTGGGGGTTTCCGGCTGGGCTTGGGCTTGGCTGAAGTTTGTGGTGAGCCCCAGAACGGCCAAGGAACCGAACGCGACAAGGGCCAGGGATCGCGGGCATAAGAGTCGTTGGCGGGCGACGGTGGCAAGCTTCGGCTGACGCGTCATGGGACGTACCTCGTGGGCAAGGGCGGGTTGGGGGAACTGACTGGCGGACGATTGCCCGGCCGGGTGTTGTTCGACCAGGCTGGGAGCAGCGGTAGGCGAGCCCTGCCGCGACCGCGGTTCAGCTCGATTCCAATCTCCGAAATTTCTCGGCGCCGATGATCGACGGCAACGAACGCTGGGTTTCGGGCCGAGATTCGAGCAGCGCCTGATAGGTTCTGCGAAGTTTACCCCAAAGCTCGGTCGTCTGGGGGGAATCGGCCGGATTCAGGTCGAGCAGTTGGGCGAGCGCGGCCGCCCGAAAGAGCCGGTCGACCGCGGGGTCATCAGCGATTCTCTCGAGGATCGTCACGGCCTCCGGTTGACGCTGCAAGCGGACCAGCAGACGGGCCAACTGCAGTTCCGCCTTGATCGCGTAGGAGGCATTCGTGTCGTTGTCAGCGGCGGGAAAATGCTCGCTGACCGCTTTCCAGCCTGCGATGTCATCCCGGCTGACGGCCGCCAAAAATTGCTGTTGGACCGTTTCCTTCGCGGGGACACGATCGGGGCGGAGCAGTCGCGGCACGGTGTGGGGGTGTCGGGGGATCGCCACGTAGGTTCCGACGGCCACCGCGAGGATCGGGAACAGCAACCCGACAAGCCGCCGCTTACGGGCCTGGCGGCGCTGGCGGGTTTCGGCCAACATCACTTGCTGTAACCGGACGGTCGCTTCCGCGGTGCCCCCGGCAAAGGCTTCGATCGGCAACCCGGACTGATCGCCGATCCAGCTGGACAGCTCCGCAGCCGACTCGAACCGATCTGCCGGATTTTTGGCCATCATCCGGTTGATGGCCGCCAGCAACCAAGCGGGAAATGTTGTGTTGCCGCGGAGCGTCGGCAGCGGTTTGGCGGTCTCGTTTAGGTGTTGCAGCGCGACCGCCAGCGGTTCGTCCGCATCGAACGGCGGCTGACCGGATAGCAAGAAGTAGAGCGAGCAGCCGAGTGAGTAGAGGTCGCTGCGGTGATCGACCGCTTTTCCCTGGACCTGCTCCGGGCTCATGTACCTCGGCGTTCCCATCGTCAGGCCGGCCTGCGTCAGGTCGCAGCCTCCTTCGAGCCGTGCCAGCCCGAAATCGGCGACCTTGATATCCCCATGCCGTGACTGGAGGATGTTTTCAGGCTTGATGTCCCGATGAATGATGCCCATTCGGTGTGCGGCCATCAGCGCCAGCGTGACGGCCCGCAACACCGCGACCGCATCCTCGATCGACAGGGGCCCATGGCTTTCGACCCGTTCCCGAAGGTTCGGGCCGTCTACCAATTCCTGAGCGATGTAGTGATGGTCCCCTTCGCGGCCGACCTCGTAGACCTGCACGATGTTGGGGTGACTCAGCTTGGCGGCCGCGCGGGCTTCCCGGCGGAACCGTTCGACGTACTCGGTATCGTTGGCCAGTTTTCGGCGAAGCACCTTCAAGGCGACCTGGCGGTCGAGCGATTGGTGCAGCGCCACGTAAACGTCCGCCATGCCGCCCCGCCCCAGTCGCCTCAGCACCTGGTAGTCGCCCAGCCGCGTGCCGATCAGGTTCGCCGCGCTGGTGTCGCCGCCGCCGTCGCTGGCGGAGGTCGGGTTGGATTCGCTCATCCGCTGCTCACTTCGGCCGTGGGTAGGGTCAGGGCAACGAGCCGATTCAGCGAGCCGCTTCGGAAGCCTTCCAAATCGACGGTGATGGCGCGAAAGCCGAGATCACGAAAGTGACTACGCAGTCGCCCGATCAACGGTTGGGCGACCAACCGCGCGATCTCTTCCTCCACGACCTCGATTCTCGCCAATTCATCCGGGTGCAATCTGACCCGCAACGGAGAAAACCCGTGCTCGCCCAGCCAGGACTCAGCCCGTTCGATCCGTTTCAACCGTTCGGGGGTCACCTCCACGCCGTAGGCAATGCGACTGGCCAGGCAGGGGGCGGCCGGCAGTTCGGCGACGGACAATCCCCACAGCGCGGCGATCGCGCGGACGTCCCGTTTGCCGATTCCCAGATCGGCCAAGGGGGTTTGAACGGCGGCCAGGCGGCCCGCCTCGATCCCCGGCCGATGGTCACCCAGGTCGTCGGCGTTGGTCCCGGATACGATCTTCACGGCGGCCGGAATTCGCGGTGATCCGACCCCGGGGAGGGCCGCGGCACTCGCCCACTCGGCGATTTTTTGCAAGCTCCCGTACAGGGCCTGTTTGCAATGAAAGCAGCGGCGCGTGTCGTTGCGAATGTAGGCTGCGTGAGTTCCCTCGTCCGTTTCGACGGTCCGATGAGCGATCCCCAATTCCACAGCTACCCGGGAGGCGATCTCGCGTTGCGAGGTCGGTACGGCGGGGCTGAGTGCCGTCACCGCGATCGGCTGACGCTCCACCGGATCATCCGCCTGTGATCGAAGGCGGTGTGCCCGAACTGCCGCAGCCGCCACAACGGCGCTGTCCACACCACCCGAAAAGGCGATCACGCACGAGCCGATCGAAACCAACTTGGCGACAAGTTGATCAGCCAGTTGCTGTACCGCCAGCCCGTACGGGCCGGCGTCCGGATCGATCACATCGCGGGTCAAAGTCAACGTCTTCCGAAAGAGGGAGGATCACGGCGCCCCGACCGCGACGGGCGGTGGACGTTGGCAACGACCGAGCGAACCGAGCTGGTGAAACGAATTCCAAGCAGGCCCTCATCCCCATCGATCGATGGAGATTCGGACGAAAAACCCAGCGTCGAGAACCCGACCCTGCTGGTCCCTCAATTCTGACCGGCCCGATTCGCATTGCAAAGGGTTGTCCGGTTTTCTGCCAAAGGCTTTGCTCCGTAGGTAGGCGGCGATTTCAAACTGATCGGGACGCTCCCCGTGGCCGGTCACCAGCAGCGACCGGCGGGGACCGGCGAGCAATTCCAGGCAATCGTCCAGCAGCGGCCAAAGGTCCCGTTGGATCCGCCACGCCTTGCCGTTCGGGGCGTGACCGTAGGAAGGCGGGTCGAGCACAACCGACTGATAGCGGCGGCCGCGGCGAAGTTCTCGGGTGACAAAGCGGGCCGCGTCTTCCACCAGAAATCGGATCGGGGCGGTTCCTAAACCCGATTCCTCCGCAGCACGCCGGGCCGCTTGAACACTCGGTTTGGCGGCGTCCACGTGAGTCACCTCGGCCCCCGCGGCGGCCATCGCCAAGCTGCTGCCGCCGGTATGGGCGAACAGATTCAGGCACGTCGGGACGGGACCGGTCAGCGACTCGGCAGCGTCAAGTTCACCGGTTTCCGACGCATCCCGCCGGCGGAGCCGATCGGCCAACCAAGACCACTGCGGCATCTGTTCCGGGAAACAGCCGATGTGTCCCGACGGGGCCGGGCGAAACGGCAGCCGAAACGGACCGGCATCAAGCGACAAGTTTGGCGGCCAGGCTGTCCGGAACCGCCATTGGCGTGTTTCTTGGCAGAAGAAAGCGTCCGCCTGGGCCCAAGTCTGCGGCGGCAAGCGAGGCCGTTGGCCGCTCGCCGCGGGGCTGGGTCGATCGATCCGGTATCCGTGCAGCGATTCCAGCTTGCGCCCGTTCCCGAAATCGATCAACTGGTATCCGGACAAGGCTAGCGGCGGATGGTCGGCGGTTGTTTGGGTGCTGGCGCTGGGTCGCCTTCGTTGTCCTCGATTAAACCAAACGGTTCAGCGGTGGGTAAGTCCGCCACGCTGGTGGCGTCGGCGGGCTCGTCGGCTGGCGCTTCCGGCGGTTTGCGCCGTGATGGGTAACGACCCGAGACCGGCTTGCCGTCCTTGAAGCGAACTTCGGCCGAATAATTCACGGGCGGCCTGGAGTTCACCTCCTGCCGGTTCTCGACATAGTTTGCACCCGCCTTGGCGCTGTTCCGCGCGGCCTTCGAGGAGTCGCGGATGGAACCGCCTTGGAACGGGCCGATACCCATTACCCAAGTGCTGCGCGAGGTGGCGATCGATTTCGAGATCCCCGACTGCCAAAGCGGCTCACGGGTTTCTCGGTCGTAGGCAAAAGCGGCGATCTTCGCCGCGCCCTCGCGGGCATCGCGGCGGGCGACAGCCAATTCCGGCAGGTTGCGATTGTTCATCGGCATCGGGGCGACCATGCTGGCGGCGGCTCCCAGGATGTTGTTTTCCGGGATGCCGTAGGTGACGCGGTGGTCGTCCGCCCCCATGGTGCCGATTCGGCCTTCAATGATCACGTCCGCGGTCTCCGGCTTTTCCTGCAACTTGCACCCAGCGGCGATGATTTGCTGGCGGAGGGAGCTGATCACGTACTCCGAATTGACGAAGGTATTCGACTTGATTGTCTTGATGTAGGTGTCGTCAAAGTAGACGCTATACCCCGACAACGGCCGGAAATCGATCGCGGCGATGCTGTTGTCCACCGCGGAACTGAGCACCAATTGCTCGGTCGCGTCCTGGATGCGGGTGGTCCCGCAGCCGGACAGCAGCCCAGCCAGGAGCAGCAGCACCAGGCAAGCGATCGGGTGGGGTGTCACGGGCAGACGCGACGAAGCGGGATGGACCGGAAGCGACATACCGGAAGGAATAACCGATCGGCCGCCTGCCCGCCAAGTCCAGATGCTCGCCATCCCATCACCCATCCGTGGGCGTCGTCCGGTAGCGGCTGCCGCGGGGGGATGCTTGGCCGGAATTGTGGGTGGTCCTACTGCCACCGCTACGCTTGGGCCAATTCAGGGGTTAAAACAACGTCGCTGCGGCCGTGCGGTTTGGGATTCGCTCGGCCTTGTCGTCATCATCCGGCTCTCATCCCCGTTCGCCACGCGTCATCGACCATGAAAATTAGCTGCAATCGGGAGATCCTGGCGTCTGCCTTCCAATTGGCGGCGAGCGTTGCCCCGGCGCGATCGCCCAAGGAAATCCTGCACAACGTTCGCCTCACCGCCACCCAAGGGGCCGTGCGGTTGACCGCGACGGATACCGAGGTTGGGATTCGGTTGGAGATCACCGAAGGTGTCGAGATCGAGGCGGAGGGGACGGCGCTGTTACCCGTTGCCCGTACCGGCGCGATTTTGCGGGAAAGTAGCGACGAAACGCTGCGGCTGGCTACGGACGATTCGGCGATCCAGATTTTCGGCAGTCGCAGTAAATTTCGCCTGCCGGGGGCCAATCCGGACGAATTCCCGCCGATCGAGGGATTCCAGGAAGAGGTTTATCACGAGATTTCCGTGCCGTTGTTTCGCGACTTGGTCAAACGTACCGTCTTCGCGACCGACGCGGAAAGCAGTCGCTACGCCTTGGGCGGTGTTTTGTTGGAAATGGATGGCGATTCGGTGACCGCGGTCGGTACCGACGGTCGGCGGTTGGCGAGGATGGAAGGCCGTGGGGTGCCGGTCGGCGACCATAAAACGGAGGGGATGTCGACGATCGTGCCGACGCGGGCCATCACGCTGATGGAGCGGGCGGTCACCGACTCGGACGGCGTGGTCCATCTGGCCGCCCGGTCCAACGACCTGTTGTTGCGGACGCCTCGCTGCGTGATCTATTCCCGCTTGGTGGAGGGCCGCTACCCGAATTGGCGTCAGGTCTTGCCTCGCCGCGACAACGCCGTCCAGATCGAGATGATCGTCGGCCCCCTGTTCGCCGCCCTTCGCCAGGCCTCGATCGTGACCGATCACGAGAGCCGTGGCATCGACTTCTGCTTCGGTGACGGAACCCTGCGGCTGGAGGCCAACACCGCTTCGATCGGTTCGAGCCAAGTGGAATTGCCGATTCCCTACGCCGGCGAGCCGATCACGATGAAGATGGACCACCGGTTCGTCGCCGATTTCTGCCGCGTGCTCGAGCCGGAACAGGCTTTCCTGATCGAGATCGAAAACGAGAATTCGCCCGCCTTGATGAGCACCGACGACGGCTATGCCTATGTGATCATGCCGATGGCGAAGGAACGTTGATGCCCTTCTGGATCGTCCGTTTGGACCGTCCGTGCGGATCGGCTCGATGTCGCGTCGTTGGTCTCTCGGGCATTGCGAATCGAAGTCGCCTCGGCTTACATTGTGATTCCGGTCAAAGTTTGCCGGTTCGGGCGTTGTCCAGACCCCCACTCTCGGATTTCCTGTCCCGACGCAAGTTCGCCGACCTTCCCCACCCCGGCCCTGTCCGGATCCTCCGCACCGTACCCAACCGTCGGTTTCGCCGATTGATCTCATGACTGAAGCCAGCCCAGCGGGAGCCAGTGTCGCCGCCAAAAAGGTCTTGATCGTCGACGACGATTACGAGATCGTCGACTCGATCCGATACGCCTTGGAGGATCAGGGGTACCGCGTCGTCGTGGCGAGGGATGGCAACCAGGGCCTGGCGTTGGCTGAACGGGAAAACCCGGACCTGATGATCCTCGACATGATGATGCCGAAGCGGAGCGGCTTTTTGGTCTTGGAAAAGCTCCGCCGTGTTCGGGAAGCCCCGCTGCCGGTGATCATGATCACCGGCAACGAGGGGAGCCGGCACAAGGCTTACGCCGAGTTGCTAGGGGTCAGTGACTACATCCGCAAACCGTTCGCGATGGATCGTTTGTTGCAAGCGGTCGCCAACCTGTTGGACGGTTGATCGACATGGCAGGGGAACAACCGGACCGGATCGCTCCCGACCCGAGTGTCCTGACAGGCGGCCCGAGTGTACCGAGCGAAACCTTTGTCGGTCGGTCGGCTGATGCGGGCAGCGGTTGGATTGCCGTGGCCGGTTGGTCCGGTTTCTTGGCGGTCCTGGTCGGTGCGTTCGGGGCTCACGGCTTGCCGGATTTTCTCGAATCGCGATACGACCTGGCTCCGGACTTGCTCGCCAAACGGTTGGACCAGTTCGATGTCGGTGTCCGTTACCACCTGGGGCACTCCCTGGCCCTGTTGGCTTTGGCGTTGGCCGCTTCTGGTGGGATTGTACGTGGCGGTCGGCTGACGGGTTGGGTCCTCGGGTTGTTGTTGGCGGGGATCGTGCTGTTCAGCGGAAGCTTGTATGTTCTGGTGTTGTCCGACACGCCGCGTTGGGGGGCCGTGACGCCGCTGGGGGGCGTGCTCTGGTTGGTCGCGTGGGGCCTGATCGCGACCGCCTACCGTCGCCGGTCACCTTGATGCCCGACGGCCCGCTCGGCATGGCTCCTGGCCGGGTTAAGCCGCTTTCGACCAAACCGTTGACCCCGATGACGACATCCCCTGGTGAACTTTCGATCGCGTCGAGCGGTCTGCCGGAATTCTCGCCTCCCCAGCGGCCCGCAGGCTGGTGGCGACGTCACCTGTTGGACCTCGAGGGGCTGACGGCGGAAGAGATCACGATCCTGCTCGATACGGCCCAGACGCTGAAGGAATTGACGGGAGGGTGCCGTCACAAGATCCCGCTGTTGGGCGGTCGCACGCTGGCCAACCTGTTTTTCGAGAACAGCACCCGGACTCGCAACAGCTTCTCTTTGGCTGCGAAACGGTTGGGTGCCGACACGGTCGAATTTTCGAGCTCCGGCAGCAGCGTTTCCAAGGGGGAAACGTTCATCGACACCGCCAAGACGATCCAGGCGATGGGTGTCGATTGGGTCGTGACTCGGCACCCGGCACCCGGCACCCCGCATCAGCTCGCCCGCGAGCTGGAATGTTGTGTCCTCAATGCGGGGGATGGGGCACACGAGCACCCGACTCAGGGGCTGTTGGACATGTTGACCGTTCGCCAGCATCGGGGGCGATTGGACGGTTTGACCGTCGCTTTAGTCGGAGACATCGCTCACAGCCGCACGGCCCGCAGCAACATGTGGGGGCTGCGGAAGCTGGGGGCGCACGTGATCGTCTGTGGCCCGGCGACCTTGGTCAGCCCGCGCTGGGAGGAGCTCGGGTTCGAGGTCGCTCACGACCTTGACGAGATCCTCCCCCGCTGCGACGTATTGAACCTCTTGCGGATCCAATTCGAACGGTTCGCCTCGCGGCCATTCCCCAGCGTTCACGAATACGCCAACCGCTACGCGATGAACGGCCGCCGGATGCGGCGGTGCCGAGAAGGCATCCTGATCATGGCTCCCGGCCCGATCAACCGCGGGGTCGAGATCACGCCGGAGGTCGCCGATGGCCCCCATTCGGTGATCTTGGAACAGGTCACCAACGGGATTGCGGTCCGCATGGCGGCGCTCTGGTTGTTGGTCGGCGGCAGGGAGCATCCCGAGGGCGGAGCAAGCGATGAGTGAACTCACACCGATCCTGATCGAAGGCGGGCGGTTGATCAGTCCGACGGACGGATTGGATCGTCCCGGCCGGTTGCTGTTGCACCGCGGGCGGATCGAGTCGATCGATCCTGCGGACGACGACCTGCCGGAATATTGCCACCGTGTCGATGCCGGCGGCTGCTTGGTCACCCCCGGCCTGGTCGATTTGGGGGCCGAGTTTCGGGAGCCCGGGCATGAGGAAGACGAGACGATCGTCACCGGCGGTGCCGCTGCCTTGGCGGGCGGTTTCACGACGGTCCTCTGCCTGGGGAACTGCGACCCGCCGGTCGACACGCCGGCCGGGGTCGAATTGATCGCGCGGATCGCGGCCTCCGCCGCAGGGCCTCGGGTTCGTGTCATCGCCTGCCTCAGCCAAGGGCGGCGCGGTGAGCAGATGGCGGAATTGGGGCTGCTGGTGCAGGCCGGGGCGGTCGCCTTCAGCGATTCGCCACGTCCGGTCGGCAACAGCGCGCTGTTGAAACGGGCGCTCGATTATTGCCGCATGTTTGACATACCGATTTTCGACCGGCCGGTCGATCCCGATCTGGTCGACCGTGGCGTCATGCACGACGGCCGGGTGTCGTTGCGGCTCGGTTTGTCGGGCTTGCCGACCGAAGCGGAGGACTTGGCGGTCGCCCGCGACGTGCGGCTCGCCGAGGCGACCGGCGGGCGGCTCCACGTCGGCCCGATCAGCACGATGGGCAGCATCGATTTGCTCCGCTGGGTCAAATCACGCGGGATTTTCGTGACCGCGTCGGTCTGTCCCCACAATCTCGGGCAGAGCGACGAAATGCTCGCGAGCTTCGACGCCCGATTCAAAGTTCACCCGCCCCTTCGCAGTCCCCGACACGTCGAGATGCTTTGCCAAGCCGTCGCGGACGGAACGATCGACGCGATCCAAAGCGGTCACATGCCGCGGGCCCGTGAGAAGAAAATGAACGACCTGAACCAGGCCCCGTTCGGCGCCGCGGCGCTGGAAACCGCCCTGCCGGTAGTCGCGACTCGCATGGTCCGGTCCGGAGCCATGTCTTGGTCCGATCTGATCCTCAGGATGTCGACCCGCCCGGCCCAAATCGCGGGACTCGATGCCGGCACGTTGCGGCTCGGGGCGCCAGCCGACGTTGCGGTCATCGACCCTGAGGAAGCTTGGACGGTCGAACCGGAGCGGTTCTTCTCGAGCTGCCAGAGCAGTCCTCATGCGGGTGAAAAAGTCTGGGGAAGGGTCGTCTACACGATCGTCGGTGGCGAAATTCGCTTCACCCGCCGGCCGGCGCTCGATCACCTGGCGATTGGTAGCTGACGGTTTCCTGCGAAGGGAAACCTCCCGTTTTGACGGGCTGTGGATCGTCACACCGAGCGGCCGAGCGCTGGCGGTGCTTGCCACCGGTCTGTGCGGTGACCAAACTGACGGTAGGGCGGCACGACCGGAACCCATACCCATGGGTGTCCCGCTATCGACTCGGCCGGCCCATCTGTCCCTTCCTCTATTCCCCACCGCTGATGATCATGCGACCCCTCTCCCTGCTGTTGTTGTGCGGTTTGACGATCGCCGCTCTTTCGCCCACCCGAGCGGATGAGACCCCGTGGCTCGAGTTCCCCGGAAAGGCCGGCCCCGGGGCGGGCAAGCGGGTGGTTCTGGTCGCGGGTGACGAGGAGTACCGGAGCGAGGAGTGGCTGCCCCAATTGGCCAAGATTCTCTCCGAGCGCCACGGATTCGATTGCACGGTCCTGTTTTCCATCGATCCGGCTACGGGCGAAATCAACCCCAACCAAAGCGACAACATCCCTGGGTTGCATCGTTTAAAGGGGGCGGACCTGATGATCATCGCCACCCGCTTTCGAGCTTTGCCCGACGAGCAGATGGCTCACCTGGTCGACTACATCGAGGGCGGCAACCCGATCATCGGTTTGCGGACCGCAACCCACGCCTTCAACCTGCCGGCCGATTCGAAGTACGCCCGCTACAGTTGGCAGTATGGCGGCGACGACTACAAACAGGGCTTCGGGCGTCAGGTGCTTGGCGAAACCTGGATCGCGCATCATGGCAAGCATGGTTCGGAGAGCACTCGCGGGATCGTGGCGGACCCGGATCACGCGATCGCGACCGGCATCGCCGACGGCGACATCTGGGGACCGACCGATGTTTACCGCGTTCGACTGCCGCTCCCCGAAGGCTCGCATGTGATCTTCCTCGGGGCCATCCTGACCGGAATGGACGCCGCGGACGAGCCGGTGGCCGACGACCGTAACGACCCGATGATGCCATTGGGATGGACCACCACTTACCAAGGGGCCAGGGTCTTCACTTCGACCATGGGCGCCGCGACCGACTTCACCAACGAAGGTGTGCGGCGGATGATCGTCAACGCGACCTATTGGTGCGTCGGACTGGAAGACGGCATCCGGGCGGACCTGGCGGTTGATCTGGTCGGCGACTTCCAGGCGACGGACTTCGGGTTCAACCGATTCGTCAAAGGCAAACGGCCCGCGGATTACCGCTGAGCCTCGCCCGTTTTGGAAAAACTATGAATTGCCAGGTGCTGTTGTTTGCCGCTGCCCGCGATTTGGCAAATTCGGAGCGGATCGATGTGGAGGTGCCGCCTCCGGTGACCGCGGCGGCAGTGCTGGACGGGCTCGGCCGTCAAGTCCCGCGGTTGTTGCCGCTATTGCCGGCCTGTCGCTTGGCGGTCGATCAGGCCTTCGTGCCGGCTGACTTTCCGGTCTCAGCCGGCTCGGAATTGGCGTTGATTCCCCCGGTCAGCGGCGGTTAATTCGGTGATCGGATGACTCCAGAGTCCAACCCTATTTTGATCGGTTCCCAACGGGTGAGGGTCGAGTTGATCGACAGACCGATCGACCGGCGGCCGCTGAGCGATTTCATTCGCGACCCCGATACGGGGGCCCAGGCGTGGTTCGAGGGAGTGACGCGGCGGATGACCGGTTCCCAGCAAACCGATCGGCTCGAATACGAAGCCTTCACACCGATGGCAACGCGGCAGTTGCAGGAATTGGCTGCTCAGGCGATGGACGCCTTTTCGTTGACCGCCGTCGCGATCACCCATCGGTTGGGAGTTGTACCGATCGGCGAAGCCAGCATCCTGATCGGCTGTTCCGCCGCCCATCGCAAGGGGCCCCTTGCCGCCCTGCCCTGGCTGATGGATCAGATCAAGGCCGATGTGGCGATCTGGAAGCGGGAACATTTTGCAGGCGGTCAATCGCAATGGGTCCACCCGCAGTGAACCGAAGTCCCCTCCCACCCGTTTACCTCGACCATGCCGCCACCGGTTGGCCAAAACCTGAGGTCGTCTACCGGGCGATGGACCACTACGCCCGTGAAATCGGCGTGGCCGCCGGCCGTGGGGCCTACGCGCGAGGGGGCGAAGCTGATCGGGTGGTCGCGTCCTGCCGACGCCGATTGGCTCGCCTGATCCAGGCTCCTGACCCTCGCAACGTGGCGTTCTTTTCGAATGGCACCACCGCGCTCAACGCCGCCATCTTCGGCTTTGTCCGGCCGGGCGACCATGTCGTCACCACGGCGATCGAGCACAACAGCGTGCTGAGGCCGCTGGAGCAATTAAGGACTCGATCGGGGGTCACGGTCGATGTCGTCCCCTGTGATGACCAAGGCCAGGTCGATTCGCAGGCGATTCTCGATCGGGTTCGAACCGACACCCGGCTGGTCGCCATTTCCCATGCGTCCAATGTCACCGGGGCGATCCAGCCGATCGAGACGCTGGGTAAAGCGTTGCGCGGTACCGGCACGTGCCTGCTGTGTGACGCCGCTCAGACACTCGGCTACCTCCCGATCGACGTGGTCGCCAGCGGCATCGATCTGCTCGCCGCGCCGGGCCACAAAGGGGCCTGTGGGCCGCTGGGAACGGGGCTGCTGTGGGTTTCCGACGCTGCGCTGACCCGATTGGAGCCGACGGCCTTTGGCGGCACCGGGCTGAACTCCGAGTCGCTCGCGATGCCCGCGACGATGCCGAACCGTCTGGAAGCGGGCAACCTGAACGTCACCGCCCTAGCCGGTTGGGACGCCGGCTTGACCTGGTTGGCTGATGTCGACCTTGCCGAACGGGCGGCCGCAGGAAAACGGCTCGCGGGACGATTGCGCCAGGCCGTTGAGGGGCTGCCGGGCGTACGAGCGATCGGGGCGAAGGAGTTGCCGATCCTCAGCCTCACGTTTGCCCATGCCGACGTCGGACTGGTCGCTTCCCTGCTCGATAGCGAATTCGGCATCGAGGTCCGTTCGGGGTGGCACTGCGCCCCGCTAATCCATGGTTTTCTGAAGAGCTTGCCCCATGGTACGCTGCGGGTCAGCGGCGGGCATTCGACCGCCTTCGAGGAACTGGCCCGGTTGGGCGAGGCGCTGGGCCAGATCGTCGAGGAGGTAAGTCTCACCTAGACATCGCCGAAGCCCGTTCGCCATGTTCCGCTGCGACGTGGCGTTTGGGGATCGCCCGACAGGTCTCCGGGGCATCCTTACCACAGGGCCCGCCGGAGCCGAGGGTGTCCTGCCGCAAGGATGCCGAAACGGGCCGCTGCCGAACGGTATCGCTCCGACATTTCGCCTTACAGGTCACTCGCTCCCATGCCCAAAACGCCCTGGTATCGCGACGGATTGAGGTTCGAATGCACCGGCTGCGGCGATTGCTGCGGCGGGGCTCCCGGGTTCGTTTGGGTGGACGAGCGGGAGATCACTGAACTGGCCGCCGTGCTGGCGATTCCGGTCGAGGAGTTCGAGAGTCGATTCGTGCGACAGGTGGACGATCAGAAAAGCTTGGTCGAATACCCCGACGGGGACTGCATTTTTCTCGACCCGCAAACCCGCAAATGCACCGTCTATTCGGCGCGCCCGATTCAGTGTCGCACCTGGCCGTTTTGGGACAGCACCCTGGAAACCAAGCGGGATTGGGACGCGACCTGCCGGGTCTGTCCGGGCAGCGGCCGCGGGCGGCTCTATTCCCTTGACGAGATCGAGATCCAGAGAAAATCACGAGCCGTCTAAAGTTTGACGATCCTGCCGACGATAACGATTGCAGGACTTCATCCTGCCGGCCCAAACGGGTACCGGTGGGGGTGGGCCGCTGCACGAGCTTGACACCGAAACGCGACCGGCCTAGATTGAATCTTCCTAAGTCATTGATAAGCAATGGTTTAAGATGATTTGTCTGGGTGAAAAACGGTTTCGGGAGGGCAAGATTTGACCAAGAAAGACATCGTCCGGATCGTTTCTGAGGAGTTGGGGCTGACCCAGCAACAGACCAAAGCGGTGGTTCAGCGAACGTTTGATGCGATCATCGAGTGGCTGGCCAACGAAGAGCGGATCGAACTCAGGAATTTCGGCGTTTTTGAAGTCAGGCAGCGGGCCGCCAGAACGGCCAGGAATCCCCGTACCAACGAGCGAGTCGAGGTGCCCGGAAGGAAGGTCGTTGTGTTCAAGCCGGGTAAGGAGATGGAAATCATGGTCAATCAGCCGCGATCGCTGAACCAGCATTCACCTCTGTTTCCGCTTGGTTGGGGGGCGAAGGGCCGCACCGGTTCGTCGTCCGCGGGAAGTCCGGAATAAGCGACTTGAGTTAGGAAAAACCGTAGGCTCGCAAGCGAGCTGACGATTCGGCGATTCGCGTCCACCAAATATTCAGCCCGAGCATCCCACGCAACCGTTCACGGAGGAACTCGCGATGCGTCGCGTCCTGCAACTTACTCTGCTCGCCGTTTGTCTTTCCACTTCGGTCGGGTGCTTCGTTCCGATCTACTCCGCTCGCCCCGAACGGCGTGTGCAACAATTGCTGTTCACCAGTGAGGACTTGCGGATGATCGTCGACGAGTGGGAGCGCTTTTGGTTCCTCGATTCGCCGAGCCACCTGACGCCACTGCGAACGCACGGCGGCATCATCTAGTACTCCGTTGATGGCCTCGAACGCTGACCGAAATCGGCGGCGTCGAGGCGGAGCCACATCGCATTGGAACCGGGTGCGCCAGCGTCCGCTCCTCCGCCCGATATCAACCTAGGCCCCACGCGAATCGGCGGACCTTGAGGCTTTGGGGGCATTCCTGCCGACATTTGCCGATGAGGTGGGTGAGGGGCCGCATCTTGGTGTGGTACGCCGTCAAGTACGAACCCGGCCCCGAACTCCGCGACACCGAGCAGGTGCCGCTACTGGAGCCTGGAGGGATCGAGGCCTTCTCGGACCGGGAGGTGCTGCGGCACGCGTCGGACGCCTGGTACGAGCCCGATAGCGTCAAGATCGGCTACGAATCAGCTTCACACGCTACTATTACAAGCCCAAACCGATTCGGCTCCTCAAGGAAATCCGGGCCGACATCCTGGCGGTGGAGCGCGAGCCGGAAGGGTTGCTGAGCGAGATCATCGGCATGACCGGTGAGTCCAAGCCATAGTCAAGGCAGGGCATCGCATGGACGCAAACCGATTCCATATTCAAGGCAGCCTTGAATAAGGAGCGGGCTTCGAGCCATATTCAAGGCTGCGATTAGTATGGGGAAGCTCGGTTCGAAGATATGAAGGCCACCATGACCCGCAGTCCAGAGGAGCGACGATCCGCAAGTTGCGTCAGGGCAGGCAGATACGTCAATCAGTCGACGGGATATCGGGCGTTCATCCCAAAACCGCTGCCGCCGGACACGCCGGTGCGGGTCGACGGCGAGCTGCAGGTGCTGCTGTCTCGAGCCGATCGGGCGCTGGGTCGCCTGGACGGTTCCATCCAGACGCTGCCGACCCGAGGTCGTGCGGGTGGCTCAGCCCACCGGCTGGCTCCCGCACCGCGGGTGGATCGCCCGTAGGACGGTGTGCCGGTTCTCGCCGGTGAGTTCCTTCACCGACACGTTTTCGGCAAAAACTCGTGGCCACGGTTTTGGACAAGAACGGCAAAAAACTCGTCCGCAAAAGTGTCGCTGATCGATTGGACAACCGAGAAGTCGATTTGGACCGGCTCGTTTGCGGCTTCCACACGTCGGCGCAGCGCCCCCGCTGACTGCCGCGACGATAAAAACATCCCCAGCTCCGTTGCAACGTGGATTGTGTACGTGTTCATAACCCCAGCCTCTTCGCCAACGACTCGAATTGATCTGAGCTCGTAGCCGCCTCGCTGCGCTCAAAGGCGACTTCGCGGCCGGTGCAGTGACCGGCTAAACTGGTAGAAGGCGTCATCCGTTGACGCAATCGAAACGACGCCACTGAAACGATGCCACGCCAGTTACTGCCATGAGCACCCAGATCCAGCTGACGCTGACCGAGACGCCCGACGTGTGTGGCGGTCGGCTACGGGTTGCAGGGACACGAGTCACCGTCAATCAGATCGCCTGGCTCTACAAGCAGGGCGAACCGCCGGAAGAGATTGCTCAACACTTTCCGCAGCTACACCTGGCGCAGATTTACGCTGCCTTGGCTCACTATCACGCCAACCGCGAGCAGGTCGAAGAAGCATTGGAAGCCGAGAGAAGTGCGGCTGAAAAACTGCGGGCCGAGTTTCAAGGGCAATGAATCGCATCGAAAGCGCCCGGCTGTACGTCGATGAAGATGCGATGAATCACCGCGTCATTACCGGATTGCGAGCGAGGAATCATGACGTCTTGACGGCTCTGGAGGGAGGAGCTGTCGGCGACGACGATGCGCACCAGTTGCGTTTCGCGACGGCCCAAGGTCGAGTGCTGTACACGTTCAATGTTGGGGATTTTTGCCGACTTCACGCGGCCTTTTTGGCAAGCGGTGAACGGCATGCGGGGATCATCGTGAGCGTTAGGCAAGGCTATTCGGTCGGAGAGCAGGTCAAACGACTATCAGCGCTTCTCAACGCGATTTCCAGCGATGAGTTTCGCGATCGGCTCGAGTTTCTTTGAGTACAGACTCACATCCGCTCCTTGGTGGCGGCGATTGCCTGCTCGATCCGTTTGATTTTGAGATTCAGCTCGACCTGACGGGCTACTTGCTTTTCCTTCGAGGCCTGGGATCGCAACTGAGCGATCTGCCGGGTCAGTCGGGCATGGATGTTCAACGCTTCGCGTCGAGCCCGTGCCGCATCGCCCCGCACCACTCCAACACGGCCCGATGATTTGCGACGCCTGCAACGCTTCGACACACTCGACCCAGCCCTGGTATAGGACGAATAGATCCGTCCGCGGCTGGGGCGTTAGCCGGAAGTCTCGCGGTATTGCGGGCTCGGCGCCGAACAATTCCTGAGACTGAATGACTGCCCCGTCGATGACCATCCGCCCTGCTTCATTCCGTGCGTTCCGCTTGTGAGCGACCGAGTGGTCAATCGCCTTGTCGCCCTGGGTGGCCTGCAGAAGCGGGTAGCGTTGCGAGGGGTGCAACCCAAGGTGATCCAAAGCGTGACGCGACACTCGAC
>RECD01000254.1 GCA_007694185.1 Planctomycetaceae bacterium
GCTAGCGCGTGCCGGCTGATAGTGATATCAGCAAAGACTCATGTCGACCCGCTTACCACCGTGTGTGCCGTTGGCACACGATGACGAAGCGAGCACCCCGGTGGGCACTTTCCGTTGCGCACCGTCCGGCGTTATCGTGCTCAGTCGCGCAAGCGGTGCTCTCTCTCGTAATCGAAAGGGGGGGACGTTGACGGACGCGGGTTGAGAGCGGATGGCTCGGGTTAGCCGTCTGCGGCGGTGAAGATGTCTGGCAGGGCCGCGTCGAATTGGCCGCGGGTCAGCACCTTGTCGTAACCGGCTTGTCTGGCTTGGCTGAGTCGCTGAGCTTGGACGTGAGGGCCGTAGGCGATGGTCTGCGCCGTGGGAAAGGTTTCGCTCGCGAGTCGGCGGATTTCGGCAGCGGCCCCGGCGCGGGTCGACAGGTCGACGATGATCCAGCGGGGCAGGGAGGGAGCATCATCGGGCCAGCGGCCTAGCAGCGCGAAGGGGACGCCCGCCCGTTCGGCTGCCGAACGAATGCGGCTGGCGAACAGCAGGTCGCCGGAGAAGAACCAGACGGCGGCAGCCGTGTCCGAATTCGTGGCGTCAGCGGCGGGTTGCGAAACGTCATTCATGAGGCGGCTCCGATATCCATCGCCATGGTCACCGGCAGGATGAAGATTTTGCCATCACCGATCTGGCCTTCGTGTCCGGTTCGGGCAGCCAGACCGATCGTCTCGATCACCTGTTCGATTTGGTCTTCCTCGACACCGATTTCGATCGTCAATTTTCGCAACAGGTCGATGCGATATTCGTTGCCACGAAAGCGGGCCGTTTGGCCGCGTTGGCGAGCGTAACCTTGGGCGTCGCAAACCGTCAACGAGTGGACGCCGATCTGTTCGAGCGCCGCTCGCACGGTCGCCAGTTTGGTGGGTTGAATCGTCGCCAGGATCAATCGCATGTGATGCTCTCCACGGTTCCCGACTGGCTGCTGCGGTTCATCGCCTCCAACACCGCCTGCGTCCGCAGCGCCTGAAGTTGGAACGATTCGAGCGGTTCGGCGGAAATCAGTTTCGCGATCAGGTTACGTTCTTGTGAGCCTTGAAAGGAGTGCGAAACGACTTCGCCGGCGCGGTTGTGAATCCAGACCCGTGGGGGGCGATCGTTCCAGGGCCGAGAGAAATCGTCACACACGACGGAGGCTTGATCACCGGCCCATTCGCACCATTTTCGGGTTGCCACATCGTAACCGCAATGGACGGTCGCGGTCACGTCGTTGTCGAACCAGACGACGCCGCTGGATCGGATCGCGACTTCGCCGCGCAGGAGCGTCGTCGCGAACACCATGCGAGGCGGTCCGGCGGCGGCGATCGCACAGCCGACGGCGTACCAGCCGAGATCGAGGAGGCAGCCGCCACCGAGGGCGGGATCGAGCCGATGGTCGCCGTTTTGGAACGGTTCGAAGAACGAGATCGCGACGCTGACGTGCCGCAGGTTGCCGAGCGTCCCGTCGGTCAGCCAGCCGCGCATGGCGGCGGTCCGCTCGTGATGCAACCAAGCGGTGGCGTCGAGCCAACGGACGTTGTGCTTGCGGCAGGCGGAGTCGATCGTGAGCGCTTCGGCGGCGGTGGTTGCCAGCGGCTTTTCGCAGAGCAGGTGTTTCCCGGCCGCGGCGGCTTCCAAACACCAGGGCGTGTGGAGCGATGGCGGCAGGGCGATGTAGACCGCGTCGACATCGGGGTGCAGGAGCACGTTTTCGTACCCGGTCACGGCATGCGGGATGCCATATTCCGCGCCGCTCCAATTGGCTCGAGCCGAATCGCGACTGCCGATCACCGTGACGGTCGCCCCGGGTGTCGATTGCAGGTCGGCGACCAACCGCCGGGTGATCCGTCCGGTGCCGAGGACTCCAAAACGCATCACGGTATCCGAAAGCGGGGGAAGGGCGGGCGCCGCCGAAACGGCATCTCGGGGAACCGCCCGGGGGCGGGCGATGGGGGACAGCTACGCTAGCGGTTGGGAATCGCCGTCACAGGGAGCGAGCAACCGGCGAACGGCGGCCGCGATGTCGGGTTGTCGCATCAACGATTCGCCGACCAGGATCGCCTTGACGCCGCCGTCGCCCAGCATCCGCACGTCCGCGGGGGTTGCGATGCCGCTTTCGCCGACCACGAGTCGATCGGAAGGAATTTGTCGCCGGAGCCGCAGCGTGTGGTTCAGATCGGTCTGGAAGGTTCGCAGGTCGCGATTGTTGACACCGACGAGTCGGGTGCCGGTCGCCAGGACGGCGGGCAGGTTCTCGGCGTCGTACAGTTCGATCAGCGTCTGCAAACCGAGTTCGGTCGCTTCGTCATGCAACCGTTTCAATTCGTCCGGCGTGAGGCATTCGGCGATCAGCAGCACGCAATCGGCGCCGGCTTCGCGGGCCTGGAGCAACTGGTACGAATCGACGATGAAATCCTTGCGGAGTAGCGGCAGGTCGACGTGCCGCCGGATTTGCCGCAGGAACTCGAGCTTCCCTTGAAAGAAAGGCTCGTCCGTCAGGACGCTGATGCACGCCGCGCCGGCTTCGGCATAGGTCTCCGCGATCTGAACGGGATCGAAATCCTCGCGGATCAGTCCCGCCGAGGGGCTGGCTCGTTTCACTTCGGCGATCAGCCGCACGTCGGTTCCGGCGGCCAAGGCCGCGTAGAAATCACGAGGCGGGGGTGCATCCGCCAGGCGTTCACGCAGGCGATCGGCGGGAACCGCGGCCTGATCGGCGGCGATCGTTTCGCGGGTACGTGCCAGGATGCGATCGAGGATGGTCATCGCGGCAGGTGGCTCAGTGTCGGAAATGGCGTCGGCCGGTCATCACCATCGCGAGCCCGTGGCGGTCGCACGCGTCGATCACCTCGTCATCCCGGCGTGAGCCGCCGGGCTGGATGATCGCACGGATGCCGGCGTCGGCGGCGGCCGAGATGGAATCGGCAAAAGGAAAGAAGGCGTCCGAGGCGAGGATCGAACCGGCCGCGCGATCACCCGCCTTTTCGATCGCGATCCCGACGCTATCGACGCGACTCATCTGGCCCGCCCCGACCCCGATCAGCGAGGCGTTTTTGGCCAACACGATCGCGTTGCTCTTGACGTGCCGAACCATCTCCCAGCCGAAGGCGAGGTCATCCCATAACGCGTCGGGGACGTCGTTGTCGGTCACGGTTTCCCATTGCAGCGGGACGGAAGCGAGGTTATCGGCATCTTGAACCAGCACCCCGCCACTGATGAAGCGGCGTTGGATCGTCGGGGCGGGTTCATCGAGTCGGCCGACTTGCAGCAAGCGGACGTTCTCGCGCCAGCGAGGTTTGGAGGTCAACAGGCCGACCGCAGCCGCTTCGAATTCGGGGGCCACGATCGCCTCGATGAACAAGCCGGGTTCGCACAGCACTTCGGCGGTCGCCAGATCGACGGTGCGGTTGAACCCGAGCACCGAACCGAATGCGCTCAGCGGGTCGCCGGCGAGCGCCTTGGAACAGGCGAGCGCCAGCTTGTCGGCTGATGCCGCGCCGCAGGGGTTGTTGTGCTTGATGACCGACGCCGCCGGGGAGGTGAGTCCGCGGACGATTTCGAGGGCGGCATCGAGATCGAGCAGGTTGTTGTAAGAAAGTTCCTTGCCGCTGATTTGGCGGGCCGCCACCAGGTTCGCGGTTCGGACCCGCGGGTCGCCGTAGACGGCGGCGCGTTGGTGGGGGTTTTCGCCGTACCGCAGCGTCGCCTTGCGGCGGTATTCGAGATGGATCGTGGGTGGGAAATCACGCAGCATCGACTCGCCGCTCAAGTAATCCGCGATCCCGCGGTCGTAGGCGGCGGTATGCTCGAAGGCTTCGTGTGCCAAGCGGCGGCGCAGCTCGATGTCGGTGCCGCCTTCGCTTTCCAGCGCGGCCAACAGGTCGCCGTACTGTTCGGAGCTCGTCGCCACGGCGACGTGAGCATGATTTTTGGCAGCGGCGCGGACGAGACTGGGGCCACCGATATCGATCTGCTCGACGATCTCGTCACGGGTCGCCCCCGGTCGGGCTGCGGTCGCGCCGAACGGGTAGAGGTTGACGACGATCAGGTCGATCGGCGCGATGTCGTACTCGTCGATCGTTTCCATGTGGTCCGGATCGTCCCGTTTGGCCAAGATCCCGCCGAAAATCCGGGGGTGGAGCGTCTTCAGTCGGCCGTCGAGCATTTCCGGGAAGCCGGTGTACTCGGAGACGTCTTCGACTTCGATTCCTGATTTTTCAAGGTGAGAGCGGGTGCCACCGGTGCTGAGAATCCGCACACCGGCCAACCGCAAGCCCATCGCCAAATCGACGATCCCCATTTTGTCGCTGACGCTGATGATGGCGGTGCGAATCGGAACGACGTCAGACACAGTAAATGGGTTCCTGGAAGCTGTTCCGACCGAAGCCTCAAACTGAGTCGGCGGGTGCCGATGGGTGAGGTGGCGGAGCGAAGGAGCGGGTGACGGGCGGCCGTCGAAGTATTCAACGAACGGCCTAGCATAGCAACCAAACGCCGACCGGTTCAGGGGACCGGAAAGGCCGGCCGGGCGTCAGCGGCCGGGATGTCGTCGCCAAACCCAGGGGGGCTGCGGAGACGGGTCGGCCCACAAGCCGCGGGCGTTCGAACGGGCTTCCGATTCCGCTGCGGCCAACTCGTCATCCCCCTCGGCATATTGGCGGTAGAACCAGGCCCAACCTTGGCGGACGATTTCGGCATTGAAACGCCGACCGTCGAGCCAGATTTCGCCCACCAAGCGGTCGTATCGGTCGATCGCGACCGGGACCACCCGCACCGGGCGACCGGCCAGCCGCCCGCGAACGAAAGCGGTCGATCCTCGAAAATGGGGCTGGCCATATTCCGGGGCGTCGATGCCGTGCAATCGGACGCGAATCGTGCGGCCGTCGGGATCGCGAACATCGACCGAATCGCCATCCCGCACCACCAGCACCGTCGCATCGAACTCGCCGGGGAACTCGGCAAGCGGTTTTTCGGCATCCGGCGCCAACGAGCGAGGCGACTCAGAGACGGTGGCGGCCGACGTCGCGGCGTCGCTCGGATCACCGTCCGGCCAGCCGACCCGACCGGCAAGACGTGGGCCCAATACTGCCAGCAGGAGGAGCAGCAGGCCGCCCATCAGCAGCGAGCGTTCGGCTAACCGGCGGCCGACACCTGCCCCCGTCCGCCGCCTGCGGGTCATCGGTCCGCCGACGGCTGCGGCATGCGGACGCAGTAAATTCGGGCCGCGGTGCGGATCAGCAGCGAATCGCCGGCGATCGCGGGGGTCGCCATCCCCATGTCGTCCGGGCCCAGCGGGTTGGTGTGCAGCAGTTCGAATTCGTCTCCGGCCCGAAAGACAAAAGTCACGCCATCTTCATTCAAGCAAAAGACCTTACCGTCGTACGCCCAAGGGGACGACGTGAAAGCCCGACCGTCGGGGATCCGGCGGCTGGGATAGAGCTCTTGGCCGTCGTCAGCGGCGTAGCATGCGAGCAGGCCGCGGTCGTGAAGGACATACAGGCGGTTGTCGTAAACCAACGTCGAAGGGTTGTAGGGGGCCGCTTTGGGAAGTGACCAGGCGATGAATTCGTTCGTCGATTCGTCACCGGTCAAGGTGATGTCACCGGCGGCGCCTGGGCGGATCGCGTAGATCGGACGCAGGCTGTCCATCACGTAACCGGAGCTGATGTACAGCAATCCTTGGACGGCGTAGGGGGTCGCGATCGTGATGCTCGACATGCCGCGGAGTGACCAGAGCGGGTTGCCGTCGGTGTCGTAGGAGCGGATCGCGCCGGTGCCGGGTGTGACGATCTCTGTCCGCAATTCGTTCTTCCAGACCAGCGGCGTCGACCAGTTGCTTTTTTCCGGGCGCGCGACCCGCCAGATCTCTTCTCCGGTTTTCGTGTCGAGAGCCGTCAGGTACGAGTCGGCTTCGTTGTCGTTGACCAGGTAGAGCCGATCGCCATCGAGGGCCGGTGAAGCGGCGGTTCCCCAACCGAAACGGGTCGGTTGGGCGGGGATCGGCCGTCGCCAGATTTCGTTGCCGTCGAAGTCGAAACAGAAGAGTCCGACGTTGCCGAAATGAAAGAAGACTCGCTCGCCATCGGTCACCGGGGTTTCCGACGCGAAGCTGCTCTTCAAATGGATCGCCGATTCCGGCTTGCCTTCGTGAACGGTCTGCTGCCAAACGACATCGCCGCTGTTCAGGTCAAGGCAGAGGACTTGCCATTGATGCACGGCGTCGGGGGGTCGCGGCCGGTCACCGCCGAAATAGAGCCCTTTGCGGGCTTCCTCCGATTCGCCCGTATTCACCACCGTCGTCAAGAAAACGCGATCGTCCCAGACGACTGGGGACGACCAACCGCGACCGGGGATGTCTCGTTTCCAGGCGACGTTTTCGGTGTCGGACCAGCGGTCGGGAAGGTTTGCCGAATCGGCCACACCGCGGGCATCCGGCCCGCGAAATTGCGGCCAATTCGAATCGGCGGCGACGGTCGTCCCGGCGGACAGCCCGATCGTCGCGATCACGCCGAGCGAGATCACGCCGAGCGAGATCGAACTCAGCACGGTCACGCAAATCATCCGACAAACGAGTGGTGTGTTCATGGAAGGGCGACGCTCCCGAGCGTTCGATCGGCGGTAGGTGAAACTTCGCCGCGGCACGCCCGTGGCGTGGCGTGGCGTGGCAAAACGATCTGTCGAACCGGATCAGTTCGGTTGCAAGCCGGCGATCGGCATGCGGACCTTGTACAGCCCGGTGCGAGCCGTGATGTAGAGGGTTTTGGAGTCGGCGTCGCCGAAGGTCACGTTCGCCGGGATTTGAGGTGTCTGCACGATCCCGCGGAACTCGCCGGCGGGTGAGACGATCTGCACGCCGAGGTTCGACGTGATGTACAGGTTCCCTTCGACATCGACGACCATCCCGTCACCGCCGGTTCCGGATTTTCCTTCGGGTTGGATCAGCGAGCAGAAGACTTCGCCCCCATCGAGCTTGCCTGGGGCGGTGACGTTGTAGACCAGCATTTCAGCTTGTTGGCTGGGGATCACGTACAGTCGCTTGCCATCGGGTGACAGGGCGACGCCGTTGGGGGCGGCGATGGCGTCGGTGACCCGGGTGACCGTTGCGTCGGCAGCGCGGTAGTAGACCGCTTGGATGCCTTGTGGCAGCGGTTCTGGGGCGCGGAACAGCGGGTCGGTGAAGTAGACGCCGCCGGCGGCATCGACCACCAGGTCGTTGGGGGCGTTGAACCGCTTGCCGTCGTAGGCGTCCGCCAGAACTTCGACCGCTTTCGTCTTCGGGTCGTAAGTCACGATTTGGCCATCCATTTGGCAAGCGACGAGCTTGCCTTGAAACTTGCCTTTCGTCGCCACGACGATCCCGTTGGTGTGGTTTGAAGAATCGGTGAACTCACCGATTTTGCCTTGAGCGTCGAGCGTGTAGATCTTGTTCGCCGGGATGTCACTGAAATAAAGCGTGCCGCTGGTCGCGTCATAGGCGGGGCCTTCCAAGAACTGGAAGTCACCGCGGACCAATTCGACCAACCCGACGGGGCTGATCGGTTTCTCCGCGTGGGCGATTGCGGGGGTTGTTGCGGCTGTCAACAAGACGCCGGCGATCAACCAACGGAGGGCCGTGAACTTGGCAAAGGGATTCGTGTTCGACATGAAGGAGCTCCGGATAAGGCGGGGGGGGTTGGCAACTGGCGGGAGCCGGTCACCTTCATCCGTGATCGTAACCGATCGCAATCAGGAGTGGGGATACGGCTGCGATCCGGCTGCGATCCGGCAGGTGGGCGGGACCGGCACCCGTCCGTTACTTCAGGTCAGCCCAGGTGGCACCCCAACCGATTTCGACTTTCAGCGGGACGCGCAATTTCATCACTTCGGTCATCTCTTGGCGAGCCAGGTCACGCAGTCCTTCCACATCGTCCGGATGGACTTCCCAGACCAACTCGTCATGGATCTGCAGCAACAAGTTGGCGCGCAAGCCCGATGGTCGCAGTCGGCGGTGGACGGCGATCATCGCCCGCTTGATCAGGTCGGCGGCGGAACCTTGGATAACCGTGTTGATCGCGATCCGCTCGGTTTCGGTCAGGTTGCGGCGTTTGGCCGGTTCCATCTGCGACAGGTCGCGTACCGATTGGACGTCGCGTCGCCGCCCTAGGATCGTTGTCACGAAACCGCGGCGGCGGCATTCGTTCAGCGTCCCGAGCATGAAATCTTGGACGCCGGGATAACGCTGGAAATAGAGTTCGATGTAGACGGCGGCTTCTTCTTTGGTGATCGCCAGGGTGCGAGCTAAGCCGAACGGGCTTTGGCCGTACACGATGCCGAAATTGATCGTCTTGGCGACCCGTCGCATTTCGGGGGTCACGTCCGCTTCGTCGATCCCGTGAACTTCGGCCGCCACGCGGGTGTGAACGTCACGGTCCTGCTCGTAGGCATCGACCAGCGCGGCGTCGCCGCTGAAGTGGGCCAGCACCCGCAGCTCGATCTGGGAATAGTCGGCGGCGAGCAGCAGCCAATCGTCGGGGCCGGCGCGGAAGGCGCCGCGGATCGCGCGTCCTTCGACGGTGCGGATCGGGATGTTCTGCAGGTTCGGCTCGCTGCTGCTGAGTCTTCCTGTCGCCGCGACGTCTTGCCTGAACGACGTGTGAACCCGTCCGGTTTTGGGATTGATCAGCTTAGGCAACGCGTCGATGTACGTGTTCTTCAGCTTCGTCGCCTGGCGGTATTCGATCAGCTTAGCCGGCAGAGGATGGAAGGCCGCGAGCGTCTGCAGGACATCGACGTCGGTGCTCGCCCCGGTCTTCGTCTTCTTGACGACGGGCAACCCCAGGTCCTCGAACAGCACCTTGGCCAACTGCTTGGGGCTGTCGAGATTGAACTCGCTGCCGGCGGCGGTCTGGATTTCGGCTCGCAGTCCGATGATCCGTTCGGCAAACATCCCACTCATCCGGTTCAGATGTTCGCCGTCGACGCGGATCCCGTTGAACTCCATCTCGGCCAGCACTTCGAGCAGCGGCAATTCCAATTCGCGGTAGAGGTCGCTCAGGCCGAGCGATTCGAGCGGTTCGGTGAACTGCGGCAGCACCCGCAGCGGCACGTCGACGTCCTCGCAGGCGTAGTGCGAGATCCGCTGAAGCGGCACGCGGTCCATCGTGATCTCGTGCTTGCCGCTGCCGATCAGATCCTTGATCGGCGTCATGTCGTGATCGAGGTAGCGCTTGGCCACGTCGCTGAGCGTGTGGTTGCGGCCGCCGGGGTTGATCAGGTAATCGGCGACCATCGTGTCATCGAGTTCGCCGCGAAGTTCGATACCGGCTGACCTCAGCACGACGATATCGAACTTCAAGTTATGGCCGACCTTGCCGATCTGGGGATTTTCCAGCACCGGCCGCAAGGCCTCGATCACCTCCGATTGGCTGAGCGTGGTCACGCCCTCGGGTGCCAACACCGGCAGGTAGGCGGCGTGGCCCGGTTGCCAGGCGACGGAGATGCCGACCAGATCACAACCGCGGGCCGAGGTGCTGGTGGTCTCCGTATCGATCGCGATCCGTTTGGCCGAGCTCAATTTTTCGACCAGCCGTTCTAAACCGGCGACGTCGACGATCGTCTCGTAGTGGATCGGTGCCGTGTCGCTGAGCGTCATTCGGCTGGTCGTGGCGATTCGTCCCACAGCAGTTGAGGCACCTGACGTTGCACCTGCGGTCGACGAGCCGCCATCGGCTCCGCCTTCGCGCACGGCCATGCCACCGCGCGGACCGCTGTCGCCGAAAAAATCGAGCACTCGGGAGCGGAGTTTGCGAAAGCCGAACCGGTCGAGCAGTTCCACTAACTTTGGCAGGTCGCCTCGCATCCGCGAGATTTCCCAGGGCGGGTCGCAGGGGACGTCGTCACGCAGCTTGACCAATTCGCGGCTCAGCATCGCGGCGTCGCGGCCACCCTGCAGGTTTTCACGTCGTTTCTTGCCCGAGATCTCGCCGGCGTGCTCGAACACGCCTTCCAACGTGTCGTAACTGGCCAGCAGTTGCTGGGCAATTTTGGGGCCGATCAACGGGATACCGGGGACGTTGTCGACCGGGTCGCCGACCAAGGCTTGGAAATCGACCACCTGATCGGGGCGGATGCCCCAATCCTCCAGCAGTTCGGCGGCGGTCAATTCCTGACCTTTGCGGATGTTGTACAAGCGGACGCGGTCGGTAATCAGTTGGCGGCAATCTTTGTCCGAAGTCACGATCCAGGCCTGCCCGCCAGCTTGATCGACCTGTTTGGCCACCGTCGCCAAGATGTCGTCGGCTTCGAAACCGGGCGTCTGCAGGATCCCCACGCCCATCGCCAGGACGGCTTCTTGGATCAACGGGATCTGTTGACGCAACTCGTCCGGCATCGATTCGCGGTGCGCCTTGTACTGGTCGTACAGGTCGTTACGAAAAGTTCGGTCGCTATGGTCGAACGCGCAGATCACGTGGGTCGGCGATTTCCGCTGGATCAGTTCCAGCAGGTCGCCGACGAAGCCGTGGACGGTCGCCACGGGCAAGCCCAGGGGACTCGTCATCGAGGGCAGGGCGTGAAAGAGCTGATAGATCAGCGAATGGGCGTCGACCAGAACGACCCGGGAGTCGGCATTCGGCGCGGGGCCGGTGATTTCGGCCGCTCCGGCGATGGTCGCTGCTTGGGAGACGTCAGCAGGATCGGTGACTTCAGCCGACGGTGTGACAGTGGCTGTGGGCGAACCGCATTCCTCGGGTGTTTCGCGGACGAACCGGTCCGTACCCGAAGGATTCCCCTCGAGCGGCTTTGTCGCGGAGGGCTGGGGCTGTGTGGGCGGCCCTGTCGCAGCCTCGGGAGCGGGTTCCAGACCGAACAGATCGGGCTGGTAATCCCGTTTGGGAGCGGGATTTGTCGATGGGTCGGGCACGGGCCTTGAGGGCATGTTCCACCAGGAGCCGGCGTGTCGAGGGGGATCGGGTACGGCCGGCGGCGTCAGCGCATCGACCCGAAAAAAGGGGAAAGCCGTCAAAACATTTGGCGGGAAAGGTGCCTTTTTCTCACCGGCCAGGTAGAATAATGGTTGTCAGTGAATAGAGTAACGTGCGGTGGGGCATTCGTGTCCGGGGTGGTCGGCGGCCGCCTATGGGAGAGTCTGTCCGTGGAATCGTGCTATCCAGTGGCTGCGATTCGCTCGGATCGAACTCCGCCGAGTCACTGTCGCTCGTCTTTTGGGATCCTTCAGGACAAACGTTCATGGCCGTTCGTGACGATTCGGTGATCCGCGGCAGTATGATCACCTCGCTGATCCTACTGGTGCTTTCACTCGCCGGTAATTTCTTTCTCTACCGCTGGGGTAGCACTTCCTCGATCGAGAACGAGCGGGTGAAGGGGCAATTGACGAGTGCCCAAAACGAGTTGCGGACGAGCAACGACCGGATCAGCCTGATGAAGGCGATGATGGGCGAGGGGCAATTGAGCGAAGCGGAATTCGACTCGTTGCGAACGAGTGTCGGCGGGGACGCTGACATGCAAGCGATCTTGACCCAGTTCGATCTCGACATGGCCTATCTCGGGCCCGAAGTCGACTCGCAAAACCGCAATTACAGCGCCATCCCGGAATACCTGCTGAACGCGATCCGGTCGCGAAACGAGCAGTACGGGCAAGCCCGCCAGGAAGCGACGACGATCCGCACGCAGGCGGCCAGCGACGTCGACAACGCGCAAAAAGCCCAAGCCCAAGCCGAGCAGGTGCGGGACAACAAGATCGCGGAGCTGGAAAAGGCCAACGCGGACTTCCTGGCTGATCGCGACAAAATGAAGCAGACGGGCGAGGAGACCAAGGACGAACTGATGAAGGCCAACGCGACGTTGGCCGCCGTCCGCAAAACCGCAGCCGACGAAAAGACGGCACTCACCCAACGGGTCACGTCGTTGACCGGCATCGTCGAAACCCAGCGGCAGGAATTGACGAGGCTCCGCAGCGACAGGTTCGAGAACGTTCAAGGCGAAATCGCCTATGTCGTGCCTCCCGGACAGACCGGCCAGATGGTGCTGATCA
>RECD01000175.1 GCA_007694185.1 Planctomycetaceae bacterium
TGAGGCGATAACCCGGTGGTCGGTTGGGTTCGCTACGGGTTGGATTCCGTGAGGGGAGCGGACGCGAACGGTGACCGCGGGGTTATGGGTGGCGACCGCAAGCGCCGCTGGTCATTTCGCGGTGTGGCATATCTTTGATTGCCCGCCAAGTTCACTGGTGCAAATGTACGATTGTTTCCTCGGACCGGGTGATTGGCGAAGTGGCAGGCCCTTCACCGGAAGGGGGGAAGCGGGGCCTGAGGAGCCCCTCTGGTCGCATCGGCTGTTGTCTGGCGGGTCGTCATTTTTGAGACGAGAAACTCGACCGGCAGGTCAAAACGAAAAGCTTCTCGGCTGTTAACCCGTAGGTGCCAAGTTCGTAACGGGTTGCGTCCGAAAAGCAGCCGCCGAAAAGGTCGCGAAATCGGTAAACCCTTGCCGTGAAACAGGTTGCGAATTGAGAAAAAGATAACATCGTTACGGAAATGGTTCCTTTCCGGGAGGCATCGGTTAGCGGCGCGAATTGCCCGCGGGTTGGCGGACGGCGGGTTTTTGCATCCTGAAATCCGCCTATCGAAGCCGGCGTCGTTTTCGCTAGACTCGCGCCGCAGGCGTTGTTCGGCGGAAATCGGCGCGGCGCCGTGGGATGTCGGTTGCTCGAACGGGAATGAATATTTTCGGCCTCAAAACGGGATGGAGCGATGTGCGGAATCGTCGGATACGTCGGTCGTGAAGCCGCGATCCCCTTCCTGCTGGAGGGATTGAGGAGGCTGGAGTACCGCGGGTACGACAGCGCCGGGATCGCGACCTGTGGCCCCGAGGGGCTGACGATCGACCGCACGGTCGGCAAGTTAGTCAACCTGGCGGCCAAGCTGGGCGAATCTCCGTCAGATGCCACGATCGGCTTGGGGCATACCCGCTGGGCGACTCATGGTGCCCCGGTCGTCGCGAACGCCCACCCGCACGTCGGTGGCGACGGCGAGGTGGTGTTGGTTCACAACGGGGTGATCGAAAACCACGTGCAGCTCAAGCAGGAATTGGCTGCTGCGGGATACGATTTTCGTTCGGCGACCGATTCGGAAGTCGTCGCTCACCTGATCGCCGAGGGTTTGAAACGGGCTTCGGAGGCGGAGGGTGCTGACGCCAACGCCCCCTATTTGGACGCGGTCCGCTGGGCGTTGTCGCGGTTGCGAGGCACCTACGGGTTGGCGATCCTGTTTCGCGATCGTCCGGATTTGCTGATCGCCGCCCGGTTTGGCAGCCCCTTGGTTGTTGGCGTGGGCAAAGGCGAATATTTCCTCGCGAGCGACGCGTCGCCGCTGGCGGGACGGACCGATCGGATCGTCTACTTGGCGGACCATCAGTTGGCGACGCTGACCCCCAGCGGCTTCACCGTCCATCACCGCGAGCAGGGGCGAATATCGCCGCAGATCGAGCGGGTTAAATTGGACGAATTGATCCCCAGCCTCGAAGGCTTCGATCACTACATGCTCAAGGAGATCCACGAGCAGCCGGAGGCGATTCGGAACGCGATGCGAGGGCGGCTCGACGACCAGGACGCCACGGCGATTTTTGGCGGATTGAATTTGACGCCCCAGCAGCTACGCAGCGTCGACCGGATCATTTTGACCGGATGTGGGACGAGTTGGCACGCGGCCTTGGTCGGCGAGTACCTGATCGAGGAATTGGCTCGGATCCCGGTCGAGGTGGAATATGCCAGCGAGTTGCGGTATCGGAACCCGCCGATCGGTCACAACACGTTGGTCTTCGGGATCACGCAGAGCGGCGAGACGGCAGACACGTTAGCGGCCGTTTGTGAAACGAAACGCAAGGGGCATCGGACTTTGGCGATCTGCAACGTCGTCGGCAGTTCGATCGCGCAGGCTGCCGATGGCGGTATCTACCTGCATGCCGGCCAGGAGATCGGCGTGGCCAGCACGAAGGCCTTCACTTCGCATTGCTGTGTGCTCGCGATGTTGGGGCTGTATTTCGGTCGGACGCGAGATTTGAGTTTCGAAGCGGGGCAACAGACGATCGAGGCGTTGCGTAGTTTGCCGATGTGGGTGCAACAGGCGCTGCAGTGCGAATCGCGGGTCCGCGCCGTGGCCCAGCGTTTCGCCGACGC
Source organism: Planctomycetaceae bacterium (assembly GCA_007694185.1). Lineage (GTDB taxonomy): Bacteria > Planctomycetota > Planctomycetia > Pirellulales > Pirellulaceae > UBA6163. The sequence continues at coordinate 2,105 of RECD01000175.1, forward strand.
GACAAACTTTCTGTACCTCGGCCGGCGCTACAACTTCCCGACGGCACTCGAAGGGGCGTTGAAGCTGAAGGAGATCAGCTACATCCATGCCGAGGGTTACCCGGCGGCGGAGATGAAGCACGGCCCGATCGCGCTGGTCGACCGGCACACGCCGAGCGTATTTTTGGTACCTCGAGGCATCACTTACGACAAGGTGATGGCTAATATGGAAGAGGTGAAGGCGCGAGGCGGGCCGATCATCGCGATCGCCGGACACGACGACCCGCAGGTCGAAGCGTTGGCGGACGAGGTGATTCAGGTGCCCGAGGTGCCGGAATTCCTGCAGCCGATCGTTTCGGTCGTGCCTTTGCAATTGCTCGCTTATCACGTCGCATTGATCCGCGGTTGCGACGTCGACCGGCCGCGGAACTTGGCCAAAAGCGTGACGGTCGAATGATCAACGTCACGGTATCGGATCGACCGCGGTCCGCATCCTCTTAGTTTCCGTTTCTCCTTATGTCCGAGATCGATCGCTGATGAATGTCGAACTGATTCGTGGCGAGTTCGTTTCGCCCAACCGTGGGTCGGAAGCCGCCTATCGTGACGCGGGTGCCATCGGGTTGACCCACAGCACCCGCAAGGCGCTCACGGTTCAGATCGGGGAGCAGGCCGGGGCGGAGATCGCTGACCTGATCCAGCAGATGGCGGCGGAGATCGAGGAATTGCGTCGGACGAAGGTCAGCATCACGCGGATTGTGCCTCATGCCGAGCCGAGTTAATCTGGCCGTCCATGGGGACGCATCTGGTCACCGGCACGGCCGGATTCATCGGTTTTCACTACGCCGCTCGCCTGCTCCGGGCGGGTGAGGATGTCGTCGGCTTCGACAGCGTCAACGACTATTACAGCGTCTCGCTGAAACGGGATCGCTTGGCAGAGCTCTGCAGAATTGCCGCCGAGCCCGACGCCGGGGCTTACCACTTTGTCGAAGCCGACTTGGCCGACCAAGGGGCGGTCGACAAGGTGTTCGCGGAACACCGCTTTGAACGGGTCGTGCATCTCGCTGCTCAAGCCGGGGTTCGATACAGCGTCACTCATCCGCGGACCTACGTGCAGAGCAACCTGGTCGGATTCATCAACATTTTGGAAGGTTGCCGGCACGCGGCCGTTCCGCATCTGACCTACGCCAGCAGCAGCAGCGTCTACGGCAGCAACCGGAGCCTGCCGTTTTCGGTCAGCGACAACGTCGATCATCCGCTGAGTTTGTACGCCGCCAGCAAGAAAGCGAACGAGCTGATGGCGCACACCTACAGCCATCTGTACGGTTTGCCGACGACGGGGTTGCGGTTCTTCACCGTCTATGGCCCGTGGGGGCGCCCCGACATGGCGTTGTTTTTGTTCACCGAAGCGATCTTGGCAGGCCGGCCGATCGACGTCTTCAACCACGGCCAGATGAGTCGCGATTTCACCTACATCGACGACATCATCGAAGGGGTTTACCGAACGAGCCAGCGGATCGCCACGGCCAGCGAAGGTTGGTCGGGCGAAAATCCTGACCCGGCCACCAGCGCCGCGCCGTATCGCGTCTACAATATCGGTAACAACCGACCGGTCTCGTTGGAGCGATTCATCGGGGTGATCGAGGAGAAACTGGGACGCAAGGCGGTCAGGAACCTGCTGCCGATGCAACCCGGCGATGTCCCGGAAACGTATGCGGACATCGACGCCTTGGAGCAAGCGGTCGGTTTTCGTCCCGAGACGTCGATCGAAGTCGGCGTGGGGCGGTTCATCGATTGGTATCGTGGCTATTACGGCCGTTGAGCCGATCAACCCGAGTTCGTGGCCGTGAGGCCTGACTGCTCGCGCGAATTGGGTCCTCAAGGGAATCCGATCTTCCGTGACGACGTTCGATTGCGAAGTGCTGGCCGCGTCGCTTCCTGCCCCTCCTCTTCCTTTCCCGCCCGCCTGCCAACAGCTTGTTGAGAACTCTGATGATTCCCATTCGTACTTTTCGCCAGTGCGTCCAGAAAACCCGTTTCGTATCCGAGACCAGGCTTTCTGAGGTGGCGATCGGCGAGTCGAAGCCCTCGCGGGTTCCTGCGCGGCGGTTGACTCTGGTTGCCCTCGCGGCTTGGCTGATCATCCTGTCGGGCGGCTTCGTCTCGCCCGCCCTTGCACAACCGGCCGGCCCGCCGAAGTTGAAGGATTTGAACGGGCATTTCCCGATGACGGTGCCGGAGACGGCCGAGGCGTGGCAAGCTCGCGCGGAGGCCTTGCGATTGCAGACGCGGGTCGCGTTGGGGCTGCATCCGATGCCGGAGTTGGCCGATCCGACCCCGACGATCTATGGTCGGGAATCGTTTGACGGCTACACGATCGAAAAGCTGATCCTGGAAAGCTTGCCGGGGCACTTCATCACCGCCAGTCTCTACCGTCCGGTCGGCGACGCGGCCGAGGGGACCCGTCGTCCGGCGGTGATGTACGCGCACGGCCACTGGAACGACGGACGGTTCTATGAAGCTTCCCCGGGTGAGGTCGCGAGGCTGATCGCAACCGGCGCGGAACGGTTCGAGAACGCCGCCATCAACCACATGCAAGCGGCTTGCGTGCAACTCGCTCGAATGGGCATCGTCGTCGTTCAGTACGACATGATCGGTTACGCGGACAGCCAACAGATCTCGTTCGACCGCGCCCATCGCTACGGCATCAACGATTCGGACCCGCCGACCACCGACGACGGTTGGCCGTTGTTCACCGCGACCGCCGAAGGTTACGGCCAATCGATAATGGGGCTGCAAACGATCAATTCGATCCAGATTTTCGAGATGTTGCGGCGGCTCCCCGACGTCGATGGTGAACGGGTCGCGATCACCGGTGCCAGCGGCGGCGGCACGCAGTCGTTCATCGCGACGGCGGTCGACACGCGGATCGCCGGGTCGTTGCCGGCGGTGATGGTCAGTACCGGGATGCAGGGCGGCTGCACCTGTGAGAACGCCTGCGGGTTGCGGGTGGCGACCGGCAACATCGAATTGGCAGCCTTGACCGCACCCCGTCCGTTGGGGCTGACGACGGCCAACGATTGGACGATCAGGCTGCCCGAAGATGGCTTTCCGGAATTGCAGCAGGTCTATCGGATGCTCGGCCGCCCCGATGCCGTGCGGCTCTTCCCCGGGGCCCATTTCCCGCACAACTACAACCACGTCGCCCGCACGTCGATGTACGGCTGGATGAACCAACTGTTCGGCTTGGGGCTGACCGAGCCGGTCTTGGAACGAGATTTTGAATTGGTTCGCAAAGACCGACTGACCGTTTGGGATGACGAACACCCACGGCCCGAGAGTGGCGTCGACCATGAGCGGAAGCTGACCAAGGCCTGGGCGGCTCAGATCGACGCCGCGACCCGGCCGTCCGAATCCGACTCGCCCGAGGTTGCCGAGCAGAAACGGAAGTTGGTCACCGAAGGCTGGGGCTCGATCCTCGCCTGGGCCGATGCTTATCGCGGCATGGAGGCGGGCAATGTGAAGTGGAGCGGCCCGCGAGCGGGTCAGGTCGTCGTCGCTAGCCCGCCCGTCCCCCTGACCCCGTCGGACGACGGCATCGTCGAGCTGCATTTTGTCGATTTCAACTCGAGAACCATCTTCGCCAACTCTTCGATCTCCGTTCGCGACCCGTTCGGGGGCGATGAACGTGATCGGTCGCCGTTGGTCAGCAACCCGCGACCGGCCGCCGCCTACACCTATGGCTACAACGCCCCGCCGACGGTCCGCCGGCTTGGGGTGCTGTTGGACGCGTTGCAAGCGGCTCGAGGCGACCGCGATTTCCGCTATCGGCTGGTGGTCGGCGACAATGAAATCGTGCTAGCCGCCGCAGCCGCGGTCGCTTGGCCGGAAGGGATCTCCGACGTCGTCTGGAAGGCCGTCGCGACCGCCGATTTTGATCCGCTGGCCGAGGTCTCCTCGATTCGCGACCCGAACTTCATTCCCAATGGCCTTCGGTACCGTGGCCTGGCGGGGCTGGTTTCGGTCCTGGACGATCGGCTGACGCGCGTCGGCGGCGGCGGCGGGCTGATGGGCACCAAGAAGTGAGCGGTTCGGCCAGGGGATAGCGAACGGTTCGTCAATCCTCGGGACGGCTGCCGTCGCCGCACATCTTGACCACTTTGGGATCGAACCGGGCGATCACGCCGACCAAGTCCTGCTGTTGGCTCATCACTTCGTCGATGTCTTTGTAGACCCCGGGAACCTCATCCGCGCCGGCGGACAAGACGTGAACGCCACGAGCCAGCAGCGACTGTTGCACCGCCTTCCAGGTGTACTTCGTCTTCGCCTGCGTGCGGCTCATCCGCCGCCCTGCGCCGTGGGATGCCGAATCGAGGCTGGCCGGATTCCCCTTGCCGCGGACGACGTAGGCGGGGGTCGCCATCGAACCGGGGATCACGCCGAGCACGCCTTCGCCCGCCGGTGTCGCCCCTTTGCGGTGTACGACCAGTTCGCGACCGCCGTGGGACTCTTTCCAGGCGAAGTTGTGGTGATTTTCGACTCCGGCGATGACCTTGGCCCCTGCCTGGCGGCAAACCAACCGATGGATCACCTCGTGGTTGGCTGCGGCGTAGTCGCCCATCAGGTTCATGGCGAGCCAATACTCCTGGCCCGCTTCGGTATCGAGATCGAGCCACGCGAGGCGACCGAGTTGTTCGTAGCGTTTGGGCAGTCGGGCACGAGCTTGGTTGCTGTAAGTGTTGCAGACCGCCGCCCCCACGCCACGGCTGCCGCTGTGGCTAAGCAGCGCCGAGTAACGCCCCGCCTCTAGCCCCCAATCGGTGTCGGATCGGTCGAGCGTCAGTACACCGAATTCGACGAAGTGGTTGCCGGAGCCGGAGGTGCCGAGTTGCCGCCAGGCTCGGTCGCGATGTTCTCGGGTGATCCGCGTGACGCCCCAATCCTGGTCCATCACCGCGTGATCCTGCGGCCGCTCGTGGACCGAACCGACGCCGAAGCGGGTGCCCCGTTCGAGTGATCGTGTGAAGCGGTCGAGATCCTGATTGAGCGATTCGGGTGGCAAGTCGAGGACCGATAATTTCATTCGGCAGGCGATATCGACACCGACCGCGTAGGGGATCACGGCGTTTTCGACCGCGATCACGCCGCCGATCGGCAACCCGTAGCCGACGTGGGCGTCGGGCATCAGCGCCGCGGCGACGACGCCGGGAACCGCGCAGGCTTGACGCATCTGGGCGTGCGAAGCTTCGTCGATTTGGTTTCCCCAAGTTTGGTAATCGACCGGTTCGTGGGGGACGAACGCACCGAATTCGACCAGACCCGCAGCGAGTGCGGCAAAATGCGGGTCGTCCAGAAACGCATCGGGCTGGGCGACGATTTCGGCGATCCGACTTGTCAGCTCCCTCCCGCGCGACCGATTCGCCTTGATCAGCGATTGGATGCCTGTCAGGGCGGCGGCGAAGCATTCGTCGGGAACGCCGAGTTCCCGGAGTCGCTTGGTACGCATCAAATCCTGCTGCTTGGAATCACTCAGCTGAACGCTAGGTCGCTACGTCTGCAACGCCGCTTCCGGGCGTGGCGTAGCGTTTCTATCGAAGCGGCACGGGCCGTCCGGTGTGAGCGTTTTACGCGATCGATGGCCGTTGGTGGTACCGGAGGGCTTGCGCCCTGCCGCTCCCTGGTGGCCTCGCAATCGTTCGCTCCGATTTAGCCGGTGGCGTGAGGTGAGTCGGTGATGGAGCCTCCAGCGGAGTTCGGTCGCAGGCCAGCCGGGATTCTGCTCAGCCCAAACGCTCACGCAGCCGCTTTTGCAACTCCTGCTCCAAAGCCGTCAGCCGCTGCATGCCCAGGCTGAGCAATTCCTCGGTTCCGCTCGGCGAGTCGCCAAGGAGCTGTTGGAGCAATTTCACCTGACCCATCAATTCGCCTTCCAGTCGGCCTTCCAGTCGGCCCTTCACTTCCCCCTCCAGTTCACCCTCCAGGCGAGCTTGCAGGTTTCTTGCCCGTTCGTCTCGTTCCATCTTCAGCCGCGCGTTGTACAGCCGTCGTTCATCGGGATTCTTGGCGATCATTTCCAGCACTCCTACGGCTTCCGCAAAGACGGGATGGGGTAGACGGGCGGCCAATTCTTCTTTCGTCGACTCTTTAGCCCGGCAGAAAAAGTAGTACCACTGTTCGACCGGGTCCGTGATTACCCGATTATCGCCGGGCGGCACGTACTTCGGCAACTCGACGAGGTGGATTTGCAGACAGTCGGTCAGCAGTTGTCCGCGATCGGTGCGAAGTTGAAAGTGATGGTGCATCCCAGCTTCCTCGCGAAACTCGATCGCGTCGAGCAGGCAGATGCCGATCGAGGGTTTGAGCTCGTGATAGCCTTCGCCCGCTTCAAGTTGGCCAGCCAGCAGGCTGGCGGCGTAGTAGGCGAGCCGCTGACGCAGCCCCAGCGGCCGAGTCGTTTGGACCTCGATGTCATACAACCGGCCCCGCTCGTCCGTCGCGAGGATATCGAGCAGCGACCACTTGTCGTCCGCGAACTCCTTCTCGATGGTCGGATTCAGGATCCGTACCTCTCGGATCGGCGAAGGGAACCGGAGCATGGAGTTGAGGAAGTGCCGCGTGATCGCGGGATGCTTAGGGCTTCCCAACAGCCGTTTGCAGGCGAAGTCGACGGTGGGATCGATACCGATGATCATGGGCACCCCTGCGGCGGAGCGGGCCGAAGCTGCGAGCGACGACGAAGCCGCATTGTTTCCCCATCAGATGCGAGGCCTGTTCAACCTCCGCAGCCGCCCGTGCCGCAGTCGCCGATTCCACGGGTTGCGGTTTTCTCTGTGACCGGCACGGGCAGCGGCTGGGATCCCCCACCGCAACCGCCTTGGCCGCCGCACGACCCCTCGCCGTCGCAGCTCGCCGAGTCGCCGTGAGTATCTGCGGGTTGTGAATGGGGGGCTGCGGCCGCACCGGTGACCTCGAATCCCAGATCGCGGATCATTTGATAATCGGCCTCCGGCGGTTGGCCTTCGGTCGTCAGGTAATCACCGACAAACAGGCTGTTAGCGGCGTACAAGCCAAGCGGCTGCAGCGTCCGCAGGTGGAGTTCGCGACCGCCAGAGATCCGCAGTTCGCTTTGCGGGCTAACCATCCGGAACATGGCGAGGGCGCGCAAGCAGTCCTGGGGGGTCAGTTCGGAGGTTCGTGCCAGCGGCGTGCCGTCGATCGAATTGAGGAAATTGACGGGGATCGATTCGGCGCGAAGTTCTCGCAACTGCATCGCCATGGCGACGACGTCGTCGTGCGTTTCGCCCATCCCGATGATGCCGCCGCTGCAGACTTCCAACCCGGCGTCACGGACGTGATGCAGGGTCTGGACGCGGTCGGCGTGGGTGTGGGTGGTGCAAATTTCGGCGTAATACGATTCGCTGGTATTCAGATTGTGATTGACTCGATCGACCCCGCAAGCCTTCAGCCGCTGAGCTTGCTCGGCGGTCAGCAATCCCAAGCAGGCACAGATGTCGAGCCCGTATTTGGCTTTGATTTCCGGCACGATCTCTTCGACCGCCTTCATCTCCCGTTCGTTCGGGCCGCGGGCGCTGATCACCAAACAATACGTCTTGGCTTGGCGGCCGGCGGCCAACTCGGCAGCGGCCATCAGCTTGTCGCGTTGCAGGATGTTGTACTTGGGGACCGGTGCGGTCGAGACCTTCGATTGGCTGCAGTAATTGCAGTCTTCCGGGCACAGGCCGCTCTTGGCGTTCATCAGGAAATAGAGCTGCACCGACAGGCCGAAATGGTGTCGACGCAGCAGGAAGGCGGCGTCCAGGACGGCGAGCAAATCTTCGTTGGGCGATCGCAAAATGGCGATCGCCTGTTCGTGCGTCAGATCGCGGCCGGCGAGCACCTGTTCGGCCCAGAGGCGATAATCGGGGCGGGGCGTCGCGACGCGGCTGGCGTCGGCGGTTCGTGACGGCGAGGTCGCGACGAGCGGGTCAGCGGCGGTGGTCGGTTCCGTTGGCGCGGTGGACATGTCTATTCCGTGGCGATGATGAATCGAGGATCGGTCCGCTCGGACTGCCGACACTCGGCTGGGTGGTCCGTGGCCCGAAAAAGTCGAAGCGGATTGGGGAGCTTTACCAGCTCCCGGTGAGGCTTGCTGTCGGCCGTCGTCCGGTCGCGTCGGCCTCCGGTTGGTCGGTCGGTCTACCGCTGACAAATCGGCCTTCGTCTGTCCCAGCGGTTGCCTGCCAGGCTCGTCGGCATGCCGTTTGGGCGTCTGAACGGGTGACCGCGAAACCATGCCGGCCCGTTGCCAACCGCCCCGCTGTCTGTGATGTTGGCGATCCGCTCCCGGGAAGGCAACCCGGGTTGAGTCGCAAAGCGAGGTTCTCATGCAGCACCACTTCGTACGAATCGGACCGCTGGGCGATTGGGTCGTCTGCCGCGCCGTCGGCGGTTTGGCTTATTCCCGAGGCGACCGCGTGATTTGCCGTACGCCCCGCGGGGTGGAAGTCGGTGAAGTCGCGGCGGATTGCGACGCAGGCGCCGAAGTCACCGGCTCGATCCTGCGGGCGATGACGACCGAGGACGAGTGGTTGTGGAAGCGGTTGAGGCGGGATCGAGCGGGTTGGATTGACCGCTGCCGCGAATGGCTTGCGTCGCGAGGCTCGGCCGCCCTGCTGCTCGATGTCGACCAACTTTTCGATTCCGGAAATCCTGTCTTTTACTTCTTGGTCCCGCCCGGCCCGGAGGAAGCGGGATTGATCGACGAATTGGCGGCGAGATTCGAGCGACATGCCAGGACGAAGCACTTTGCCAAGCAATTGGCGGATGGCTGCGGGCCGGGTTGCGGGACCCGGGATTGTGGTGAGGCGACTGGGGCGAACGCGGAAACGGGCCGCGGCGGCGGGTGCTCCGGCGGCTGTGCGGCTTGCGTCGTCGCCAGTGCCGGCAAACGGTCTGTTCCGAGCGTCCGCGGCGGCGAATAATGACGATCCGATCTCGGTACCCGCCTGCATCGCGAGCCCGATTGGGTGGCTTGACGGCGGCGAAAATTGCTCGGTACAGGTTTTTTCTAGTGCAGCGACCCTCAGATTCCGTTAACCTAAAGGTCAATGAACGGGATGCGGGCGTCGGTTAGCCGCTGGATCCTAGTCGTTTTCCCCGTAGCCGATCGACTGCGAGTCAAATGCTCGATTTTGTCGGTTTCGCGTCGGGGCCCACCTTCCCCACCCCCACCGCCTTCCTTCCCGAAACCTAAGGCTTCGCATGATGGCATCGGCCCGCGTCTTCGGAATTCAGTGCGTCACTCGCACCTTAACCCTCATCCTGGCGGTTTGCCTCGGCTTGGCACCGTCCGTCCGAGCCACCGAACCGACGGGCGAAACGCTGACAAGCTTGGGGGCGGGTTCATCGTCGGTGACCCGGCCGATCAGCTTCGAGCTCGACATCCAGCCGATCCTCGCGGCGACGGGTTGCAACACGGGGCCTTGCCACGGCAAGCAGCGGGGCCAAAACGGCTTCCAGTTGTCGCTGCTGGGGTTTGATTCCGATTTCGACCATGACGCGATCGTCCGCGAGGGTCGCGGCCGACGGATTTTCCCGGCTGCCCCCGATCAAAGTTTGTTGTTGCTCAAGGCGATGGCGATCCTGCCTCACGGTGGCGGCAAGCGGTTCGAGGCCGGTTCGGAAAATCATCAACTGATGGTCGAGTGGATTCGCCAAGGGGCGGTCCGTCGGCTCGCCGAGGAACCGGTGCTGGAAAGGGTCGAATTGCTCCGCGACAAGTTCGTGCTGACGCCGGCCGAAGAAGGTGAACTCGGCGTCGTGGCCCATTACAGCGACGGGTCGACCCGCGACGTCACTTTCCTAGCCACCTACTTGGCGAACGAGTCGTCGGTGGTGGCGGTCGACGAGCAAGGCCGTTTGAAAGCTGGGCCGCTGCCAGGCGAAACCGCCGTGATGGCCCGTTACATGAACCACATCTGCGTGGCGGATGTCGTCATCCCGCAGACTGTTCCGCTTGCACCGGATGCCTTCGCCGATCTTCCCCAGTACAACTTTATCGACGAGTTCATCGACAGCAAATTGCAGGAATTGGCGATCCTGCCGACGCAGCCCGCCAGCGATTCGGTCTACCTGCGGCGGATCTTTCTCGATTTGATCGGCCGGTTGCCGACGCCGGACGAAGTTCGTGAATTCCTGGCCGCGGCGGCTCAAGCGAAAGCGAGCGATTCGCCTGGGGCTGGCGATTACCGTCGGGTCTGGGTCGACCGCTTGCTCGAGCGTCCGGAATACGTCGATCACTGGGCGAACCAGTGGGCCGATTTGTTGCGGCCCAATCCCTACCGGGTCGGCATCAAGGCGGTGCTGAATTACGACAACTGGATCCGTGACCAATTTCGCGAAGGCGTGACGCACGACGAGTTCGTGCGACGGATCGTCACGGCCAAGGGGAGCACTTGGCACAACGGCCCCGCGACGCTCTACCGCGACCGCCGTGATCCGGAAGAGATCGCCACGATGGTCAGCCAGTTGTTCCTCGGCATCCGGTTGGACTGCGCCAAATGCCATCACCACCCGTTTGAAAAGTGGAGTCAGCAGGACTTCTACCAATTCGCGTCGTTCTTTGCCCAAATCGGCCGCAAGGGGACCGGGTTGTCGCCGCCGATTTCGGGTGGTGAAGAGATCGTTTTCTTCTCGGGCACCGGCTCGGTGAAGCACCCGGTGACGGGGGAAACGCTCAGCCCCGTACCGCTGTTCGGCGAAACGGAGGAGGTGCCCAAGGATGTCGACCCGCGTGAAGCGTTGGCTCGCTGGATGACTTCGCCCGACAACGATTACTTTGCCAAAGTCCAGGTCAACCGGATTTGGGCGGCGTTGATGGGACGCGGGATTGTCGAACCGATCGACGATTTGCGATCGACCAACCCGCCGACCCATCCCGAATTGTTCGACGCCTTGGCGAAGCACTTTCAGGAGTCGGGTTACGACGTGAAGGAACTGATCCGGACGATCGTCGCGTCGCGGGCCTATTCGACCGGTTCCGATGTGAACGAAACGAATGTCGGTGACCGGCTGAATTACTCCCGGCACTACCGGAAGCAATTGCGAGCCGAAACGTTGCTCGACGCGATCGCCGACCTGACCGAAACGAAGACTTCGTTCGGCAACGCGATGGCGGACGGCGCGCGAGCCACCCAGGTCTGGACTCACCGAATTCCGTCGCTGTTCCTGGACACCTTCGGGCGTCCCGACATGAACCAAGATCCGCCTTGCGAGCGGATCGAGGATTCGACCGTTACCCAGTCGCTGCACCTGATGAACGATCGCGACATCGACCGTCGGATCCGCAGCGACAGCGGGCGGGCAGCTCGCTTGGCGAAGAGCGACCTGTCGGCCGAACAGGTGATCGAGGAGATTTACCTCGCTGCCTACTCACGGTTGCCCGACGCGGAAGAGTCGGCTTATGCGACCACGTTGATCAATTCCGCGGGGTCAGATCGTCGCGAGGCGATCGAGGACCTGATGTGGGCGATGATCAATTCACCCGAGTTCACGATTCAAGATTAGGAGACTGCGGATCATGTCGAAACTCAGCATCAATTGTGAAGGGGCCTCGCGGCGGGATTGTCTGCGATTGGGCTTAGGGGGATTGATCGGTGGCGGATTGGCAGGTGCTTTGCACGCCACGGCATCTGCGGCTTCGGCGGGGGGAACGCCCGCAGCGAGCAAGTCAAAACGTCAAGCCGATTCGTGCATCCTGATTTGGATGGACGGGGGTCCCAGTCACTACGAGACCTTTGACCCCAAGCCGGAAGCTCCCGTCGAAATTCGTGGCGAGTTCGGCACGATCCCGACCAAGACTTCGGGGATGCACTTTTCGGAACTGATGGTCCGCCTGGCTGACGTCTCGGAATCGCTCGCCATCGTCCGTTCGATCCGGCACGACCAGGGGAATCACGGTGCCGGGAATCACTACATGATGACCGGGGCGCCGACGCGGATTCCGGTCGGCTGTGGCGCGTTCGTCAGTTTCCATCCGAGCATGGGAAGCGTCGTCGCTCATGAATTGGGTGCCCCCCACGGCATCCCGGCTTATTTCTCGATCCCGAACATGTCGCGGTCGGGCGGACCGAACTTCTTGGGTGCCAAGTACGCCCCCTTCGTCGTTCCCGATGACCCGAACGGCGCTTCGTTTCGGGTCCGCGACGTCACCTTGCCGAGCGGTTTGGGTGACGAACGGTTCTCGCGTCGCCAACAGATCCGCCAGCAGGTCGATCAGATGCTGCGGATCAACGATGACTCCGCCGGCGATCCGGCATTGGCGGGCGATGAGTTCTTCAAGCAGGGCTTGCAATTGATCAGCAGCCCGGAGGCTCAAGCGGCTTTCGATATCCATCGCGAACCGGACAGTGTCCGCGACAAGTACGGACGCCACGGCTTCGGCCAACGGGCGTTGTTAGCCCGACGGCTCGTTTCGGCCGGTGTCCCCTTCGTGACGCTCTATCACGGCGGCTGGGACGACCACCGAGGGCTTTTCCCCGCCTTTAAAAAGAAGTTGCCGACGTTCGAAGCGACCGTCGCCGCACTGATCGAAGACCTGCGTGACTCGGGCATGCTCGAGCGGACGATGGTCATCGCGTTGGGCGAATTCGGACGGACGCCGAAGATCAACAAGGACGGCGGTCGCGATCACTGGTCCAACGCCATGAGTGTCATGTTCGCGGGCGGTGGCACCCCGGGCGGCCAAGTGATCGGGGCGACCGATCGCCAAGGCTACGCGGCGGTCGAACGTGTCCTTGCTCCCGAGAACTTCGTTTCCACCGTTTATCGGAAACTCGGCATCGATCCTGCGCAAATCCTCTACACGCCGCAAGGGCGACCGTCGCACTTGGTCAGCGACGAGCGGCCGATCGAAGAGTTGATGGGTTGAGCTTGGCTTGATCGTCACCGTCGCACGCCGACGGGCGGACAGAGCGAGACGCTTTGTCCGCCCGTCGTTTTTTTTGACCGCCGGCGTGGTTATTCTGGGGGTTGCAAACGGCCCCCGCTGTTCATCCTTTTCCGACTCTTGATCGCAAGTTCACACCATGAGCCACTCTCGTCCGTTCGTCTCGTTCGTCGTCGGCCTCCTGACGCTTTTAGCGATCGCTGGCGATGCGAACGCCCAAGAGAACCAAGCGTTGACGTATCGCCACTTCGACGTCGAGGAAGCCGACGGCCGAGTGACCGGCATGACGCCGGTGCCGGTCACGACCTTGCCTCGCTGGGCTCGTGACGTTTCCCAGCAGCCGTTCGATTGGGATGCACCGGCGGATGGGACCGCACCGTTGTTCCTCCAGCCGCTGCCGTTCGTATTGCCGCCGATCGACGACGGCGAACCGTTCTACGGTCACAATCACCAACCCTCGATCACCTGGTTGCCCAACGGCGACCTGCTAGCGATCTGGTACTCCACTCAAGGTGAGTCGGGCACCGAATTGACGGTCCTTGCCAGCCGCTTGCGGGCTGGCCAAGCGGAATGGGACGCGTCGAGCGAGTTCTTCAAAGCTCCCAACCGCAACATGCACGGGTCGGCGATCTTGCATGACGGCCAGGGCAACATCCATCACTTCAACGGCATGGCCCCGGACGGCGGTTTGGGCTGGGCCAAGCTGGCCTTGTTGATGCGAACCAGCCGCGACAACGGCGTCACTTGGACCCCACCCTTCGCGATCGATCCACGGTTGATCGGACGCCACCAGGTCATCGACGGCACGTTGATGACCCGCGCCGGCGTGCTGATTCAGAACTGCGATGCGGTCCCTGGTGGAAATGGCGGGACGGCGCTGCACCTCAGCCGCGACGGGGGCAAGACCTGGGTCGATCCCGGCGAAGGGAAACCGGCGCCGGACTTTACCGCGGGCGGAACCGGGGAGGGGACGATCGCCGGCATTCACGCCAAGGTCGTCGAACTCAACGACGGCCGCTTGATGGCGTTTGGACGCGGCGACTCGATCGAAGGCAAAATGCCGATCAGCATTTCGGACGACCTCGGTAAGACCTGGCGGTATCGAGCCAGCCCGTTTCCGCCGATCGGTGGTGGGCAGCGACTGGTGCTGCGTCGCTTGAACGAAGGCCCGCTGCTGTTGGTTTCCTTCACCGCCGGCAACCGGCGAGAGCCGGAAGCGAAAGGCATGTCGTTCACCGCTGCTGACGGGAGCGAGTTCATCGGGCACGGGATGTATGCCGCGTTGTCGTTTGACGAAGGCGAAACCTGGCCGGTAAGGAAATTGCTGACGCCCGAGCCGGGTGAATATGACGGTGGCGCCTGGACCGGCCCGTTCGTCGCCACGCCGACCCGCGCCGAACACGCCGGCTACCTCGCTGGGACACAGACGCCGGATGACGTGATTCACCTGATCAGCAGTCGGCTGCACTACCGATTCAACCTCGCGTGGCTGACCGCGGGCACCCCGCACGCCGTGGCCGCGACCCGGTCGCTGGAAGGCCCGTTGGAGCCGTTCTTGGGCGAGCCGAGCTTGGAGCTGCAACGGCTGTTCGCTGACGAACGTTTCCCCAACATCACCGTCGCCCTGGACGGCACGGTGCTGGCGACTTTTGGGAACAAACGCGTGCGGGTGCGGCGGAGCGAAGATGGTGGCGAGACTTGGGGCGAACCGATCACGATCGCTGATCCCGGCTTTCATGGCGGCGGCACCACGGTCGACGAAACCACCGGTGACGTGCTGGCTTTCGTCGAAGAGCACCATCCTCCCGCGGCGTTGACGATCTACCGCAGCCGCGATCACGGCCGAAGCTGGGTCGCCGACCTGGGAACCGTCATTCAGCCCGACAAACTCGGCAACTTGCCGTCGATGCACATGAACGAGCACGGCAGCACGCTGCGGCATGGCGTCCATCGTGGGCGATTGATTCGGCCAACCCGTTTTTACGCCGGCAAGAACGACCGCAGTCGATGGCCCGAGCATTACACCAACGCGATGCACAGCGATGACGGTGGCAGGACTTGGCAGACGAGTGAGCCGTTTCCCGAAAACGGGACGGGCGAAGCGGCCTTGGTCGAACTGGCAGATGGTCGCATCCTGTACAACTCGCGAGTCCACTGGCAGGAGCGTCCACAAAACACTCGCCGGCGGTCGGCCATCAGCCGGGATGGCGGCCACACTTGGGAAGACTGGAAGGTCGTCGACATCCTACCGGACGGCAACCAAGATCGCTCGTACGGCTGCATGGGAGGTCTGGTGCGATTGCCCGTCGCCGGGGAAGACATCCTGATCTACAGCAACCTCGACACGCCCAAGTCGGTCCGCGAGCGGATCACGGTTTGGGCCAGTTTCGATGGGGGCGAAACCTGGCCGGTCAACAGGTTGGTTTTCGAAGGCCCCAGCGCCTACTCGTCGTTGACCGCCGGCAGGCCGGGAACCGCCAGCGAGGGCTGGGTCTACCTGCACTTCGAAAGCGGTGGCTCCCAAGTGGCCCGCTTCAATCTCAGTTGGCTACTGGCGGGCGAAGCGACCGGTGACGGTGAAATCCCGTCGTCGCTGGCGACTCGGGGAAACTGATCCCTGCGCGGTCCCTTTCACAACGTCACTCGGTCACTCCCCAAAGTTCACCGAGCAACTCGTAGGCGTCCGGATCGTGACGTTGCAACTCCGCGCTGTCGAACGGGTAGAAATCGTTGCGACCGAAATAAGCTTCGGTCGTCTCGGCGAAGTACTCCATCGGACTCGTCATGGCATACGCCTGCTCGAATCGGTTCGGCTTGCCGTTACCCAGCCAGCGTTCGACCCGCGCGTAAAGGCCTGAGTCTCGGGCCCGCTCATAGGCCGCTCGGATTTGCGGATTTTCGAAACCGCCTGGGAGAAAGCGGTGGTGATAGGCATGAGCCAGTTCGTGCAGCACAAAACTGGGCATTCGCGAGCACTCTTCCTCAAAAATCCGGACGTTCGTGAACTCGACCGCCTCGACCATCACCGGATCGCGGCCATGATCTCGCAGCCACCCGGCCCCCGGGTGGTATTCCGCCTTGGGCGATACTTGCGGGTATTCGGGGGAAAAGTAGAGCGGCACCTGTCGGAGTTTGGCGACCGCCTTGGGGGGCAAGTCCTGTTCGATCTTTGCCAATTGCGACGTCAACAATTCGATCGCCCGCGATAGACGCTCCGTATCCGCCGTGTCTGCGGTCAATCGTCGGTCGATGTGAACCTGCCATCCGAGGATCTCACGCGACTGGCGTCTGATCGCCGCATCCTCCGCCGACGAAACTGGACTGGCAAAGCTCAATCCCACTGCCAGTCCCAGCGCGAGCACCGTCGAGTTACGAAACCCCATCATTTACCCCCAATGCAAGCACCCGATCTGGAATCATACGGCTCGACAGCCGACTGGCAACCATTTTAGCCTTGGCGTGGAGGCTCGTGAGCGCTTCGTCTGCTTGCGGTTGTACGCTGTGGCCCACGCTACTTCCAAACTTCCGACTTCGCGATCCTTATCGGTCGCATCGACGAGCACGATCAGGTTTGGTACGACGTGATCCTGGTCGACGAGGGAGGGAAGACGGAGCATCATTACTTGATCGTTTACGATGACGACACGTGGGAACCGCTCGTGGAACCGAACTCGGGATCGACTTTGTGACGGCAGTCGGCTTTTTCGCGGATGTCCATTGGCGGTCACGAATGATGCCGTATCACGCGCCACGGTAAACCGAATCTGTCAGCGCCGTGTGGATCCCAGACCCATCGGTTGAGCGGCCCGGCGCGATCACCGTCCCTCACACGAAGGCCTGCGAGTTGCTCCTGTGACCCAATGCCCCGTCTGTTACGTTCCGTTACGGCTGGTGGTCGCGTCGGAAGTCGAAATCGACGTCTGTGATATCTGTCACGCCATTTGGCTCGATGCCGGAGAGCTGGAGAAAATCGGTGAAACTCGAAGTTTGGTGAGCCGCGAGTTTGCTACGTCGGAATTGTCGCTGCTCCGATGTCCGCGTTGTTCGACACGCTCCTTCGGCACGATCGAAACGGATCGGGGCAGCTTCGCCATCTGCACGAAGTGCCGGGGAGTTTTGGTGGGAGGTAAAACGGTAGAAGAGCTATCAGCGGGCACGAACCGAACGGGAGATCGAATCGCCAACGCCGCTTTGGAAACTCCGCACGTGTTGTCCTTTCTCGGCGACTTGATGTGGCTGTTCGGGTCGCCTTGAACGCCGGCCGACGTCGCGGCTCGGTCACCTGTTCAAGACATCTGCAGGCAGCGTTCGAAATTCAGATGTACTTGGCGATCATCGCTTGCCTGCTCATCTTGATTTACACCGGCGGGCAACCGACCAAGCGAACCTACGAGATGATCTGTTTTTACTTGCTCGGCTGGGCAAGCCTGGAGGAGCTGGAAGCCCACATTGAAAAATTGAAAGCAAAGTCCCTCTAGGAGCACTGCGCGCCTACCCAAGCTTCAAAGCCAGGGAGGCTTTCTGCTGCGCGCACGGCACCCGAAACCACGGGAGCCAACGCTGCAAACCGCCACCACAGTGTGGCGTGACCCATGAAAAGCGACCCGGCCTCTCCCGAAGCGATTGCCGTGCCGAACAGTATTGGTTCCGGACACTTTTTTACCGCTCATTGCTTACGGGCTTGGACGGCAAAGGGCTGGCGACCGGTTGGCGATGGCGAAACAATGCGGCTTCGTCGTCGCTCGTACGTTCGGCCTACTCCGCCGCAGGGGTGCCCATGATCATCGGTATCGATCCCACCGTCGACTTCGCCTGCAAACGGCTGTTGGGAAGCCCTAAGCATCCCGCGATCACGCGGCACTTCCTCAACTCCATGCTCCGGTTCCCTTCGCCGATCCGAGAGGTACGGATCCTGAATCCGACCATCGAGAAGGAGTTCGCGGACGACAAGTGGTCGCTGCTCGATATCCTCGCGACGGACGAGCGGGGCCGGTTGTATGACATCGAGGTACAAACGACTCGACCGCTGGGGTTGCGTCAGCGGCTCGCCTACTACGCCGCCAGCCTGTTGGCTGATCAGCTCGAGGCGGGCGAGGGCTATCACGAGCTCCGGCCTTCGATCGGCATCTGCCTGCTCGACGCGATCGAGTTTCGCGAGGAATCTGGGATGCACCATCACTTTCAACTTCGCACCGACCGTGGGCTACTGTTGACCGATTGCCTGCAAATCCATCTCATCGAGTTGCCGAAGTACGTGCCGCCCGGCGATAATCGGGTAATCACGGACCCGGTCGAACAGTGGTACTACTTTTTCTGCCGGGCTAAAGAGTCGACGAAAGAAGAATTGGCCGCCCGTCTACCCCATCCCGTCTTTGCGGAAGCCGTAGGAGTGCTGGAAATGATCGCCAAGAATCCCGATGAACGACGGCTGTACAACGCGCGGCTGAAGATGGAACGAGACGAACGGGCAAGAAACCTGCAAGCTCGCCTGGAGGGTGAACTGGAGGGGAAACTGAAGGGTCGACTGGAAGGTCGACTGGAAGGTCGACTGGAAGGCCAAGTGGAGGGCCGACTGGAAGGCGAATTGATGGGTCAGGTGAAATTGCTCCAGCAGCTCCTTGGCGACGCGCCAAGCGGAACCGACGAGTTGCTCAGCCTGGGGATGCTGCGGCTGACGGCTTTGGAGCAGGAACTACGAAAGCGGTTGCGTGAGCGTTCGGGCTGAGTCCGTGCGACGCTGACGGTCAATCCGACTCGATGGCGGGAGCCGTCACCGACTCACCTCACGTCACCGGGTAATCCGACCCGAGCCTTCACGAGGCGGACATGAGGCAGTTACCTGTGTTTTTGCCGCATTTTCCGGCAACCGCGCCGCCCGCTGCGACTTGCTAGAAACGACAGCACCTTGTGCCCCCGGATCATCGACGGCCGCTGCCGAGCGAAACGGCGGGCCGACCTTCTGGGCGAACAGTAGCCCCCGGTGGCGGGGGCTGCGTTCTCTTGCCGTCGTTCGAGGCGAGCCGGATCAACCCGCGAGTTCGGTTTGCAATCGCTGCAACAACTCTTTGGTTTTGCGAATGCCATCCATTTCGCTGAGCCGGCCCCCTTCGTACTCGATTCCCACGTAGCCGTCATAACCGTGGGACAGGACGATCCGCATCATTCGGCGGAAGTCGGTGGCGGTTTCGTTGCCCGATTCGTCGAAATCGTGGCTCTTGGCGCTGACGGCTTTGGCGAACGGCATCAGTTCGTCGACGCCGAGGTACCGGTCGTACTCCAGCGGCAAGTCGCCACGGCGGATCACGAAGTTGCCGAAATCGGGGAGTGTTCCGCAATTGTCCATCCCGACCAGCTTCATCACACCGGCCAACCAGGCGCCGTGGCTGCTCAGCCCGCCATGGTTTTCGACCAAGACGTTCAACCCTTCCGTCGCCGCGTATTCACTGAGCCGTCGCAACCCGTCGGCGGCGAGCTTTTGTTGTTCTTCGAACGAGCCGCTGCTGCCCGCGTTGACCCGAACCGAGTGACAGCCGAGAAACTTCGCGGCATCGACCCATTTTTTGTGGTTGTCGACGGTCTTCACCCGAGCCGCTTCGTCCGGCGCTCCGATTTGGCCTTCGCCATCGATCATGATCAACAAGCTGGTCACGCCATGGTCTGCGGCCCGTTTCTTCATATCGCCCAAAAAGGACTCATCCTTCGCCTTGTCCTTGAAGAACTGGTTCACGTACTCGACGGCGTCGATGTCGAACTCCTGCCGCGCGACCTTGGCGAAATCGAGGTGATCGACCGTCTTGTTTCGGATCGCGCGATGCAGCGACCACTGGGCCAACGAAATCTTGTAGGGCGGATCGGATGCGGCGGCCAGTGAGGGACGGGCGATGGCCATGGCGGCGGTAGCCAAGCCGAGGCTGGCGAGGAATCGGCGGCGGGAAGGGAGCGAGTTCATCGGGTCAGGTTCCGGCGGGGGAAGGGAGATGAGAAAATCAGATTCGGCCATTGTAGCCAACGCGAACCGTCCTGTCGGCCGGATCGGCCAGCCCCGCTCAATCGTTAAACTTGCCCCAATCCGAACGTGAGACAGAAGGGAAACGGAGGGTTCGAAGACCTGTGAAGTTTGTGCTCATTTTACGCATCGGCCGTCCGATACCTTGGGAGCCGGCGAGAGGAAACAGGGTGGTTTCCTCCACGCAGGGTTCGGAAAGGCGATCAGGTGTGAAGGCGAGTGGGATCGCTTTCAGTCAAACGCCGGTTTGCTTTTCCCCGCGATAAGAGGAGTCGGCGGGATGGGACGTGGCCGTCTCATCCCGCCGCTTTTTTGCCTGCTCGCTCCCGCATGAACGTCATTTCCGTCACCGATCTCGACGATCCCCGCCTTGACCCCTACCGCGACCTGCGGCGCGAAGACGTCCGCCGGCGGGGGCCCCTGTTCATTGCCGAGGGGCGACTGGTCGTCCAGCGACTGTTGGCCAGTCACTACGAGACCGTTTCGGTTTTGGCCGAGGCGAAACGATTGCCGTGGGTCGCCGAGCGAGCTTCCGCGGCCACCCCGGTGTTGGTGATTTCGTCCGACGGGATGCGGGAGGTTTCCGGGTTCAATTTTCATCGCGGCTTGCTCGCCTGCGGTCGCCGGATTTCGATGCTTCCCGCAGAGACGCTGTTGCAAGAACATGCAGATGCTCACAGTCCCGGCTTGTCGGACGAGGTCGCGTTGGGGGCGATCGCCGTGAGTGACGCGGAGAATCTCGGCAGCTTGATCCGGACGGCCGCGGCGTTCGGCATCGATCGATTGGTGCTGAGCCGCCAGACGATCGACCCGCTCTGTCGGCGGGTGCTGCGGGTCAGCATGGGGACGGCGCTGCGGATGCGAATGTTCGACCTGGCGGACCCACTGGGCTGGCTAACCGAAAATGAACGGCTTGGTCGCTGGTTCACGATCGCCACGACGCTCGAACCAGGAGCAATCCCACTCAGCCAAGTGGCCAGGCATCCCGAGTTTCACCGGCGCCCAAAATTGGTACTGATGGGAAACGAGGGAGACGGGTTGCCGGCGGAGCTCAGCCGTGCCTGCACCGTGCGAGGCGTGATTCCGATGGCACCGGGAATTGACTCGCTGAATGTCGCCGTTGCGGGGGGGATCGCGATTTACGAACTGTTCCGTCACGAACGCACCGGCGGCGAGCCTCAGTAGTTGATTCCGACTCGCAGCATCACCGCGTCTCCGGGGTTGATGTTGTCGCCGCTATTGTTGCGATAAATGATTTCACGGTCGAAGACATAGCCGACTTCGAAGAATCCGGTCCGATGGCCGTTGCGGATCTGATCGCTGCGGCCCCATTCGAAACCGGCCAAGACACGTAGGTCGTTGACGTCAACCCGCTCCGATCCGCCCGCTTCACGCTGGACCGTCCAACTTCCCCCGCCGTATTCTCCCGCGACATAACCCCACACGTCGTGGGTTCCCAGGGTGGACAGGTAACGACTCCACTTCGGTTCTGGGAAAAACAGGTCCAGACGCGACATCGGGGTTGGCATGCAGGTGACGCCAAACGCCGGCAGCAGTTTGACGCGGTTCCGATCGAGATAATAGACGCCCCCTTTGAAAGTCGTTTGGGGGGTCAGCCGAAACAGCCCCAGGCCTCGTCCCAAGATCCGAAAGCTGTCGCCGATGTTCGTGTCGAAATCGCTGAACATCCCGACTTGCAACCCCAGGTCGATGCTGAAGATCTGGTTCGGGTCGCTCTGCCAATCCGCGTCGAGGTAGGCGGAGTAGACCTGGCCGGGAAGGTCAGCCCCCGATGTGCTGCTGGGTCCGTCGAAGAACGTCATCCCGTAGCCGGGCGAAATGACTAAAGGCGTCCCGGAGCGGAAAAAATCGGGGAACGAAAAGTGGACCGCTGCATCGAAATCGGTCATTCCGAGCGATGTCACCGAATCGCCGCGAGGGATCCAGCTGGCGTCGAACCGGTGGCCGCTCATCAGCCGCAGGGGGGCGGGGGTCACGCCGCTCCAGGTACTGCCTCCGGCGAAACCGCCGGGGTAGAGGCTGCTCGGCGTCCCCGACGGGAACGCTGAGGGCGGGAAGGTGTTCGGCGGCGGCAAGCCGGGGACACCGTAGGTTTGCCCAAAACCGGTCTGGCCCATCGGTTGGCCAAAACTCTGGTCGAAGCCGGGTTGCCCGAACGACTGCGTTCCGAAACCGGGATTCCCGAGGCCAAACGAAGGGGGCGGGGCGACCTGAGGGCTGTAATTCGGCGGCGGGTAAGAGGTTCCCGAGTTCCAATTAGGGAGCGTCGACTGGCCGGGTACGGGTTGGACCCCGGGGACGGCAGGTGCGTAGGCGCCGGCCCCGGGGCCCGTGGAGTAAGGATCGAACAGCGACGTCGTTCCCGTCATCGACGGCGGGGAAAACGGCTGTTGAACAGGTGTTAAATTGGTTCGGGGGATGTCGACCGGCGATTGGGAGGAACCGGTGACGCTGGGATAGGATTGCGCAAGGGCAACCCCCTGAAACGGCCAACCGAGGTTCAAGCAAGCCATGCCGACCAGCAGGGCGACGGTTGCACGCGGGCTGGCGATCAGGGCACGCGGCGCCCCGGAGACCGACTTTGCCGGCCCGTCGGTTTCCGACGCGATCGCACCTGTCTTTCCAATCACCCTAGCTGCCCTCGGACGGTTCTCCGTTGCCGGCCCCTACGGCCAGGCTTTTCGGATAGTTCTCCGAAAGGGCTCAAGTCAAGAGCACCCGCGAGCCGAGACCCGCTCGCTCGGATCAGCGATCGAGCCGGTAGAGCCGCGATTGGCTGCGGAGAAACAGGGCGCCGTCCGCGACGGCGGGCGATGCGGTGAAGCCGTCACCCAGGTCGTTCACCGCAACGACTTGAAACTCGGGGGCCGCCCGGATGACGGTCGTCTTCCCCTCTTCGCTGAAGAAATAAATCAGCCCGTCCTGAAACAGCGGTGACGCGGAAAAGTTGCCGCCGATCCGTTCTCGCCAAATTTCCTTGCCGGTCAAGGCATCGAAACAGGTCAAAATCCCCGCGTCGTTGCCGACGAACAGGTGCTCACCGACCAGCATCAGCGACGGTTTTTTCGGAATTTGGCTGTCGGAGCTCCACACGATGTGGCTGGAGGTCACCTCGCCGCGGCCGCCGTAGCGGACGGCCAGCAATCGCGACCGCATGAAACTGGTACACACGTACGCCATGCCGTGCCCGATGACCGGTTTCGGGACGGTGGAAAAACCGAGATCCCCGTAGGCGGCTTTCCAAAGCTCCTCGCCGGTGGCGGGGTCATAACCGTAAACCCAATCGGCGGCGGGTGAAATCAGTTCCGGACCGCTGGCCGTCTCCGCGATCGACGGCGTGCAGTAAGCCTTCTGCATCTCCCCCTTCGGATTCATCTCGCCCGACCGCTCCGTCCGCCAAGCCAAGCTGCCGTCCTCCACCCGCAGCGCCGCGACAAATTGCTTGTCCGTGCCGTCGAAGTGGGTGATCATCAGCCCGTTCCAGACGATCGGGGAGCTGCCCGGGCCGTTTTGGTGATCGACCCGCAGATCCTGATTTCGCCACAAGACCTCACCGGTCTGGGTGTCGATCCCAGCCGAACCGTACGAGCCGAAATGGACCAACACCCGCTCCCCTTCGATCACGGGGGTGGGGGAAGCGTAAGTGTTCGTTTTGTGAATCGGTTCGAGCGATTCGGGGCGAAACAGCTCGATGTCGTGCTTCTTTTCGCCTGTTTCCTGGTCAAAGGCCAACGCTCGCAGCGATACCGCGTCGACAATTTCGAGCCCCTGTGGGTTGGCGATCTGTGCCAAACGGGCCTGCTTCGCTTCCTCAGACAACTCCTCGGCGATCGCCGTGGTCAGCCAAATCAGCCCATCGGCGATGACCGGCGACGAGTGTCCTTGACCGGGGACCGCGACCGACCAGGTCACCCCCTCCTGTTCGCTCCAGCGGACCGGGAGTGACTCACCCGCCACGGTGCCGTCGCCGCGAGGACCGCGGAATTGTCGCCATTCCTCCGCGACCGCCAGGTTGCAGGCTGGACCGGATGTGGCGAACGCCAAAACGAGTGCCGAACGAACGAGCAACAAAAATTTCCGAATCATGGCGACTCCGATTGGGCAGGTGAGGGTTCCATGGCGAACGTCCCGGCGAGGCGAACGTGTGCGGGGAAACGGCGAGAGGGGAAACGGCGAGAGGGGATGCGACCGTGGGTTGCGGCTACATCCGGCCAAGTCGAAAACGGGCGTCGCGGACGTCCCTCGCCGATCGAGGCCGTCACCAAGTATAGCCACGAAGCTCAATCGGGATCACGGGACAGAATCGCCAAATGCCTCCTCCCGAATCCGTGACTCGGTTGCCCCCGTTCTCGTACTCAGCATCGCGGTACTCGTACTCGATCGATCCGCTACGGCAACGCGGTTTGGTTCGGAGCAACCGCGTCGGAACCGACACGATCCGTTCGAGCACGAGGACGGGCAAGCATGCCGACACGTCTCTTGGCTCATAACTTGAACGCGTTCATCGACACTGCCGTTAGCGGTTCGTGCAGAGAAGACAAAAGCAATTCTGCGGCGGTTTCTGCGATGGGTTGTGCTGTGTCCCCCGTTGTCTCGAAGGGCAGACGCCGTCAAAAAAGACAACACCTGCCAGTCCCACGTTGGGACCGTGTAACTCATGAGTCACGTCAGCCGAATCGAAAACCGCGCTTCGCCGTAATTGCCCAAGAGTAAAGGATGTGCCCTATAAATATTGGCGATGGAGAACGCAGGTGTCCGCATTGTGCTGGCAGCGGCGTTGGCGTCGGTGAAAGGGAAAACGTCGGCTCAGGCGTTTCTGTCGTCGACACTGAACGACAGACGGTTGAACAGTGCGGCAGACCGGGCCGTCACACTTCATGCTTTGAACGGAGATAAACGATGTCAAACGAGTTGTCAGGCAAGGTCGCCGTCGTCACCGGCGCGGCCGCGGGTATCGGGCTGGCCAGCACGGAGGCGATGTTGGCGGCCGGTGCACGCGTCGTGTTGGTCGACCGCGACGAGGCGGCACTGACGGCGCTCTGTGAAAAGCACGGCGATGCTGTGATCCCGCTGGTCATGGATCTGCTCGATCCGCAGAGCTGCGCGACGCTGGTGCCGCGGGTCCTGGAGAAGTCGGGCCGGATCGACATCCTGCACGCCAATGCCGGCATCTATGTCGGTGGCGATTTGGTCGATGCCGCCACGGAGGATATCGACAGGATGCTGAATTTGAATGTCAACGTCGTGATGAAGAACGTGCGTGACGTCCTACCGCATATGATGGAGCGCGGTTCGGGTGACATCGTGGTGACCAGTTCATTAGCGGCCCACTTCCCCACCCCTTGGGAACCGGTCTACGCGTCGTCCAAATGGGCGATCAACTGTTTCGTCCAGGTGGTGCGCCGTCAGGTATTCAAACACGGCATCCGCGTCGGGTCGGTCTCGCCCGGTCCTGTCATCACCGCGCTGCTCGATGATTGGTCGGAGCAGAAACTCAAAGACGCAAAGGATGCGGGCAGCCTGATCGAGGCGTCGGAGGTCGCCGAGGTGGTGATGTTCATGCTGAGCCGACCCCGCAACGTGACCATCCGCGATGTGGTCATCATGCCGACAAATTTTGACCTCTAACATGCCGTTGCGAGGCAGCTTGATCTGTGGCGATTGCACTCGGCCGATGAGCACGAGCATTTCTCAAAAGGGCTCGGCTCGCTATCCGTACTGCCGCTGTCGATCGATATCCGGTGGCCGACCGCCGTGCCAGACGGATGGTGCCAGCCAACTTGTTTTCTCAATCGTGCTCAGCGGAGCGGTGCTCGTGCTCAGTGCAGCGGTGCTCGTGCTCGACTCCGTCGCCCACCCCAGCCAGCCTTTCTCAAACCGAGTCCGGCAACGTCGCCCCTTTCGATTACGAGCACGAGCACCGTCGCTGCGCGACTGAGCACGAGCACGGTTGCACTGAGAACGAGCACCGTTGCACTGAGCACGAGCACGGTTGCACTGAGTTCGAGTTCAAGCGTCTTGGGGAGCTAACTTAATCCGGGGCGACTTCGTCGATCTTGGCCGCCATGATCAAATCGTTGTCACTCAGCCCGCCGATCGCGTGAGTCATCAGCTCGATTCGCACGTGGCGATAACCGGTCAGGTGCAGATCGGGATGATGCTGCTCCTCCTCCGCCAAGTCGGCGACTTGTTGCAGGAAGGCCATCGCCGATACGAAATCGCGGAATTTGAACTTGCGTGAGATCGAGTCGCCCGGCTCGTCGATTTGCCATAGCGGCACTTGGGCCAAGAGCGGCCGGACTTGATCGACGGTCAGCTTTTCGACTCCCCCCTCGCAGGGGACGCAGTGGCGCCGAGCCAGCGTGTCGGTGGGGTCGGATTCCATCTGCAATTACTCCTCTACGTGAAAGTTCGACCGAAAAACCGAACCGCCCGGCTCGAGCCCTTCGATGAGTCTTGGTTTTCGTCAGTCCGTCAGTTTAGAATCGGGGAAAGGCATTCAGATCGCAAGGAGAGGTGGGCAGATGGTCGGTTCCTCGGATATTGAGCTCCCGCGTGGGCTTCTCGTCGCCCAGGGCTACCTCGAATTGGCAACCGGGCCGGCCGCTCGCTTGGGATTGGCGATCCAATTGCGGCGGCAGGCTTTGAGATCCTCGCTGCTGGCCGCTGTCTCCTGCCGCATCGACCCCGGCGACGACGATGTCGACCGTCATCGCTCGGAACGTTTTCTGCTGATCGGCCAGACGCTGCGGCTGCTAGGACGTCACGATTTGGCCGTGCGGCCGCTGACGCTCGCGACCGAAAACCCGACGACCTACCGCGACGCGGGGCTGGGCTTGGCGTGGTGCCAACGCCGGATGGGGAACCTTCGAGCCGCGATCTTGACGACGTCCCGCACGTTGTCCACGCTCCCGGGTGACGCCGACTTGCATTACAACTTGGCCTGCTACTTGGCGTTGGCGCTTCACTCAGCCGAGTCGCTGCGGGAGTTGTCTTGGGCGATCGAGTTGAAGCCGCGACTGCGAGCTCGTGCGGCGTGCGAGTCCGACTTTGACTCCTTACGCGGCTCGGCGGCCTTCGAGGAGTTGCTGCGTCCAGGTGTGAAACTGGCTCACCCCAGCATTCAGATCCCTGCCCCGCGACACCCCTATTCCTGACGCCCCGCCTTGCCCCCTCGCCCCCCGAGAGCAGTGCCCGACCGACGACCTCCCCCACCCGATCCGACCAGGAACTTCATCTTGTTGCTGGTGGTGTTGTCCGCCGGGGTGGCCGCCGCGATCCGTTGGTGGCCGCGGGAGGAAGCGCCGCTAGAAGGGTCAATCCCGATGGTGATGGCGATCGGTTTGACCCGGCTCGCTCTGGTCATGGGAGCCCTGTGGGTGGCTTGGCCGGTCGCCCGCAAGCCGGCGATGTGGATGCCCCCTGGGTTACTGGCACTCGCCTTCGTCTTGTTCGGGATTTGTGCCGTCCAGCCGCGGTTGGCGATCGCGCTCGTGCCGGCGATCGGCAGCCTGATCGCCTTGAGCGCCGTGTTACGCTTCTTCCGCAACGCCTGAGTCGGGTGCGGCCGACAGGCCGTGCGACGATTCACTCGGCACGCCGCCAGATGCCACGGATTGCTGCCGATAGCGAGGGTGATCGAAGACCGCCAGCAGCGCGGGCAAAAAGAACAGGTCGGCCAACAACGCCGCCAGGATCGTTCCACCCCCCATCCAGGCGAACACGTGGTGTTCCCGCGTGTCGCTCCAAAGCACCGTCGTGAACCCGGTGACGACGACCAGCGTCGTCATGATCAGTGCCCCGCCGACCCCGCGAAAGGCGCGGGCGATCGCGGCGTCCTGGTCGCCCCCCCGGCTCCGTTCCATCCGATAACGGGTCATGAAGTGGATCGTGTCGTCCACCGCGATCCCCAAGCAGACCGTGAACGCGATCACGCTGACCAGTTCCAACGGTTGCCCGACCAACCACATGCCGGTGCCGGTAGCGGTTAGCGGCAGCAGGTTGGGGATGATCGCGATCAAACCGAGCCGAATCGAACGGTAGATCACGGTCAGCACCAGAAAGATCACGACCGACGCGGTACCGAGACTTTTGGTCAAGTCGACCATGATCCGGTACAAATTTTCCCACCGCCACACCGCACCGCCTTCGAGCGCGAGCTCAAAACCGGGATGCCGTGCCGCGATCTCCACAACCCGCTGGTCGATCCGTTCGAACACCGGGCCGTACTTGGCGATTCCCAAATCCTGCAGCCGAAAAATGACTTTCAGTGTCCGTTGTTCAGGGACCACGAAGACCCGCCGGAGTTGCGGCGGGAGCAATTCCACCAACGACGCCTTCTGCGTCGGGCTGCCGTCACCGGGCAGTGCGGCGATCAGCCTCGCGATACCGAGCGGATTCCCCAACAGCGGTTCCTCCCCCAACATCCGCTCCACCTCGTCGCTGACCGCGATCACTTCGGGCGACTCCGCAGCGATCGAATCGTCCCAACGGACGGTTACATGAGCCGTTTCCAAGCCGCCGAAGGCGCGGTCGACATGCCGCAACCACTTGGCCGCGGAACTCCGTTCCGGGATCGCGTTGAGGATTCGTTCGTCCGGCTGAAGTTGCGACGTGACCGCCAGCGTGACAGCCATCACGGCTAACGCCAACACCGTGAACGACTTGCGGTAACGCAGCCCGACGAGCACCAAACGGGTGACCCGGTCGAGGTTCCGCTCGATCCATCCCTTGCCTTGACCACGGTGAACGCCCCGCCCGAGCGGCGTCAGACAGGCTAGCGGGATTGCCGTCATGATCGCCAGGAAGGTGACGCCGACGCCGATCACGCAGCACCAGCCGAACTCGCGAACCACCGCGTGGTGCGCCCAACCGAGCGACGCGAACCCGATGGCCGTCGTCAGCGATGTCAAAAAGCAAGCCGCACCGACCTCGTCGAGCGATTTCGCTAACGCATCGCGAACCCCCAACCCACTGGAACGGTTGACCCGTATCTGGGTCATCATGTGAACCCCGTCGGTGAACCCGACCAAGCTCAACAGAACCGGGACGACCACGTGGTTGAACGGGTTGTCTTCGAAGTGAAAAAAGCGGATGACGCCCATCGTCCAGACCACGCCGAAGATCGGGGCTAGCGCCGTGACCAACACCGCCGAGGGGCCGCGAAACAGGATCGTGGCCAAGACCAAAATCACGCCGTTGGCGATCAGTTGAAACTTGCGGTCGTTGTCCTTCGACGCGGCACTCATCACCAGCCGGATCGGCGTCTCGCCGGTCACGCCGACTTCGAAATCGAGGCCGTACGAATCGAACACGCGGTTGACCGTGTCTACCAACTTCGTCGTGCAGTCGGCGTCCGAACGGACGTAAAACCAATCGGTACGTAACGAAAACAGGAGCGTTCGGCCGTCCGTCGACAACAACTGGCCAGCGATCATCGGGTTTTCCAAAGCCCGCTCGCGGGCGGCGTCGAATCGTCGCTGCGACGCCCGGTGATCGGGAAACGCCGGTTCGGGCAAGCCGAACAAATTCAGCGGCGGCGACCGGTCCATCCACATCACCTGCGTCACCTGCGGCAACGCTTCCAATTCGGCGACCGCCTCGCGGATCGCCTTGGCCGCGGTGGGGGTGAAGAAGTCGTCGCCGGTGACCAACAGCATCAGGTCGCTGCCGAACAGCATCACCGGGGTGACGTCGGGTGCTGGGCCAGTCGGCTCGGTCCGATTCGACGAACTTTCGCGGCCACGTCCCCGCCCGCTCATCCCGCCGGCCGACGATTCCCCGTCTTCTTGCACGGGGGCTTTGACCAACAACGTCGGGTCGTAATAGCCGATCGCCGCCAGCGTCGACATGGCGACGAAGACGAGCAACGAGATGGAGGGGCGTCGAGCGAAGATCCCCAGCAACGACGGCGACACGCCGGGGTCCGAAATACGGTTGATCATGCCAGCCTTGAGGTCCGATCGATTCTCGAGTCGACGCTCCGCCCCAGCCCCACTTTTTGCCGCCTGGCTACCGAAGCACCGCAGCATCCTAAGAAAAATTTTCCGATTTCGGCAGGCCGGCCTAAGAAATCGCCCCGTCCGAACGTTAACTCACCGTGGCGACTCGGTTCCGCGGTCGCCGGCGTCACGTCGCAACTTGTCCAAGTCTCTCCTTTGCCCAGAGCTTTTCGATGAAACCGGCACGCCTTCGCCCAGCGATCCCGTCCGCTCCTGTCCCGCCTGATCCAGTCAGTCGCGACGCTTGCGCTAACCTCGGCGGCTTTACCCACGACATCATTCCGTTTCACCGATGGCCTTTTCGCTCCCCGCTGACGACAATAGCGGCTGGTGTCGGATGCCTCCTTGTCCTATGCAGAGAACTTTTCGTGAATGGTCGCCGCCCGAGCCCTGCAAGCACTTGTCCGGTTCGTCTTGTCCCCTGCCTGTTGCTCCTCGGATCGCTGATGTTTTCCCCTTCGGTTCACGCCCAGGACGCCCGGCTCGGGGATGACCCGTTGTGGAAAGCGGTCCAAGAGGCGTTGGACGAAGGCCGCCCGCAGACGGCGATCGAACGGCTGGAACCGCTGATCCGCCGCGCCGCCGAAGCCGAGAATCACGCCGAATCGATCCGCGCCGTGACCTTGAAGCTGTCGCTCGAAATGTCGACGCGGCCGGATGAGCCGGCCGAAAAGCTGAAGCGGATGCGGGTCTTGATCGACGAGTCGCCCGAACCGATGCGGCCGGTGATGGAGGCGATCCAAGCCGGCTGGATGTGGGAGTTTTTCCAACAGAACCGCTGGCGGTTCGCCCAGCGGACGGCGGTCGCCGAAGCCGCCCTCCCCCAAGTGTCTCCATCGGACGCCCAAGCGAACATCCAGCCTGGCGCCGAGCCGGATCAACCCGATGCCGACGTCCCGGCCGCGTTACCCGGCCCCGATGACGACCCGGTGAGTTGGGATTTGCCACGGATCTTGCGGATGATCGACGGCCAATTCGCCCGCTCGCTGCGAGCCGCCGAAACGCTGAAAACGGTCCCGGCGTCCGATTACAAGATCCTGCTGTCCGACGGCAACGTGCCGGCGAATCATCGCCCCACGATGTACGACATCTTGGTGCATCACGCACTGGAATTTTATTCGGCGGGCGAACAGGCCGGGTCGAAGGCGATCGACGCGTTCGAACTGTTGGCCGATTCGCCGATCTTCGCTTCGACCGACGAATTCCTTCGCTGGCAACCGACGACGACCGACGTCCGCGCGCCGTTATGGGTGGCCGTGACGTTGTACCAGGACCTGCTCCGGTTCCACCTCGAAGATGCCGACCCGACCGCCAAGTTGGATGCCGACCTGGGGCGACTCGAGTTCGGTGACAACCACGCGTTGGGAGAAGTGAAGTCTGATCGCTTCCGCGCGGCGCTGCGTCGCTTCGCCGATGCCAACGCGAACCACCCGATCTCGACCCGCGCCCTGCATCGGCTCGCCGAGTTGGCTCGCGCCGACGAAGACATGGCCGAAGCCCATCGGATCGCCTCCGCCGGCTTGGCGCGTTTTCCCGACAGTGTCGGTGCGAACCGCTGTTTCAACCTGATCCAAGAAATCGAAGCCCCCGAGGCCTCTGTCGAAACCGAACGGGTCTGGAACGCCCCCTGGCCGACGCTCGAAGTCCGCTACCGCAACGTCCAACAGGTCCACTTTCGCGTGGTCAAGTTGGATGTCAACGAGTTCATCGCTTCCGGGCGGTGGCAGCCCGAGCAGTTGGACGCCGAACGGTTCCGCAAGCTGTTGCAAGGCCCGGTCGTCAAGGCTTGGTCAGCCACCTTGCCGGCGACGCCTGATTACCAAGCGCGGATCGAATCGCTAGCCGCACCGCAAGACCTGCCGCCGGGTCCCTACCTGCTGTTCGCCAGCCATCGCGAGGATTTCGCGGATGCCGAGAATCAACTGAGCGTGACGGAGATTTGGGTCAGCGACCTGGCTTTGGTGACCCGCACCGAACAGGGACGCGGGGTGATCGGCGGCTGGATTCTCGATGCGAAAACGGGCGAACCGCGTCGCGGCGCGACCGTCCG
This sequence comes from Planctomycetaceae bacterium, assembly GCA_007694185.1. GTDB lineage: Bacteria > Planctomycetota > Planctomycetia > Pirellulales > Pirellulaceae > UBA6163. The sequence goes on from RECD01000175.1 coordinate 34,105, forward strand.
TGGTTGGCAGACATCTCCCCGTGGCGGGACCGTCGAAATCGCTTCGGTGACGACCGATGCCCAAGGAGAGTTCCGCTTTCCTGCCCAAGCCCGCAACCGGTTGTTGCTGCTCGCCTCGCACCGCGGACATCAGATTTCGACCGCCGGTTTCCTGCACGCGGCTATCCATTCCCCCCAGCGGGGACGCTACGAGCAGACCCATTTTTTCACCGATCGCGCGATTTATCGCCCCGGACAAACCGTCCGATACAAGGGGATCTGCTATTCGGCGGACCAGGACAAAGACGATTACCGCACGATGGGGCGCCAACGGCTGGTTGTCGTTTTTCTGGACGCCAACGGTCAAGAGATCGAGCGGCTGACACACGCCTCGAACGAGTACGGCAGTTTCAACGGCAGCTTCACCACCCCCCGTGACCGACTGACCGGCCTGATGACGATCCGCGTCGAGTCCGGACCTCAGGGCCAGACGTCCGTCCAAGTCGAGGAATACAAGCGACCGAAGTTCGAAGTCGAATTGGCGGCCCCCGATGTGGCGGCGAAATTGGGGGACGAGGTCTCGCTCAAAGGCACCGCGACCGCGTACACCGGGGCCTCGATCGATCAGGCGACGGTCAGTTGGCGAGTCGTCCGCGAGGTCCGCTTTCCGCCCTGGTGGTTCTGGCGGATGTGGTGGTTGCCTCCGATGGCGCCCGAACGTCAAGAGATCGCCCGCGGCACGACCACGACGAACGCGGACGGAACTTTCGAAATCAGCTTCGTCGCGAAACCTGATCTGTCGGTTGACCCCGAATCCGAACCGACGTTCCGCTACTCGGTCGCGGCCGACGTGACCGATGGAACGGGCGAAACCCGCTCGAACGAGCGATCGATCAACCTCGGCTACACGGCGCTCTCCGCCACCTTGACCGCGGCCGATTGGTTGCCGAGCGACAAGCCGGTGGAACTCGCCGTTCGCACCACGACCCTCGATGGCGAAGCCCAGCAAGCGACCGGCACGATCCAGATTCATGCCCTGAAGCAGCCCGAAGCGGTCATCCGCCCGCGCCTGTCCGGCGGCGGTTATTCCCCTCCACCGATCCCTCTCGGTCGGTCGACCGGCAGGCGTCCCGGCCCGTCGATCGCCCCCGGCCCGGCGCCGTCCGACCCGAGCAACCCGAACGGCTGGGAATTGGGCGAAGTGGTGACCCGGGCCGATTTCAATACCGACGGCGCGGGAAACCAAACGCTGCCATTGGATCTGGCCCCCGGGATCTATCGCGCGGTGCTGTCGACCCGTGACCGCTTCGGCAAAGAAGTGACCGCGATCTTGCCGCTGGAAGTCTTTGACCCCGCGACCGCCTGGCCGGTCAAGGTCCCGCAGCGGTTAAGGATCGAGAAGCCCTCGATCGAGCCGGGCGAGACATTCCGCGCGGTTTGGTCGAGCGGTTACGACGCCGCCAGGGTGCTGGTCGAGATCGAACATCGCGGCAAAATCATCAAAAAGGTGACGTCCGAGCCGAACAAGACTCACCTCTTGGTCGAGTTGGAGGTGACCGAAGCGATGCGCGGCGGCTTCACGATCTACACGACGATGGTTCGCGAAAATCGAGCCTACCTGGAAACGCGGCGGATCGACGTCCCCTGGAGCAATCAGAAACTCGAGATCCGCTGGGAACGCTTCACGTCGAAATTGGAACCGGGAGCGAGCGATAAATGGGCCGCCGTGATCACCGGGCCCGGGGCCGAAAAAGCCGCTGCCGAAATGGTCGCGACGCTCTACGACGCGTCGCTCGATGCCTTCCTGCCGCACAACTGGATGTCCGGTTTCGGAGTCTTTCGCCAGGACCCGTCGACGGTTTCTCGCGGCTTCGAGAATCGAGCAAAAACATTCTCGCCTTGGCACTACGGCTGGGTGCGCGACGGCCGCGACGCCAGTTGGAATTACCCCCGGCTCGATTGGCCGCCCAGCCATCTGGGCCAGCCCGTGTTTTTCGGCAGGATGATGCGGCGGGGTGGCGGTGGTCCTGAGATGATGATGGCTGACGCGATGATGCCGGCCCCTGCGGCGATGGCGGCCGAATTCGGTGTTCAGAGCAAAGCTATGGGCATGGGCGGCATGGGCGGCGGCATGGTCGCCGAGGGGGAAATGGCCAGATTGGCGGATCGGAATGCGGCGGATAAAAGTGGCGATGAAGCGTCACCGACAGCCCCGCCGGTCGATTTGACCGGGGTTTCGGTCCGCACGAATTTGAACGAGACCGCCTTCTTCTTCCCGCACCTGACATCCGGCCCAGACGGCAGCGTGCGGATCGAATTCACGATGCCCGAAGCGCTGACCCGTTGGAACTTCCTCGGGTTCGCTCACGACGCCAAACTCCGCGCGGGACTGCTCCGCGACAGCTTGGTGACGAGCAAGGATCTGATGGTGCAACCGAACGCACCCCGGTTTTTGCGAGAAGGGGATTTGATCGAGTTCACGGTCAAGGTGACCAATCGGTCCGCCACCCGCCAAACCGGGTCGGCGGCGCTGCGGTTCGCTGACGCACGCTCGGGCGATTCCGTCGACGCCGAATTAGAGAACACGACCGGCCCGCAAGCTTTCGATATCGCCTCGGGCCAATCCGAATCGCTGGCGTGGCGGATTCGTGTTCCCGACGGCCTGACGCTGCTGACCTATCAGGCGGTCGGCTCCAGCGGACGCGTGTCCGACGGCGAGGAAGGCTACCTGCCGGTCCTTCCGCGGCGGATTTTGGTTACCGAATCGTTGCCGCTGCCGATCCGCGGTCCGGTGACGAAATCGTTCGACTTCACGCGGCTGGCCGCTTCGGCCGATTCCGATTCGCTGCGTCATCAGTCGTTGACGGTCCAAATGGCATCCAACCCGGCGTGGTACGCGGTGATGTCGTTGCCTTACCTGATGGAATTCCCGCACTCGTGCAGTGAGCAGATCTTCAATCGGCTCTATGCCAATTCGTTGGCCCGGCACATCGCCACCAGCGACCCGCGGATCGAACGGGTCTTCGCGCAGTGGCGAGGAACGCCGGCGCTCGACAGCCCGCTGACGAAAAACGAAGACCTGAAGTCGGTGCTGCTCGAAGAAACCCCGTGGGTTCGCCAAGCCGAATCCGAGAGTCAATCGCGACGGAACGTCGGCCTGCTGTTCGACGCGAACCGCTTGAATGATGAGACCTCGCGCGCCCTGGCGCAGCTAACGGCCCAGCAACTCGACGACGGCCGCTGGCCCTGGTTCCCCGGCGGACCGGCGAACGACTTCATCACGCTCTACATCACCACCGGTTTCGGTCGGCTCAGGCACCTCGGTGTGGCGGTCGACACCGCCCCCGCCGTCCGGTCGCTCTCCCGCCTCGACGCCTGGATGACGGAGATCCATCGCGAAATTCTCAGGCGACGAACCAAGGATTCGCCGCCGCTGGAGGAAGCGGTTCACCTGACGCCGACGATCGCGATGTACCTGTACGGCCGCAGCTTCTTCCTAGCCGACCAACCGGTCGCAGAGGAACATTCCGAGGCGTTGCGATTCTGGCTCGATCAAGCCAAACGGCATTGGTTGAAGCTGAATAGCTTGCAATCGCAAGCCCATCTGGCCGTCGCGCTGAAGCGTTTCGGCGACGCCCCGACCGCCGACAAGATCCTGGTGTCGCTCAAGGAACGCTCGACGACGAACGAGGAGTTCGGAATGTTCTGGGCGCGAGCCACCGATTGGCACTGGTGGTACCGAGCCCCGATCGAAACCCAAGCGGCCCTGATCGAAGCTTTCGATGAAGTCGCCGGCGACGCCGCCGCGGTCGATGCCTGCCAGGTCTGGTTATTGAAACAACGCCAGACTCAGGATTGGAAAACGACCAAGGCGACCGCCGATGCGGTCTACGCGCTGCTGCTCCGCGGTACCGATCGGCTCGCTTCCAGCAAGTTGGTCGAGGTTTCTCTTGGCGAATCGAAGATCCAGCCCGAGGCGGTCGAAGCCGGCACGGGGTTCTACGAACATCGGATCAGCGGCGACCGGGTCACCGCCGACATGGCACGGGTTACCGTCACCAAACCCGAGGCGGGTGTCGCCTGGGGCAGCGTCCACTGGCAATATTTCGAGGACATCGGCAAGATCACGTCGGACACCGAAACGCCGCTGAAGCTGACCAAGGAACTTTACATCAAGGAGAACACCGACGCCGGGCCGGTGCTCCGCCGCGTGACCGAGGATGGCGAAGCGGGCCAAGTGAAGGTCGGTGATGAACTGGTCGTGCGACTGGTGCTGCGGGTCGATCGCGACATGGAATACGTCCATCTCAAGGACCATCGCGGCAGCGGCACCGAGCCGGTCAACGTCCTGTCGGGTTACCGCTACCAAGACGGCTTGGGCTACTACGAATCGACGCGCGACGCGGCCAGTCATTTCTTCATCGACTACCTTCGCCCCGGCACCTACGTGTTCGAGTATTCGACACGGGTGCAACTGCGAGGCGAGTACCAGACGGGGATGGCCAACATCGAGTGCATGTACGCACCGGAGTTTCGCAGCCACAGCCAAAGCATCCCGTTGGTCGTGCGGGGCGAATGAGCATGCGAGCATCGAGAGATCGGCCGGATGGCAAATCCGGCGCGGCGGTCGCTGGTCCTTGGGCAAACTTCGGAGGGATGAAGTCAAGCCGTCCGGCGTCGCTTCGCAACGTGCGGCGGGCCCGCTGGTCGAGTCGGCTGGTCCTGACTCTGGTAATGGCGGCGCTGCTGGCGGCGGGAGAAACCCGAGTCGTCGCGCAGCAGGCTGCCGGCGGCGGCGAAGGCCGGTCAGGGCAAACGCCCGTCGGCAGCCTGAGCGACCCGGAAATTGACGAAAGCAGCGGGCTGGCCAAGTCGCATCGCCGGCCAGGTTTTTTCTGGACGCACAACGACTCGGGCGATTCCGCACGGCTGTTCGCTTTCGATCGTCGCGGCGTCGCCAGCGGCGGTTGTGAACTGGTCGGCGTCCGCGCGGTCGACTTCGAGGACATGGCGTCGTTCGTCCAAGACGGCGTCCCGCGGCTCGTCGTCGCCGATATCGGCGACAATCTCGCCCGCCGCGAATCGGTCACGCTGTATTTCTTTGACGAACCCGATCCGCAAACCCGCACTCGCATCTCCGATTATCAACGTGTGGAATTGCGTTATCCCGACGGGCCGCGAGATTGCGAGGCGATCGCGGTGGACGTCGAGGCATCGACGGTGACTTTGGTCAGCAAATCGTTTCTGCCGTTGGCCGGCGTCTACACCACGCCGCTGCCGCCCCGAGTGGTCGCCTCCTCACCGTCTGGATCGCGCGTGCCGCTTCCGCTTACCGGTCGGCCGCCCGAGGTTGTCACCTTACAGCGACGCGGACTGTTGCCGCTGCCGCTCGTGACCGGGATGGACCGTGACGATTCGACGGGCGAATTCCTGCTGGTCACTTACTTTCAACTGTTTCGGTTTCCCGTCTCGCGAGATGATCGGCCGTGGTGGCAACAGACACCGGTCGCCAGCGACCTGCCCCGTTTCCGGCAGATCGAAGCGGTCGCGATCGATCATGACGGAAGTGTCTGGGTGACGTCCGAAGGGCAGCCCGCTCCCTGGGGTCAGGTCGACGAGCGTGTTGGTGCTGAGCCACAATCGCCTCGCTGACGCCGCCATGTAAAACACGGGTTGATCGCGCGGGAACGATAGGCTCCAACAGACGGTGTCTCAACGCTCGTCAGGCTTTCACAACCGGACGCGGTGCGAGACGTTTCCTCCGTCAGTTCCCATTCTCAGGCCCGTTCATGCCTTCCGCCGAACCGACATCGACCCCGCTGGAAATCGAGCAGAAATACCGGATCACCGACCCAGCCGCCGTCGAAGCCGACGTGTTGCGACTCGGGGCGATTCCTGCGTCTCCCCAGCGTCACGCCGACACCTACTACCGGCACCCGTCGCGCGACTTCGTGCAAACCAAAGAAGCGCTCCGTATCCGCCGGGTCGCTGCGGCAGGCAGCGGGACCGACACGGTGACATCGAACGACCACCTGCAAGCGTACGTCACCTACAAAGGCCCCTACCTGGCGGGCGGCATCAAAACTCGCCCGGAACTGGAGTGGCGACTCGACCCAGGTGACCCCGATGGCCGGAACCTCTCCGAACTTTTTCGCCATCTCGGGTTTGTCGAGGCGTTGACCGTCGCGAAGACGCGGCGACCGTTTGAGTTGGAACACCAAGGCCGTCAGGTCGTGATCGTGATCGACGACGCGGGACCGTTGGGGCACTTCGTCGAAATCGAAATGATGGCAGCGGGCGAGGAACAGGTCGAAGCGTGTCGAGCGACGGTCGCAAAAATCGCGGAAGAACTCGGGCTAAACTCCCCCGAATCACGCAGTTACCTCACCATGGCGCTGGCGACACCCGATTACCGCCCCTGACGTCGGCCCTTTGCGCAGCAAATTGCCGGCTCCGGGCCGTGCCGTTGATGTAGCGGTGGCTGGCACCAACCGTTGATGCGACGCCAGTCAGGCCGCAGCGGCTGACGCGGGTGACCGGCGAGCCTCCACCAAAGCCTGGGAGATCGCTTGACCGATCACTTCACGGGTGTAGTTGTCGATCACGAAGCGACGTCCGTTGCGGGCGATCCGCTTAGCCGCATCGCTGTTTCGCAACAACTCGGTGAGCCGCTTGGCCATCTCGCCAGGCGTTTCGGCTCGCACGTAGTGAGTGCCGTCGACCAAACCGAGGCCTTCGACCGCTCGACCGGTGGCGATCACAACCACACCGGCCGCCAACGCTTCGAGAACCTTTAGCCGTGTCCCACTGCCATGGCGAATCGGCAGCAGTGTGTATCCGGCCGTGGCCAAGATGTCCCGGCACGACGATGGGCTCTCGATCAACCGGATCATCCCAGCAGCGGCTAACCGAGCAACCGCCCGGTTGATCGGTGGACGGCCCGCGACCACCGGCACGACGTCGATCCGATGCCTCTGCCAACACGGGGACCACCTCTCGGGTCAGCTCGACGATCGCTTTGACATTGGGGAAGTAACAGAGTTGGCCGATGAATACCGGGACCGGATTCTCATAGCGAGCCCCGAATATCGGTACGTCAAGCGAAGCTTCATCGGGAATCGGGTTGACAATCACATCGTCCGCCCTCCCCCCCAACGCGTGCAAAACGTTCGCATCGTCAGCGGAACAGACCCAAACTCGATCGGCGAGTCGGCTGAGGTCGCGATCAGCCGCGCGGACGGCAGCTCGTGCCGCGGCCAACCGTCGCCGGGACGTTACCCGACGCAGCATTCGCTTCGGCCAGGCCGCGGCCCGCAACTGCTGTTCATACAGCGCCGATTCGATGTTGTGCATGTTCAACACGGTGGCGATGCCGCGAGATTTCAGCCGCGTCAAGGCCGGTCCCCACGCGACACCCTCCAAGACTACGGTGTCAGGCCGAAATCGATCGACCCAGCTATCGATCTCATCAAGCGTCGCGGACGACAACGCGAGGCAGGTCGGGCAGGCCCGATCGAACGCCCGCCAAGGATTGCCTCCTGAGAAGCTCTGGAGCGGTTCAAATTGGATCGCTGCCGGACAGTCGCCCACGGTCGAGCCGGCCAGTCCGAGCGAACCGAAATCCGTGGCAACGTTCTGATCGGCCAACGTCGCAGCCCGAAAGTCGCCCCCCGACTGGGGTGGCCACGGGCAGCGAACCACTAACTGCATTAATCGCATTGCGAGGATCTCGAATCACCTGGTAATGACTGCTGGTAGCGTCGCCCCCCGCGAAGACACAGCCGTAAGCCCGCCCATGAACACAAACCGGCCTCCCTGCTACGTCTTGACCATGGACCCTGTCAATGGCGCAAGACGCCGAAATGCTCATCAACAGTTCGCGCATCTCCCTTTGGAATGGAAGTTCGTCATCGGTGTTCCGCCCGGTAATCAGCACGGGTCTGGCCATTATTCGCCTTGGCGGAACCTGGCGAGAATGAAACGATCGATGACGCCCGGCGAGGTCTCTTGCTACCACGGCCATCGCAAAATCTGGGAGACAATGCTCGACGACGGACACGACATGGCGTTGGTCTTCGAAGACGATTTCTCAGTCGTCGACCGACCGGCTCTGCTGCATGCGATCGACAATGCCACGCTGATCGCCTCGCGGTGGGATGTCGTTAAGTTCTTCGACTTCAGCACCAAACCGGTGGTCTGCAGTCGCAGGGTGAACCAAACCGAATTTGTCTATCACAAATATCCCACCTCGGGATGCGTCGCCTACCTGATCCGGGCCGCAGTCGCCGCCGCGTTGTTGCAACGCCAAGCGATCTTCCGGCCAATCGATGAAGATTGGTCACACCCTTGGGAGTCGGGACTGAGGTTACTGTCGGTCGTACCCAATCCCGTCACCGAGATCGCTATCGGTCTCGGTGGTTCGTTGCTCGACGCCGATCGCAAAAACATCCGCGGGACGAATCGCAACTGGCTCAGGACTATCCATGGCAACATCCTGGCACTCGAAAAACGAATCCGATCCCGCCGCTGGCAACAACGGATGAGAAAGGTTCTCGGCGGCCCCAGCGACGCCCCACCCCGCCTGGCTCAACAAACCGACAGGACCGCGGCTTAGTCTGGGCTGTCAAGGCTCCGAAAGGTGCCACCAAGGCTCCGGAAGGTGCCACCCACCTTTC